>JAGOQY010000017.1 GCA_018063125.1 Patescibacteria group bacterium | reverse complement strand
GCGTCAAACCTTGACCGTGTGCCCATTTTTGGCTATGATCCGCCCACATTATGCAGCTCCGCAATATCGCTATCATCGCCCACGTTGACCACGGAAAGACCACCTTGGTTGATTCCCTGTTGAAACAGTCCGAGACCTTCCGCGAAAAGGGTCTGGAAGGCGACACCATCATGGACTCCAACCCGCTTGAACGTGAGCGTGGAATTACGATTCTCGCGAAAAATGCGGCGGTTGTGTACGGCGGCGTCAAAATCAATATCGTCGACACCCCAGGTCACGCCGACTTCGGTGGAGAGGTTGAACGTATCATGAACCTGGTCGATGGCGCGCTCCTGCTCGTCGATGCAAAGGAAGGTCCGATGCCGCAAACGCGCTTCGTGCTGAAGAAGGCCCTGGAAGCCGGACACCGCATCATCGTCGTCATCAACAAGATCGATAAGCCTGACGCTCGCCCAGAATGGGTACTCGATCAGACGTTTGATCTCTTCGTCACGCTCGGTGCTTCGGATGCACAGACGGATTTTCCCGTCGTGTATGCCTCGGCGAAACAGGGGAAGGCTGGAATGGAAACGGATCTCTCAAAGATGACGGACATCAAACCGCTGTTTGAAACCGTGATCAAGGAAGTTGCGGAACCGAAAGTCGATGTGAACGCTCCGCTCCAGGTTTCTGTGGCCAACGTGAGCTACGATAACTTCAAGGGCAAGACCGCCATCGGACGCGTTGTTCGCGGCACGTTCAAGCCGGGTCCGGTCATGTGGATCAATCGCGATGGAAAATCTGCGCAGGCAAAAGTCACGAGCATCATGGTGTTCGACGGCATGAAGAAAATCGAAATCGCCGAAGCTCCGGCTGGTGAAATCGTTGCGTTCTCGGGAATCGACGGAATCAACATCGGTGAAACCATTGCCGATCTCGCAAAACCAGAAGCACTCCCCGTCATTAAGATTGAAGAGCCGACGGTGAAGATGACATTCGGAATCAACACCTCTCCGTTCGCAGGTCAGGAAGGTCAGTACACGACCACGCGCAACATCAAGGAACGTCTGGAACGTGAATTGCAGAATGACGTGGCATTGAAAGTGGAACCGGGCCTTACTTCAGAAACGTACGTTGTTTCTGGACGTGGAGAACTTCACCTTTCGATCTTGATCGAAAACATGCGCCGTGAAGGATATGAACTTCAGGTTTCTCGTCCTCAGGTTATTTTTAAGGAAATCGACGGACAGAAAGTGGAACCGTTTGAAGAGGTGACCCTCGAGGTTCCGGAAACCATGACGGGCCCGGTCATCGAGAAGCTCGGCAAGCGCAAAGGCGAAATGAAAGACATGCGCGTGGAGAATGGCATCGCCTATCTCGAGTTCGTGATTCCGACTCGCGGTCTCATCGGATTCCGTAACGAGTTTATGATGGACACAAAAGGACAGGGGATTATCAACTCGCTTCTTCTTGGCTACCAGCCGTACGCTGGAGAACTCGGAAGCGTTTCTCATGGATCGCTCATCGCGTTTGAAAACGGTGAATCAAACTCCTACGGTCTTCAGGCCGCCCAGGAACGTGGTCAGCTGTTTATCGGCGCCGGCGTGAAGGTCTATGAAGGTATGGTCATTGGACAGAACGCCAAACCGGACGATTTGATGGTGAACATCTGCAAAGAAAAGAAACTCTCGAACATGCGTTCCAAGGGCGATGGTGTCGCGGAAGGATTGGATACACCGCGCATCATGAACCTGGAACTCGCCTTGGAATACATTGGTGATGATGAGCTCGTGGAAGTGACGCCAAAAACGATCCGCATTCGCAAGCTGTACCTCAAAGAATTCGAGCGAAAGCGCAACTCGTAACAGAGCCAAATTTCAGAAAAATTGGCTCAAATAAGACATAAGAGGGTTGACAAAACCCTCTTTTTGTGCTATATTTTCATGTTCAGAAATGAACAATCGTATCTTAGAAGCCATACTTCCTTCCCAACCCAAAAGCCCATAGGAGGGCCTCATGCAAGAAATTCGTCCTGGTTACGCTGGAACCGTTCCCGTCACTCCGAACGCGAAGGAACGAATCGGAAAGTTGCGGAGCTCCCTCTGGAGCTTCGTGAAATTCTGGTTTCAGGTCGCCCTCGTCGGAGGAGTCTTCCTCTTCCTGCTCGCATTCACGTTCCCGATCTTCCTCGGATTGATCGGCGGAGGAATGAAGCTCGGTGCCGGAGTCTTCGACGCCGTGCTCCTCGAGCCAGAACGCAGGCACGACGATGCATGGAGGAGGAACCAAACTCCTCAGCGTCACGTCGTCCCCGTCGCGAATGTGAAGACCGCCCCCACCTCCAGTGCCAAAGCCAACAAGCCCAAGCGCTGAACCTCTCGCACCTTCACTCGAAGACCGGATCACTCGATCCGGTTTTTGAATAGAAAAAAACGCCCCGACGAGATTGTCGGGGCGATGTACTACGGCTTTCCGGCGCGAAGCTTGGCTTCGGCAATTGCCTCAGGACTCGGGGGAGCGAATCCATGGCTGGTGATCTTCGCGAATCCACTCGGGACGAGTGCGCGTGCGTTGCGACGTGCGAGCGTCGGATTTGTTCGAGAGGTGAGAACGAGGTACTTCTGATCCTCACTCTTCACCGACCAGACCGGCGCCTGATCGAGGCTCGCGTCCAGCGTTCCGATGTCCTGGGCCGCTCGCTCGAAGAAGGGCTGATCTTCGTCGATGAACGCCACCCAGAGCAAACGCGAGAGCGCCGGATGTGCTCTCGTCAGATCTCGCCTCGGTCGGATGACCGAGAACATGAGATCGCTGAAGTCCGTCAGGACAAGGACTCCGCGTTGGATGGAGCTTGCATCCCGAACATCGATCGGACGGGGAGTGAGCCTCAGGAGACGTCCGATCTTCTCCGAGAGAAAATCTTGCGACTCGAAGGGCCCCATCAACGTCTTCTGAATGCTTCCGCAGATCTGTTCGATGATCTGCGAACACTCGTCCTGTGCAGAACCTCGCCGAGGAGGACCCTGCACGTAGACGACGAAATCCGTCATCATTTCTACGGGCGATTGTTGGTCCATGCATACCTCCTCGTGGAAAAAAGAACCACAGGAGAATTACCACAGCTCCTTCTCCTTGACAAGGTTCCAGATCTCGCCCGCAACCGCGCCGTGTGATACATTTTTCGAGCTCAAAATATGCGCCGTGAAGTTGTTCTCGATATCGAAACCCAGAATACGTTTCAGGAGGTTGGTGCATACAATCCCGCGCTCCTCAGCATCTCATTAGTGGGGTGTTATTTTTATGAAACGGACACCTATGAATCTTTTTTGGAAGGGGATCTCCCAAAGCTCTGGCCTCGTCTGGAACGCGCGGATCGCGTGATTGGATACAACCTTTTTGGATTTGATTATCCCTGCATGCAGAGATACTACCCGGGAGATTTTCGAAAAATTCCTACGGTTGATCTCATGGTGGAGATCGAAAAGCGTATCGGCTTCCGCGTGAAGCTTGATGATGTCGCACACGCAACACTTGGAATCGGAAAAAGCGGCTCTGGGTTGATGGCGGTGGAGTATTGGAAAAAAGGGGAGATCGATAAACTTCGAGAATATTGTTTGCAGGACGTTCGCGTCACCAAAGACGTGTACGAACACGCCCTAGAAAAACAGCATGTTTTTTACAATGATCGATTGGGCCAAAAACAAGAAGTTACGATGCCGATTCAGCCTCCAACGTCACAAAATACGACAGCATTGAATCTTTCCCTCGGTCTATGAGAAAGGTTATCCACACGTCAAAAATCTCCTGCAAACACTGACCTTTCGACCACTATATCTTGTGGTACAATGCCGTTGGCAACCACAAGATATAGTGGTTGCCGGGCCAGTCACTCGGAACACGCACTTTTCCGACTTCGGTCGGGGAGATCCGAGCCTGTCCGGCCGTCCCATCCGTAGAGATACGGGTTGGTGTTTCTATGTCGAATCCCTCCAATCCTGAGGAAGACTGGCTCAACGTTGGCGACGAATCTTCGGCCGCCGATACCGTTCGTGCCTTCCTGATCTCTGTAAAGCATGTCCGAACTCCGGACGGACGCATTGAGGCGTTCGACGCGGATCGACTTGCCGCCTCCATCCTTCGTGCCTGCACGACGCTGGGGACAGACGATCTGGAACACGCCTCTCGGATTGCGGGGAACGCGCTCACTCGACTGACAGAAACCTACAACGGCCATCTCGTGCCGACCGTTGATGAGATTGCTACCACCGTTGCCGATATTCTCCGTGAGCACGGAGCACACGCCGCAGCCGAAACCTACATCTCTCTCCGTCTTCACGCCAACGATCTTCATACTCCTTCTATGACCTCCTCCATCCACGACGATTTTGCAAAGCCCACAACCGCGACAACGGCGACTCAAACAAATGCCCCGCGCCGTCGTCGATTGAATGACGAGCGAAAAGCCGTCACGCATAAATTTCAGATTGGGACACATGAAGGATATCTCACCGTGGGGCTGTACGATGATACGCGACAGCCGGGAGAAATCTTTCTGCGCATGAGCAAGGAGGGGAGCATGATGAGTGGTCTCGTTGATGCCTTTGCGACCGCGATCTCGATCGGGCTCCAGTATGGCGTGCCATTGAAAGTGTTCGCGTCCAAATTTGCGCACATGCGTTTTGAACCGTCTGGACCGACGCAGAATCCGAATATCCCAAATGCGAAGTCGGTCGTAGACTATGTCTTCCGCTATCTCGCACAGAAATTTTTGACACCGGAAGAACGTCAGACGGTGAGCATCCCAGAGGACGGCCCCGAAATTCATCCCAACATCGAACCTCGATACGTGGATCGTCAGCCGCGTCTCGTCGATCCGACCGTTGGAGAATAAAAACAAAAGGAGGAATTTATGACACACCCGTTCATTGGGGCCTGCCCCATGCTTACGCACAGACGGTTTTATCGACCGTTTGAATACCCGCATTACTTCGAGTATTTCCGAAAGCAAAATCAGGCTCACTGGCTTCCGACCGAGGTTCCCATGGAATCGGATATTTCTGATTACCGTTTTCGACTGACCGCTCCGGAATCCAACCTCATCATCCAGATTCTCCGTTTTTTTACGCAAGGCGACATTGAGGTCAACAATAACTACAACACGAACCTCATTCCGATTTTCCCCAAGCCGGAGATCAAGATGATGCTCTCGTCCTTTGCGGCGATGGAAAGCGTACACGTGTGGGCCTATTCCTACCTGAACGATTCGCTGGGACTTCCAGAAAAAGAATATTCTGCATTCCTGGATTTCGAGTCGATGCGGAACAAGTACACGTACATCCAAGGTTTCAACATCAACTCGATGGAGGAACTTGCGGTGAACATGGCGGTCTTTGGAGGATTCATCGAGGGCGTTTCTCTGTTCTCCTCGTTCGCGATTCTCATGAACTACCCTCGCATGGGAAAGATGAAGGGCGTCGGACAAATTGTGACCTGGAGTATCCGCGATGAAACACTCCACAGTACGGGCGTCTGCCGGCTCTTCCGTGACTTCATGGGAGAGAACCGTCACCTCTGGACGCAAAATCTTCGTGATACGTTACATCAAGCCTGCAGCGACATGGTGAAACTCGAAGATTCATTTATCGACACCTGTTTCTCCATGGGAGCAGTTCCGGGCCTGACTCCGGAAGAAGTGAAACAATACATTCGCTACACCGCAGACAAGAAGCTGAATGATCTCGGTCTCGACAAGGTGTATAATGTCCCGAATCCGCTTTCCTGGCTCGACGTCATGGTCAACGCCAAGGAGCACGCGAACTTTTTCGAAAATCGAGCGACGGAATACGCCAAGGGCGCTGTACTCGACGATTGGACCTAAAAATAAAACCGTTCTTCATTCATATGCCAGCCTACGCCTCCGTCATTGACGCCCTCTCCAACAACGACCTTGCCGCCGCTCGTGATTTTTTGCTCGCAGAGATTCTGGAACAAACAAAAAATCGAAACAGCTGGGACTGCCCGCACTACTCGATTGATAAATCCGTTCAACAGGGGATCAAGCTCGATTTTGGAAACGATAAACTCATGACCTACTTTGGTCTTGAGAACTTGCGTGATCGATATTTTCTTCGAGATGCAAACGGAGATATCTGCGAGAACCCACAAACATTCTTTGCGCGCGTTGCCGCTGGAATGGCACGTGGAGATGTTGCGCATGCGCAGTCGCTCTACGACTACATGAGCAAGCAGTGGTTCATCGCGTCATCACCGACACTCATGAACATCGGGACGAGCAAAGGTCTGCCGATTTCGTGCTTCTTGAATACCGTTCCGGACAGTCTTGAAGGAATTTTCGACGTCTATCGAGAGAACGCGTTTCTCGCCAAGTTTGGCGGAGGAATCGGGACGAATTGGTCAGAGCTTCGCGGACAGAATGCGCCGCTTCAGTCGAGTGGACTTCGCTCCTCTGGCGTCATTCCGTTTCTCAAGATCATGGATTCAGAAACGATCGCCATTTCTCGCAACGGCATTCGTCGTGGAGCGGCCGCCGCCTATCTCCGCATTGATCATCCGGATATCGAGGATTTTCTTGAAATTCGAAAACCCACGGGAGGAGACATGGATCGCAAGTGCCTCAACATCAACCACGGCGTTGTGTTGACCGACGAATTCATGAAAGCGGTGGAAGAAGATCGCCCCTACAAGCTTATCGACCCGCACTACAAAACCGTTTCTGGGGAATTGAATGCTCGAGAAATTTGGCGCAAAATTTTGAAAGTTCGCGCCGAAACAGGGGAGCCGTACATGCTGTTCATTGATACCGTGAACAAAGCCATTCCTCCGCATCACAAGGAAAAAGGATTGCTCGTTCAGCAGAGCAACCTCTGCACAGAAATTGTTTTGCCGACAAATGAAGAACGAACGGCCGTCTGCTGTCTGGGAAACCTGAACGTCGAACGATGGGACGAATGGAATTCTCAGCTGGATGAGATCGTCTACAATTGCGTGAAGGCACTCGATAACAATCTTGAGACGTTCTGCGAAATGGCGGATCCGGTGGAATACAAGAAGTCCATCAACTCCGTGAAGCACGAACGTTCCATCGGTCTTGGGATCATGGGCTACCACGGACTTCTCATGCAGAAGAACGTTCCGCTCGAGAGTATGATGGCGCGCAACATGAACAAGGATATTTTCCAGAAGTTTGGAATCTCCGCACGTGCCGCTTCGGTGAAGCTTGGTCAGGAACGCGGGCTCCCGCTTGATGGAGGAACGCAGCGCAACTCGTATGTCACTTCCGTTCAGCCGACGGCTTCGACAGGATTCATTTGCGACTGCACACCATGCATCGAACCGATCACGGGAAATGCCTATCTTCAAAAAACACTTTCTGGAAGCTTCCTGGTGAAGAATAAGTATTTGGAACGACTCTTTGAAACAAAGGGGATTAACAATACGGAAACCTGGAAGGATGTTATTGCGTCGAAGGGGAGTGTCCAGCATCTTGAGACGCTGAACGATGAAGAGAAGGCGATCTTCCGCACGGCGTATGAAATGAACATGCGTGAAATCGTTCAGCAGGCGGCCGACCGTCAGCCTTGGATCGATCAGGCGCAATCCTTGAACCTCTTCTTCCCAACGCCAATCTCTGGGAAGTATCTGGACGAAGTTCACCTCCTCGCATGGAAGACGGGCGTTAAAACGCTCTACTATCTTCGATCTGCGGCTCCGATTGAAGCGGAACGCATTGATGGAAAAGGCTTCAAACGAGACGTTGCCAACGAAGAGTGCGCCGTTTGCCAGTAAGACATCGGAAGAAAAAAGATCCGCCGCAAGGCGGGTCTTTTGCTAGCAGAAGCCTCTCAAATCGGCTACACTTCAACCGCAATTATCGACACAATGCTTCCGTTTCCCTTCGTGTCTCTGGAAGACGTTGGATACCTCCTCGTCTTCACCGTTCTCCTCCTCGATGGAGCAAGTGTTCCATTCACACCCGTGGAGGTTTTTTTGGGATTCACTGGCTATCTTGTTGCAATTGATCAGCTCGATTTTTTTACGGCACTCGTCGTGACTGTTCTGGGGAGCCTCGCAGGACACACCATCGCCTACGCCCTTGGATATCGATATGGACGTGACTTTTTTAAACGATTCGGAAAATACGTCCTCATCACTCCAGAACGATTCAAACAAGCGGAACGGCTTTTAAAAAAACACGGACCACTTGCGGCGTTTGGGATGCGGTTCATCCCAGGGCTGAGATCGCTCACAAGCGCGATGCTGGGAATTATTAAGATGCCGTTCTTGGAATTCCTCCTCTTCACCACGTTTGCGGTGACGTTGTGGAATCTCATGCTTATGCTCTTGGGGTACTTCTTTGGGCTCGCATTCGCCTCAGAAGCGGCCTGGCTCGTCCCACTGGTCATCTTTGGCATCGCTGGTGGCTTTGGGCTTGTTGCGGTGCTCTGGTACCGACTTTCTAAGACAAAATAATCATGTCTCAATTTCCCGCATATTTCCTCTTTGGAATTTCGATTCTGGCGTACGGAGGGTTTTGGATTTGGGCCATGATTCACGCCATGCGAACACCTAAAGCACTCTCTGAACAGAAACTGTTTTGGGCTGGGGCGATGTTCGTGAATCCTACCGCGGCCGTCTGGTATTGGTACGTGTGGAAACGTTGGGCGTTCTGGACCCTCTTTTCTCCGATTTTTGGCGTCTTCATTTCACTCCCATTCGTGACACGATCACTTCTCACGAGATCGGAAGCTACGAATCTCACAAACGCTCTTTTTGCCCTTGGAACTTCGCGTTTGCTGATCACATTCGCGACGCTCCTTATTTTTCCGATGCTCCTTCGACTTGCGGCGCTCCTGCACCTCGGAAGAAATCGAGATCTGACGGCCATGGATCGAAATGACTGGGTCGTAACCCTGGCAATACCCGTTTACGGATTTGGCGCGGCCGTAGCGTACTGTGCAAAATACATGCGCAAGTGGGCGCTTGTAAGCCTCTTATGGTGGGTCGTAATTGCGATCTCTCTTCAATTTATTACGGAAAATATTGCCGAGGCATTAATCCCGGCAGGGGAGCAGCTTCGTGAACGGTTGATGAACGGGCGCTAGACCCCTTCGTCCGGATCTTCGTCATCGTATCCACCGTTCCGTTCCGCATCCATTGATTTTTCGAGTTCTTCAAGTTCCGCAAGACCATCTTTTGGTGTCTCATCCTCATCACTCGATTTTGAAACGGCTAGGGGAGCGACCTCTGCACTCTCGTCATCCTCATCGTCAGCATCATCTCCAATGAGATGCATTCCAGCAGCCTCCAACTCGTCATCTGCGTCTTCAGTATCGATCGTGTCGATGTCTTCTTTGGCCATAGTCAGAAAAACATAACAAACGCGTTTTTGCCTGTGAATGTGGATAACTCTCCCCGGTTGATCGTCGCGTGCGGAGATGGCAGGCTAGAGCCATTATGAGCCCATTTGAGATCATCTTAACCATCCTTTTGCTCGCCGTTCTTGGCGGACTTGTTTGGCTCGTTCTTCGTTTGAAGAACATGGAGACGGGAAAGAACGATGTGACGTCGTTTACGATGATTCAAAACCAAATGGCCCAGCTCCAGAAAGAGATGGGGGATCGAATGGGGGAGCAGAACCAAGCGATCCGCCAGCAGTTCACCGCGTCAACAACAGTCGTGCGAGACGTGACTGAGAAACTGACACGCATGGAAGAGACGAATAAACAGGTTCTAGATGTGACGGCTCAGCTACAGAAACTTCAGGACATGCTGAAGAATCCAAAACAGCGAGGGATCCTTGGCGAATATTATTTGGAGACATTGCTCAAAAATATTCTTCCTCCGGATGGATTTAAGATGCAATACGGATTCAAAGATGGGGAGATCGTTGACGCCGTTGTTTTCGTCAAAGATCGCATCGTGCCGATCGATTCAAAATTTAGTTTGGAAAACTATAATCGACTTGTCGAGGAATCTAATCCCGCTGAGCGTGATCGTCTGGAGAAACAATTCGTGAACGATCTGAAACAGCGTGTTCAAGAAACGGCGAAGTATATTCGGCCGGAGGAGGGGACGATGGAATTTGCGTTCATGTTTATTCCGCATGAAGCGATTTATTACGATCTTCTCGTAAATAAAATTGGCGCGATTGAAGAAGATACAGAAAGCATCATTCAACGAGCAGCAGGGAAGTATCACGTTATTATCGTGTCGCCGACATCTTTCCTCGCCTATCTTCAAACCGTTCTCCAAGGTCTTCGTGCGCTTCAAATTGAAGAACAAACGAAAGAGATCCGAAAGCGCGTGGGAGAACTTGGGAAACATCTTTCCGCCTATGAGCAGCACTTCTCCAGCGTTGGAAAGAACCTTGGAACCGTCGTCAATCAATACAATCTCGCCTCCAAAGACTTTGCGATGATTGATAAAGATGTGTTGCGTATCGCTGGAGCTTCTGCGGGATTCCAAGCCGCGCAAATTGATAAACCAACTTCCGATGATGTATGAACGAACGACTGAGCCGCATCCTTTTAGAGATTCGTGTATTCGTCGTCTGGGTGATCTGTGTCGCGATCTTTCTTATTGGATGGATCATTCTCCATGTCCAAACAGATCATGTGACAGATATCTACACCTCCAGTCGTGATCTTCCAGAAAAAGCTCCGGTTGCATTGGTTCTTGGAGCGTCTGTAAAAGAAGATGGAACTCCTTCAGATGCCCTGCGTGATCGTCTCCTCATCGGAGAAGAGCTCTATCGAGAAAAAAAGGTGGAGAAAGTTTTAGTGACGGGAGATGACGGAGGCTTTCGCCAGGATGAAATTACGCAGATGAAAGCATTTCTCATCGAACGCGGAGTGAAAGAAGAAGATATTCTTGTAGATGGTCAGGGCTACCGAACCTATGAAAGCTGTCGCCGCGCAAAACAGGAGCTGAAGTTGGAAAAAGTCATTGTTGTCACTCAACGCTTTCACATGGCTCGTGCGCTCTATCTTTGCAATGCGTTGGGACTGGAGTCCGTGGGCGTGACTTCCGATCTCCAAACCTACCAAAAAGGAACCTACTTTTGGGCGCGCGATCTTGCGGCGAGCGTAAAAGCATTTTGGGAGATTAACCGAGACCGAGCCGGAGAAATCGCAATATAAAAAGACCGCTCTAGACTTCAGAGCGGTCGACGACAACGGTCTTGTGACCGTTCTTCTTCAGTTGGTAGCGGCCGAGGGGGCGGTCGCGTGAAGGTGCGGAGGCGGCTGGCTCCTGCGAGCGCTCTTGCGGTGCGTCGATACCTCCAAGTTCGAAGGGAAGTCCTTGATCCACTCGCTGCAATCGATCTGGAGCGTCCGTGCTCGGTTCCAGACCGCCTGAACGCTGTCGTTGCCGTCCATGGTGCGGATCCCCTCCGGAATCAGCTTGCGGATCGCACGACCATCGCCGTGCCCGTTGAGCGTCCTGAGGAAGGAGCGAACCTGCCTCTGCAGTCGAACAACCTGCTCACCCGTTTCCGGGTGGTCATGCGACTGCTTCGCCAGCCTCACGATGGCACGAGCGACGTTCAGAACATCGATGGCCTGGTTCTGGTACTTGGGATCAGCCAGAAGGTGCCTGATCGTGTACCTCGGATCTCCGATGGAGATGCCGGGCGTCTTGGACGTCTCGTTCTTCACTTCATTCACGTTCCACCTCGTAAAGGGTTCCAATGTGCCTCGAACACGACAGAGGCCTTCGCTTTGTATCGAACATGAGTCAAATCGTCAAGAAATCGCCCAACAAAAAAGACCTCCGCGCGAAGGTCTTTTTTGTGGGTCCTTAGAGACCTTCTGCGATAATAATGATATCGAACAAATAAGAATCTGCTTCTGCAGGTTGCAGAATATTTAGTGCCAGCGTTGTTAACGCTGGCACGTTTCTGCCCATCTCATTCCAAGAGAGAACGTTGCCACAAACTCCCGTGACGGGTTCAAGTCCAAACTCTGGCGCAACTTGGTCATACGTGCTCGACCATCCCAATTCTGCGGTTGCGTGAGTCGTGACGCCTTCGACGTCTTTTCCCCAGACAATGACATTCGTAATAATAACTCCTAATGTAACCAAACTGATATTATTGACGCCGGCAACAGTCCCATCGATATTATTAAGTCGATAGACCATAAAAATAGCTAGAAAGAATAAGTTGTATTCCCTCCGCAGTTGTCCGGACGATGCGGTATTTCGAGCATAGCATATACAGAAAATCGTATTTAAAAGGGGATTCACCTCAAAACAGGGGAGAGAGGAGGTTTTTCGGTATATACACTTAAGCCCGAAAAGCTCTACGATCAGTAATGTTTTTTCTGATTTTTTTTTAAAAAATTTATTCTGACTGAAATGAGAACGTAGGATTTTTATTTTTACATCATAAAATCCCTACGGAGCGAAAGTTGTGTAAACCTAAAAAATATTTTTTTTTACGGACGGGGAGGGGAGCTCAAAGCCCCACAACGCTCAACAATCGATAACTATATGCGTCGCACAATATATGTTATAAGAACCATCTAGTGGGCTTTTTAGGGTTTACAGCGATTTAAGCCCAAAACCTCTAAAACCCTATTTTAGAAAAATCTTTCCTGGAACACGTACATCGATATATTCCTTTACCTCCATCGCCTTTGGCTGGCTTGCTTCAAAGCCTCGATACATATCCGCCTGAGCCTTGATATCGCTTTCAAGGTCCATAATAAGGTCAAAACCTTTCTCTAAATGGACGTAGAGCGTTTTACTGCCTGGCTCCATGAGTCTCAGGTACCTGAATTTCAGCCCAGCGCGGTATAGAGCCTCGGAGGCATCGAGCCAGACTCGAACGGTCTCTACAGATGTTGCTTGATATCCGCTAGTAACTAGTTCCGGCAAATCGCACACAATTAAAGGCGGATCTGTAGAAATAGAAGAAGCTTTGCCGCCAATTCGTTGGCGAAAAATATTTGCTTCAGTTCCGGAAACCTCACCTGTAACCACTCCTTGAGAGTCGACGATTAAAAGTTGGTCTTTTGAAGCAAATACCACACTCCTCTGCCGCTCCTCGATTAAGAGTCGTAAAACGTTTGGATAGGACTTTTCCACAGCCACTCGATCTACGAATAATCGTTCTTGTAATTTTTGCGCCAACTTTTTCTCATCAATAAAAAAAATCGTTCTTCCGTCGAGCGGCCCCGTATCACCCTCATCCAGAGCCGCATACGTCGAAGAGACCACCTCTCCCCTGTCTAACTGCTTTAGGTCATTTGTCTGAACTTCTGCAATGGACCAAAAACCGGACATGAGGATAAACCAAGCTCCGCTTGCGGTGATGCAAGAAAAAACGAGCACGTATGCCGTGAATCGACTGGTTCTCGCGATCCCCTGTCGGTCGACTGCGTAGATCCCACTTCGCTTCAACCGCTCGTTCATATCTATTGAATCATCCGATGAATCATCGGGTTAATTCGCGTAACCAACTCGTAATTGATTGTTCCAATTTTTGAGGCGATATCTTCTGCGGAAATTCGTTCCATTTTCTGTGCTCCAAGAATAACGACTTCATCTTCTGCACGGACACCGGGGACATCTGTAACATCGACTACGCACATATTCATGCAAATACGGCCCATGATCTTGCACCGACGTCCACGAATCAAAACTTCTCCGATGCTCGAAAGTTTTCGATCAAATCCATCCCAATATCCAATTGGGAGCACCGCAAGTTTCGAATCTCTGCGAACACGCTCTGTGAGACCATAGCTGACGGGCGTCCCCTTCTCCACACGCTTTACCTGCGCCACAACGGTCTTCCAGGTCATCACAGGCTCCAGCTTCAGCGAGAGTTGATCCTGTGCGGCAATCGCCTGCGTTTCTTTTGAAGACCAGAGTCCATACATCGAAACACCGAGACGGACGAGATTGAAATAGGTATCTGGAAACAGCACCGTCGCCGCACTGCATGCGGCGTGTTTCCATGGTGGATCAATTCCTTCTGATGCAATCGTTGTAAGCGCTTCTTCGAATCGGCGAAGTTGATTCGCGGCGTAGGTGTGATCGGTTGTGTCTTCGATGTTCGCAAAGTGGGTAGAGGCGCCTTCAATGACCACACCTGGTGTTTTTTTCAACTCACGAACGAGTTTTCGAAGCTCATCTCCAGAGACGCCCTGACGCGTTGTCCCTGTTTCGATCTTCAGATGAACAAACGCCGCTTTCATGCCTAAAACTGGCTTTTTCGGCACACGTGGAAGTTTCAATCGTCGAATCGCTTGCGCGGTTTCGAGGTTATACACGACAAAAGAAAGACGATGATCAACACAGTCTTTCAAGCGATCGTTTAACGTATATCCAAGCAACAAAATCGGCTTTTTGATCCCGGCTTTTCGCAAAGCAATTCCTTCATCAACGTTATCAACGCCAAACCAATGCGCGCCTTCCGCGTCAGCAACTTTCGCAACTTCGATGAGTCCGTGACCGTAGGCGTTTGATTTCACCACCGCCATGATCGATGTTCGATCTCCCACATGACGCCGAAACGCCCGGACGTTTTTCGTCAGGGCGTTCTTTGAAAGCTCGATCCAGGTTTTTCGACCGTTCATGGTCCGATAGTATCAAACCCGCAATACGGCACCAATGCCTGAGG
>JAGOQY010000068.1 GCA_018063125.1 Patescibacteria group bacterium | reverse complement strand
TCTCGCCAAATAACAAAAAACCACCACGGGTGTGATGGCTTCCTGATGGCTCTGAGGGTGGGGATCGAACCCACGACCAAGGGATTAACAGTCCCCTGCTCTACCGCTGAGCTACCTCAGATTGCGGGAAGAGATTAACACTCCCAGATGGAGAGATCAAGTCCCTGTCCAATACACATGTTTGAGCTCAGAGAGTACCAGGGCGCTCCACAAAACGCCTTGAAAAATGGCAAATCCGATGATGACGAGACCGACAGATTTTTTATTCTGTTCGGCGAGAATGAATTTCGAAAAATCCGATGGATCATAGAGAACCTGGATCGGACCTCCGATCGGAAAGTGTTTTACCGCGCGCGGGACGGCACCAATGCCTCTCCGGAGCTCGCCGCCGGAAATAAACTCGTAGGTCAGCCGTGTAAAACTGCCTTTACTTGTAGATCTTGTCTCCGCCTGCATGATTTGGCCGTAGGTTGTGTGCCACATCTCTTCGCGATATTGTGCGCGACGATACGCCCAAAGTCCGGCCCCAAATTCCAGCGCGAAAAGAATCCCTCCTCCGAGCAGGAGGTAGAGCTGGAATTCGTTGAGTCCAAACATCTTAGTAGTCGATCAACTTGCGGATCTGCGGATGCTGTTGAATCTTTTCAATCGCCTTCGCTTCGATCTGACGAATACGTTCACGCGTGACGTCGAATTCCTTACCCACTTCTTCGAGGGTGTGCGAAACGCCGTCTGTGAGTCCGAAGCGCATTTCAAGGATCTTTTGTTCGCGAGGATTCAAGTCCTTGATAATGTCGTTCACGTAATCGCGAAGAAGCTGGAGAGCGGCTGAGCGGTCTGGGCTCACGTTCTTCACGTCCTCGATAAAGTCTTCGAGCGTGGAATCTTCATCATCTTCACCGACGGATGTTTCGAGCGAGACCGTGTCCTGTGAGATCTTGATGATGTGGCGAACCTTGTCGACTTCTTCTCCCATTTCTGCGGCAATTTCTTCTGGAAGCGGTTCACGACCAAGATCCTGAATGAGCTGACGCTCGATCTGCTGGAACTTGTTGATGGTTTCCACCATGTGCACCGGAATACGAATCGTGCGGCTTTGGTCGGCGAGAGCGCGCGTGATGGCCTGACGAATCCACCAGGTGGCGTACGTCGAGAACTTGTAGCCTTTTCGATATTCGAATTTCTTCACGGCACGGAACAATCCGATGTTTCCTTCCTGAATCAAGTCGAGCAGTGAAAGCGACTTGCCCATGAACTTCTTCGCAATCGAAACCACAAGACGAAGGTTCGCTTCGATGAGTTTCATTTCCGCGGCCTTTTCTCCGCGCTCCTTTCGTTTTGCGAGAGCGACTTCCTGTTCTGCCGTGAGAAGCGGAATTTTTCCGATTTCACGCAGGTACATCTGAATCGAGTCGGCGGTGAGATCAAACGGATCAACTTTACCGCGCTTGTCGTCCGCGCTGTGCAGAAGCTCCATGGTCTCGTGTCGTTCTTTCTGACGACCGAGAAGACCTTCCTTCATTTCGATGACGCCAACGCCTGCGCCATCGAGACGATCGATAAACGCTTCGTACGTCGAAATATAATCCTCAATCTCGGGGAAGATGTAGAGAATTTCGTTTTCGGTAATAAAACTTCGCGTCCGGGCTTTCTCGAACAGCTTGTCGAGCATTTCCTGGGACGGCGGATGCGCCTTCTGGTACGGGCCGCGAGATGGAGATTTTCCATCTCCTTTTCCTCCGGAGGATTTTTGCGGCGCCTTATGCGTCGACTTCTTCATCACGGTCTTCGTGACAGGTCGGCGAGAGACGGCTTTAACGGCGGGCTTTTTGGCCGCCGTTGCTGGTTTGGATTTCTTCAAAGTTTTTTTGGTCGCCATAGCGTACATTCAGAGTCGGCAGGATCCTCGATCGAAACCGAGGGCCACCGGAAACGGATGGGGCTAAGAATGAGACAAGCGTTGGTACTCTGCTAACAGTTCCTGGATCCGCGCGGGGTCTTGAGCGAGCTCAGCCATGCGCATCTGTTCTTCGAGCTCTGTTCGCCGTTTGGTCTGAATCAGATCGTGCAAAAGTTTTGCCGTCTGTTCAAGTTCCGGCTGGAGCACGGGAACCGACTGATCTGGGAATTCTTTGTCCGCAAAGACGGTCAAATAATCGATTTTTCCATCATCTGCGGGAACGGCGAGATCATACGTCGGAAGAAGGGTTTCTGCAAGGGGCCGAAGTTCCGGTTTGAGCAACAAAATCGCCGCTAAACGATCTCTCAGCTCTTCTTCCCGTGGTTTGACTGCTTTATCCTTCGTGTCATTCCCGTGAAGACGGGAATCCGGATTCCCAGCCCGGGTCCCCGCCTCCGCGGGGACGACAGATGTTTTGACCACTTTGATCGCCTCTCGCAGAGCGTCCTCACTCACACTCAAATCTTTTGCCAATCGAACCAACCACGCGTCACGTTCCACGGCGTCGGCAATCCGTCGAAACTCCGGAAGAAGATCCTGCGCAACAAGTTTCTTTTCTTCGGGTTTAGAAATATCACGATTTCGAAATGCGTTGTGATACAGCCACTCCACGACCGGCTGAGCATCATGAATCGCTTGTTTCCACAGCTCTGGATTCTTCCGCACCGCTTCGTCCGGATCTTTCCCCGCTTCTGGCGGAAGCGTGATGATCTTGATATTGAAAGACTGTAGTCGCGCCAAATCTAATCCTCGAATCGTCGCCGCATTCCCCGCGTTGTCCGCATCAAACGCGATTGCGAGATTTGTCGTGAAACGTTTGAGCAACGTCAGCTGTTCCGTCGTCAGCGCTGTCCCCGATGATGCAACAACGTTTGTGATTCCAAATTGATGTGAAGAAACCACATCCATATTCCCCTCCGTGATCACGGCGAGATCTTGTCGCTTAATATCTCCCTTTGCGTGATGAAGTCCGTAGAGTACATGACTCTTTTTGTACGCAAGCGTTTCTGGTGTGTTGATGTACTTCGCTTCTTTCGCATTCGGATCGAGAAGACGTGCTGTAAATCCAACAACGTTTCCGTGCACATCCCAAATCGTGAACATGAGTCGTCCACGAAATCGATCAAAGATGGATCCGCGCTCTTCGTTTTTCAACACCAGACCGGCTTTCAAGAGCTCATCCGTCGTTGCCCCATTCGCGGTCAGCGCTTTTGTGAGCGCATCCCAACTCTCAGGTGCGTATCCAATCTTCCAGAGATCTCCCGTAAGATCATCAATCCCACGTTTCGCAACATAGGCTCGCGCGATTTCTGCATTCGGTGAGGTCAAAAGCTGCGTGCGGAAAAATCGTGCCGCAAGATCGTTTACTTCGTAGAGCCGTTTCTTTTCTGATCGTGCGCCAGCGTCATACGTCGGAAGTTCGATCCCCGCCTTCTGTGCCAAGTGCGTTAACGCATCGACAAACTCCATTCCCTCCATCCGCATCACAAAAGAAATCAAATCCCCACCCTCGTTACATCCAAAACAATGCCAAGACTGTCTCGGTCGGTTTACATAAAAACTCGGCGTCTTCTCCTGATGAAACGGACAATTCGCCTTAAAACTCCCCGATCCCGCGGGCTTAAGCTGGAGGTATTCCGTCACGATGTCCACGACATCCAGACGAGACTTGATCTCTTGGGCGGAATCCATGAGAAGACCTTACACGAGTCTCTCCTCTCTTGTCATTCCCGCGAAGAAAGTAGGATCGTAGCTCAAATCGCCACTCCCAATGACCATATGTAGAGCGGCTCCCAACCAAACACAAAAAAACTGATCATAGAAATGATTGCCAAGATTCCCCAAAAGAGACATCCAAAGTCTTGAGGATTAAATTCCCAGTCTTTTTTATTCCTATCTCGTCCGTCCATGTCT
>JAGOQY010000067.1 GCA_018063125.1 Patescibacteria group bacterium | reverse complement strand
CGGTAGAGCAGCGGTTTTGTAAACCGTTGGTCGCCGGTTCAATCCCGGCCGTCGGCTCCACCAAACGTATTATGTCCCAGGATAATTTGATCAAGTTCGAGTGCACAGATTGCCGCAAGGTGAACTATCACTCCACGAAGAACAAGAAGACCTTGAAGACGCGCCTCGAACTCAAAAAGTTCTGCAAACAGTGCAAGAAGGCGACGCCACATAAGGAGACCAAGTAGGTCTAAAAATCCCACCCGCACGGTGGGATTTTTGTTTGGTCTTCCGTAACGCGTCGCACTTCCGTACACTAGGGATCAATATGAGCGGCCAGATGAGGAACAGATTTTTTTATTGCATCACAATCGTATTCTTCGGGATGCTGCTCGCGAATACGTCACGCGCGCAGACTCAGCTTCCGTGCACCACAATTCAGGATCCGATCGGGGATGCGGAGATTCAGAACGCGACCGGAACATTTGCGATCAACACGGCTCGCGCAGATCTGATCGGCGCCTCGTTTCAGCCAGAAGGCGGCGGATATGTCGCGTCTGTTTCTACATCTCAGCCGTTTCTTCTTCGCGATAAAGAAAAGGGAAACATCGTGTTCATGTTTGATGTGGATGCAATCACGGAAAATAATTCAGAAGTGTACGAAGACGTTCGCGGGGGAGCGGATCTTCACTATCTTGTGGGTCCAAATACAAAAGACCCGAGTCAGTTTGTCGTCCGCCGATACGTGTTTTCTGCATTGGGAACCTGGCAACAAACACGAACGTCATCCACGGTCGATGTGTCGGATGAAGACATTTCCATTCATATTCCAAAAGAGGAGCTCGCGCTCGCAGATCCGACTCGTTGGCGCGCGTGGATTTCCCTGGGAATTTCTGGGGAGTGGACCGTGCGTGATGGCGCACCGACACGAAGTTCATTCGCGGGTGAGTGCGGATATCTTCCCGTTCCGGATCTCGAGAACATGTCCGCTCTGCCAGAAGGATTCAAGCCGTCGTCAGATTCCATCACAGACATCCGACCGGGGTTGATCGCGCTCGGGATCTATCTCCTTCTTGCCGGAGTTCTTACGGGCATGAAACGCTTCCGATCATGAAACGCGACTTCCTCACGGCAACGGACTTCTATCAGTTCTTGCAATGTCCGCATTGGCCCTACTACGAGCGCTTCGCAACGCCAGAAGAGCGAAAATTGAAGCGACCGGTGACTTCGGCGGAAACCCGCCGATTTGAGAATGGCGTGGCGCATGAGCACGACGTCATTAATCGGCTGTTTGTCGGCCAGGTGATCCGAGAGGTCGCAGCAGATGAGGACTTGGAATCCGCGTTTCAAAAAACGTTGAAGCTCATGGAAGAGGGTGTTCCGTTGATCTATCAGGGAACGCTCGTAGATGGAGATTGGGCCGGGCGTCCGGACTTATTGGAGCGTCATGAAGGGGAGAGCCGCCTAGGAAATTGGTTCTATGTTCCCGTGGATGTGAAGTCCTCGCACGCCCTCGAGAAGTATCACAAACTTCAGCTCACGTTTTACGCGACGCTTCTGGAGCGTGTTCAGAAACGTTTTCCTGCGGAACCTGCAATCATCAATCGAGACGGGGAGCGCATCCCATTTCTTGCCGGAGAATTCGTCTCCGAGTTCGACTGTTTCGTTCTCGAGTTGGAGCGTATTCGTGCGGGAGAAAAACCAGATCCGGTTTTGCGAAAGAGTTGCTTTGATACGGGGACCTGGGGCGTGCTCTGTGAACGATTCGCAAAAGAAACAAATGACATCGCGCTTCTTTTTAACGTGGACATTGGAAAATTAAAATCTCTTCGAAGTCTGGGAATCCGAACCGTCGATGACGCGGCAGAGATGGATCCTGAGAAACTTGATGGTCAGGCAAAAGGACTTCGTCAGCACGGGTTGGAAGTCATGAAGCGTCAGGCGCAATCACTTCGAACACAAGAAGTGATCATTCGTGAACCGTTCCAAATTCCAAATACCCCATTGGAGATTCATTTCGATATTGAGAGCGATCCTCCAAACGATCGAGACTATCTCTACGGTTTTCTGATCCGATCCGAAGGTGTGGATTCCTATCGCGCCTTTGTCGCCAAGAATCTCGAAGACGAAGAAAAGATGTGGAAGAGCTTTCTCGAGTGGCTGGAGACGCTTCCCGCAGATTATGTCGTCTATCATTTTGCGCCGTACGAGCTGACGCGCCTTGGAATCTTGGAAAAGCGATATGGTGGGAGCGCCTGGCTCGATTTATTCCGATCCCATATGGTGGATCTGAAAGAGCTCGTCACGCATTCCGTGACGTTTCCGCTCTATTTCTACGGACTGAAATATATTGCGAAGTTCCTAGGTTTTTCTTGGCGGGGAGATGTGACGAGTGGGGGACAGTCTATCGATGTATTCGAAAGTTATCTCGAAACACGGAACGAGGCGTTGCTAGATTCTCTTCTAATGTACAACGAAGACGATGTACGAGCGACGGCGTTTCTGAAAGACTGGCTCGAGCAATACGCCAAGAATATCGTGTCATTTGGCGCGCCGTATCCATGGAAAAAGAAACCGACCGCCTAGGCGGTCGGTGTTTCTTCTTCTGCGCGAGGTTTTCGAATCTCGGTCTGAAGCATGCGTCTCGCGGCCCACGCGGCGAGCAACGCGGTAATCGGGACGGTGAAGACGAGGCCAATCGTTCCGGCAAGCGAACGAACGATTTCATCGACAACCAGGTCAAAGTTCAGGAATTTTGCCCAAGATCCGCCGTATTGGGTGTAGAGAAGGAGGGTCGAAAGCGACGCACCGACATACGCGAAGACGAGCGTATTTGCGAGTGCACCCATGTGGTCGCGTCCCACGACCATCCCAGAGCGGAATAGCTCTTTGAATCCAAGACGATGATTGGCTTCACGAACTTCCATCACACCCGAGGCAATCGAAACGGCGACGTCTTCCACGACGCCCATTGCAGCAATGGCAATTCCCGCGAAAAGCAGGCCGCGTGGATCAAGTTGTGGATTCTTGCTGAAGAATAGGCGATCTTCCTCGGTCGAAAGTCCCGAAAGATGGGCGGGACCCGAGAACAGCGTTGCGATGAGATAGGCGACAAGCGTTCCACCAAGCGTCCCGATAATCGTCACGAACGCTTTCTTGTTCCATCCAACGGTAAAGATCGTCGTGATGGTCGTGAGAACGGCAATAAGCGCGAACGTGACGGGAATCGGATTGAGTCCGTTCAAAAAAGCCGGGATTAGCACAAAGCCAATGAGGAGTACGGAAACGATGATGGACGCCGCAATTTTCAATCCCTGCCAGCCTGCGAGCAGGACGAGCGTGAGAACGAACAACGCAATCAGCCAATAGATCGCCGCACGACGTTCGAATCCTTCCAGAAACGCGTACGCCTCTCCGCCTTCTGGATTTGGTTGAAGATAAATTAAAACCTTGTCGCCAATTTCCGGCTTGAGCCCGTAGGGGTTTCCAGAAACATCACTCGCGATACGCCGAGTCTGACCCTTGAGCGGACCGCTCAAAAATTCGACGTCAATCGCCTGAATCTGAACGCCGCCAGAATCCGTCTCTTCCAGAATCGAATCTGCTTTTAAGATGATCGCCGATTCGTAGGTTCCTTCTTGGATATCCGGATTGGTCACGATGACCGGAGCTTCTGTTGTTGTTTCGGTGACGGGTTCCGTGGCTGGCGTCGAGGTTGTCGATGTCGTTTGCGCGAAGCCGAGGGCAGGAATCAATAAAACACCTGTACACGCGAGAATACTCAGTTTTTTGAGCAGTTTCATACGCTAGATCCTAGCGTTTTTGCATGATTTGGGCAATCCGCAGAGTCTTGCCAGCGAGGTCAGCATTTGGTATGATCGCGGCACTTCAGTCAAAGATTTCGCTGACGGGCTATAGCGCAGTTGGTAGCGCGCTTCG
>JAGOQY010000016.1 GCA_018063125.1 Patescibacteria group bacterium | reverse complement strand
TCCTCCAATGAGTACGAAAAGGCGCCGACCCGAAAAGGGGTTCGGCGCCAGGCCGTACGCGAGGAACGGACTTCCCTGTGGAAGTGATGGCCGGATCTCCGCGTCCATGATGTTTTAGCGACGTGGACCGCGGAATCCACCGCGACTTCCGCCGGATGGAGGACCGGATTTACGATCGCGAAGCGGCTTGTCATCGCTTTCGGACGGCACGTAGTTCGGATCTGCACGCTTGATCGAGAGGTTGATACGGCCCATCGAATCAATTTCGTAGACTTTAACCGTGACCGTGTCGCCGACGTTCACGACGTCCTGAACCTTGTCGATGCGACGCGGGGCAAGTTCCGAAATGTGAACGAGTCCTTCCTGCTTCGGAAGGTATTCGACGAAGGCTCCGAAGTCCATGAGGCGTGTGACAGTTCCCGTGAACACTTCACCGACAGAAACTTCGTGCGTGAGTTGCTTCACCCATGCGACAGCTTTTTCCATTCCATCCGGATTGATCGCCGTGATCATGACGAGACCATCATCTTCGATATCGATCTGCACGTTGCACGCGTCGATAATTTCGTTGATAACTTTTCCGCCCGGACCGATGACGTCGCGAATGCGCTCTGGGTTGATGCGGAACGATTCAATGCGCGGCGCCCACTTCGAAAGTTCTGCGCGCGGAGACGGAATGCATTTTTCAATCACGTCGAGAATCTGCATGCGAGCTTTGAGAGCTGCGGCAAATGTTTCCTTCACGGTCTCGAGTGGCACGCCGTGCGTCTTCGTATCCATCTGAATTGCGGTGATGCCGGCGCGTGTTCCGGCAACCTTGAAGTCCATCCCGCCGTTTCCATCTTCCAAATCCTGAAGGTCGGTGATGACGCGGAACTTTCCATTCTTCTCGTCGCTTGCCATGCCCATGGCAATTCCGGCGACCGGAGCGAGAATCGGCACACCCGCATCCATCAAGGAGAGGGTTGAACCACAGGTTGCGCCCATCGAAGAAGAGCCATTTGAGCCCAAAACTTCGGAAACGAGGCGAATCGTGTACGGAAACGCTTCTTTTGTCGGCAAAACCGGCATGATGGCGCGTTCCGCCAAGGCTCCGTGACCGATTTCTCGGCGTCCCGGACCGCGGTTTCCCTTGGTTTCACCCACGGAATAGCTGGGGAAGTTGTAGTGGTGGAAGAATCGGCGCTTTACCTGGAACTCCATGGTGTCGATCGTCTGTTCCATTCCCGGAGAACCGAGCGTCACAGAGGAGAGAACCTGGGTTGATCCACGTTGAAACAGACCAGAGCCGTGCGTACGCGGCATGACGCCAACCATAGCGCCAAGATCGCGAATTTCATCCAACGCACGACCATCGGCACGACGGCCTTCGTTCAAAATCATGTTCGTGATCTGATCGTCGACAAACGCGTCGACCGTATCCATGACCTTCTTTCGATATTCTTTCGGAACTTCCTGACTAATGAGATGTTTTTCAAGTTCGAGTTTCAGATTTGAAACCGCAAGTTTGCGATCCGCCTTCGTCTTGAGCGGCTGAGCAAAAAGCGTCGTCGCATTGCGGGACGCCATAAACTCACGCGCCATGTCCTGAAGACGAGCCACTTCTGCGGCTTCGGCTTTTGCTTCTTCCGTTTTTGGAGAGAAGACATCAGCTTTTGCTTTTCCGACGGCCACGCGAACTTTTTCGATCAATTCCATGACCGGACCAAGGTTCTGATGCGCGAATTCAATCGCAGCATGTGCGTCGGCTTCGGAAATCTGGTTTGCGCCAGCTTCGAGCATGACGGTTTTTCCGTTGGCTCCAGCCACGACAATATCCACGCCACCTTCAAAGGTTTGTGCATATGTCGGGTTGAGAACCCAGGCGCCATCGATGCGACCCACGCGGGCGGCTACGATCGGGCCTTCCCACGGAATATCGGAAATTGCGAGCGCACAGGCGGAACCAATGAGTCCCGGGATGTCCGCGTCGTTTTCCTGGTCATGCGAAAATACGGTCGTGACAACCGCAATTTCGTTGCGCATGCGATCATCGAAAAGCGGACGAATCGCACGGTCAATCAAGCGACCGGAGAGGATCGCTTCGTCGGTCGGGCGTCCTTCACGCTTGATGAAGCGTGATCCTTTGATACGACCGGCCGCATACATCCGTTCCTCGAAATCCACCTGAAGAGGGAAGAAATCGAGACCTTCGCGAATCCCGCCCATGGTTGCGGTGCAGAGAGCGACCGTGTCGCCATAGCGCACCGTGCAGGAGCCGTTTGCTTGCTGAGCCAAAAGCCCAACGCCGATCGTGAGCGTTCGTCCGCCCCATTCGATCGAAAATTCTTTCTGTTGTTCCATAGAGGACCGATTCCTCCGAAGACGAAATCTGCCTGAGCAGATCGATGTCTTCGGACAAAACGGCTGATTATGTTGAATGCGGAATGTCCGCGGTCCGGGGAGAATCACCGATTCCCATCGAGCCGCGAACGGTGACCGGAGTCACCTCGCGAACGTCATTAGAAGGTTACACGAATACTACGAGAATCGTCATCTTCGTGATCGTCTTTCGGTTTTGCAGCTCCGCGTGCCGGGCGTCGGCCTCCGCGAGCAAGTTTTGATCCGATGAGACATTCTGGCGCATCTTTCGAAATATCGACGAATCGATCTGCGACCTGTTTCAACTGAGCATTCGTGGATTCGGCAAACGCGACCACTTCCACGATGACGCCACGACCATGGAGATATTCCACGAGTGGAACGAAATCTCCATCACCGGTGAGAAGGACGATGACATCAACCTTTTCACCAAGCTTCACGGCATCAACCGCCATTCCAACATCCCAGTCGGCTTTCTTTGCGCCAGAAGCAAACTCTTGAACGTCTTTCACTTTGAGTTCGATTCCTGCGCCCTGAAGCGCTTCAAAGAACGCGGATTCTTCTCCGGTCTTCGACTTTGCGACGTACGCAATCGCACGGATTACGGGTCGGCCATCAGCAACCGATTCAACAACTTTTCCAAACGCTAAACGGGCTCCGTGAATGTGTTTCGCGGAGTGATACATATTTTGCGTGTCGATTAAAAAAGCGACGCGCTGGTCTTTACGTGTGAGCATGAAAATAAACGGACAAGTATTAAAAAGCGAACAACAACAGAATAGCGGAAAATGGGGGTTTTGTCAATATTTTTCGATGAAAAAATCCCCCGAACGCGTCGGGGGATTTTTTTAGACCTTCAGCTTCGTCATCAGGTCGTCGTAGCTCTTGGCGTCTTCGCGCTTGAGGTACTTCATGAGGCGGCGGCGTTCACCAACCTTCTTGATGAGACCACGGCGGGAGGAGAAGTCCTTCTTGTGTGAGCGGAGGTGATCCGTCAGATCCTTGATCTCTTCCGTGAGGATGGCGATCTGGACTTGAGGGGAACCCGTGTCGGTCGCGTGGGTTTTAAACTTCTCAATGATGCGCTTCTTTTTGTTGACATCGAGCATGTCGGTGTCGGGATCGAGCGCCCACAATGGATCCGTTTGAATCGCATTCTGGGCGTGCGAGCCCGGGTTCGCGTCACTTCCAGTCGAAATCACGTAGAACGTGATGCACCGGAAGGACGTAGGTGTTTAATACTGCGCTGAGAAACTATCAAAAAGCGGGGAAAAGATCAAGGGGAGGGATAAAAATGTCCCGTGAGCCAAGAAGGCTCACGGGACACGCGGGTCATGCCGCATGGGCGGCCGAGCGGGCGGCGCGGCACTCGATGCGCCAGCTGATGGTTCCGGCGAAATCGCCGAAGGCGATGAATCCGCTGGAGTCCGGAGGAAGCTCGATCGTCCAGAGTCCAAACCCAGGGATCCCGGCGACGACGTTTCTCTGCGTCGCTTTGCGCAGGCCGATCTGCTTGCCCGCAATGTTGAGCAGGCCATCCAGTCCGTTCGTGAACTGGAGGAAGGCTTTTTGCGTCTTCCGGTCGAAGCGGATCAGAGTGAAGAGGAAGCGTTCCGACATGTTGAGCCGGATGTCTGCATCTTCGGTCGTTCCGATCGTCACGTCTTTGTCGACGCAGAGGATCGGATCCGATGTGTGATCTTCTTCGTGAACGTTGATGAAAATGTGCGTTTGGTCCATGTCCCACCCCCAGGCGAAAGATCCACATCCAACATATCCCTCAACCAAGGATTTGTGCAAGTCGATGTTTCGGTTTTCGAGCATTTGACGCCGTTTTTCTCTTCCGATAGTGATGGAGATAGGTCTTTCCACCTCGGGAGGGTTTATGAAGAGAAAAGCGCTGGTTTGTATTCTCAGCGCCGCATCCGGGGTGAACTCCTCATGCGGTACCACGCTCACAGCAAGCGAGCTCAGAAGCATGGACGTGATCGGTCCGCCGAACGTGTCTGCGGAAGCTCCATCGGAATCCCTCATCAAGAAGAAGTACTTCGAGACAAGCCCCTTGCGGCTCACGAGCTGTCTGGAGTTCGGGCGAACGCACTTCAAGGATCTGCGAGCCCGAGCCGAAGTCGGGTTTCTGGAGCTCGATGGGATGGACTGCGAGGAGTGCCACGCGCACATCTCCATCGACATCCCGCCGCCAGCGCTTTCCGCGATTCGTGTGAGATATGTCTTCGGCTATCTCACGCTGAGCCACGCAAGCGATGGAGTCATCCAGAAGCTCCCCACGGTTTGCTCGGAGTCTTGGCACAAGGCTTCGTCGCACGCGCCGCTCTGCTACTGGGAGCGCACGTCGCCAGATGTTCGAAGAAGTGGCATCTTCGCGGTTCGGATGCTGGGGACGGAAGCCTCCATCGCGACGCTCGACCTGAGGATCAAGATTCCGTCGAACGTGGATAAGGAGTACGAACAGCTCCCCAAGTTCGCCGAATGGATCACGATCGAGCCTGATATCGCGGGCGGTTCGATCGTGAGCCTCCTCTTCGACCTCTCGGGTCGCGTGGGATTCGTTCCCACCGCCGTGGAAGCGGTCTCTGCCACGGACGGCAAACCTCTCGGATGTCTGCCCGTTGCCTCCTGACGTTCACCCCATCTCTCGTGAGAGGTGGGGTGTTTTTTGTTATGCGACGCATCGGGTATGCTGTGCGCCATGGCCGATCAGAAACTCTCTCACTATCTTCGACGATTTCTGGAATATCTCGAAATCGAAAAAGGGCGTGCGCAACTCACCGTACGAAACTACGAATTCTATCTCCAACGGTTCATCGAATACGCGAAAGATCCCGTGCCGAGCGCCGTCACATCCGAGGATGTTCGTCAGTATCGCCTCTGGTTGAACCGTCTCGAGAACTCGCGAAGAACCGGTCAAGATGAAGGACTCAAGAAAACGACACAGAACTATCACCTCATCGCGCTCCGTTCGTTTCTCAAATATCTCGCGCGAAACGATATCGAGACGCTGGCGCCCGAAAAGATCGAACTGGCAAAGCAGAGCGCCCGCGAGCCGCAGTTTCTCGACGCGATCGACCTTGAGCGATTACTCGATGCCCCACTCAAGTCGGATATCTCGGAAGTGCTCCGTGCCCGCGATCGCGCGATTCTCGAACTGTTCTTCTCCACCGGGATGCGCGTCTCAGAACTCGCGAAGCTCAAAAAAGATTCAATCAACCTCACGCGCGATGAGTTCTCGGTTCGAGGAAAAGGGGATAAGGTGCGCGTGGTGTTTCTCTCCGAGCAATCGAGACACTGGTTGAAGAACTATCTCGAATATCGAAAAGATGACACGCCGCATCTCTTCATCCGTCACGATCGTGCCGCCGATGGATCCGATGAAACAGGTCCGATCACCTCTCGTTCGATCGAACGTCTCGTTCATCGATACAGCATCGCCGCAGGAATTCCGAAGCACGTCACGCCGCACACGCTCCGTCACTCATTCGCGACCGATCTTCTCATGAACGGCGCGGATATCCGAAGCGTCCAAGCGATGCTCGGTCACGCGTCTATCACCACCACGCAGATTTACACACACGTCACGAACCAACAGTTGCGCGAGGTCCATCAGGCCTTTCACGCAAAACGACGTTCGGACGAAGCATAACCACACTATGAAAAATCTCTTCCATAAAATCGTTGCCGCATCCTCCGCTCTCGCTCTTTTGGGAGCTGGTTGTGGCGCCGCCCCAGAATCTGCCCAGGAATCTCGACCATCCGCCGCTTCCATGGAAGCAAATACGCTGGCGAGCGGAAGCATCGATGGATGCACGCATGAATATCTCCCGCTCAAGAACGGTCACTCCATCACGTATGTTTCGCGAATGGCCGGCAAAGATTCGACATTCACGTACGCCGTGAAAAATGTTTCGGGAAAGAAGGCAACGATCGAATACGATTTCGGAAACGCGTCGAAGATTGAAATTGAATTCGAATGTTCAGAGGACGGCATTCGCGCACTCTCGCAAGTCGATTTCAGCAAAGCCTTCGGCGGTCCGATCGCCTCCGCCACATCCAAGACGAAGAGCGCAAGCGGGGAGCTTGTCCCGAAAGATTTTCACGTCGGGTCTGCTTGGTCTCAGACGTTTGAATCAGAAGCTGAGATCGAGAACGAAGCCATGAAGAATATGGGAATGTCGAAATTTACGACGATCATGAAGATGGATCACAAAGCCGTCGGAGAAGAATCTGTCACGGTTCCCGCTGGAACGTACACGGCGATCAAAGTTGAGACAGACATGACGATCACGACAAAGTTTTCTCCCACCGCCGCGCCCACAGAATCAAAGATGAAGACGACGGCGTACTGGGTCAAAGGTATTGGAATGGTGAAATCGGTGAGCGGAGAAGGCTCGACCGCCTCGCTCATGGAAGCGACCGCCGTGACAAAATAGTTTGCGACAATCCGCGATATCCGATAGAACGGGTATCGCGTCCCGCCCTTGTAGCACAATGGATAGTGCACCGGACTTCTAAGCCGTGGGATGGTGGTTCGACTCCACCCGGGGGCACCACGTAAAAACTCTCGCACAACGAGAGTTTTTACGTGCCCCGTGGCGCATAGAACAAAAAACCTTTTGCGCTTTACGGGGCTTCCTTGCGAGAGTTCACGTGGCACGCCCCTAAGACTTGCCAAAGCCTCCAAAAGTCGCTATTCTCACGGGGCTTTGGACTTGTTTCGTGGTTCTTGTCGGCGAGCACGCCGACTTGCCGAGCCACGCGAGGCAAAGCGCAGGCATCGCGCGCAGCGCAGGGAAAACCTCCGAGGTTTTACTGAAACGTAGCTCGATAAGCCGAGCATGGTGGCTATGGTGTAATGGTAACACAGCAGGTTGTGGTCCTGTTATCGTGGGTTCGATCCCCACTAGCCACCCCATGAAAATACCAACCCAAATACGGGTTGGTATTTTCATTTGGCGATGAGGTGGATCGAACGGGGAGGGGCTGCTAACGAAAGTTGAGTTTTTATTTTGACCACACAAAATAATTGAACTACGATGAGATAATGAGGGGCAAAATTCTGATTTTAGGAGCGATCGTCGTCCTTGCTTTGGGGTATTTATACGTCGGTTTTTTTTCAGATATTCATAAAACTGGATTGTCAGGAATTGTGAGTAAACGAGGTGAATATTGGGGAATCAAATCTGATACTTGGTATAAAAATTCTCAAGCGACAGTAAAAAATTTGCCAGCAGAATTTCAGAGAGAAGGGGCTAGCGTCAGCTGTGATGCGACTGTCGTTGATGTGATTGGAACGGGCGAATGGGATGTGTACGCAGAAGTGAGTAATTGTAAGGCGCAATAGTTTTAACATTCTTCACTATGCGACCCTACAAACATCCGACCTAAGTGGTCGGATTTTTGTTTCTGTTATCCCTGTATAATCTACTCACATGAAATACTCCAAGAGAGCTTTATGGGGTTTGATGGGTACGGGTGTGCTGATTGTTCTGGTGGCTGTATCCGCTGGATATTTTTTCTGGGCAAAGCCATTGAAGACCCCCTCTCTTGCACCAATACGGCAGAATGCGATCGAGGGTTGGCAGACGTACACGAATCGTGAGCGTGCGTTTTCTTTCCAGTATCCAAAAGGATGGATACTGAAGGAGCACGTTGCAACCAGCACAGAAGGGGAGATTGTTGTATTGGTGGGGCCGGAAGCGGATCAGATATATACGAAACGAAAAAGAGATCCGGGGTATTCCTACGGTTTTATCGTTTCATTTTGGCCAACGATCAACCAGGCAGTGAACACCGGTGATGACTGGATAGGAAAAAGACCATACGTCGATCTGGCAGATTTTCTCACGGATGAGCGTGTATCTACACAAAAAACGGGAACGATAATGATTGACGGTCAGATGGCTTATGAAGTCCTCCTGGGAGGAGCTGGGCAGAGCTATGCAGTGATGATTGAGCGAGACGGAATCTATGAGCTATTTTTTCCGACCGCTTGGGAAAAATCCGCATTGGATTCCGTGCAGAAGAAGATCCTGTCCTCGTTTATATTTTTGTAACCAAGAAAGAAGCGTGCGTTTTGTTATCCATTCCGAATCTTCTTCCGAATCTCATCCAACTTCTCTTCCTGTAATGCCGCTTCTTCTGTCTGCATTTTGCTTTTGATCTGATCTTTTTTCTGTTCTTGGATCATGTCGTCTGCCTGCTTCAATGCGTCCACCTGTTCGGGATTGTCTGAAATCGCCTCCATCGCCCCAAGCGCCAAAGCTCCCGCGATGTTTCGAGATCCAGCCGGAAGATAGCGGAATACTTTATCCAAAAGCGTACGCTTGCGGGGTGATTGCGATTTTGGCGACTCTTTTGGAGACGACGGACGTTCCATGTTCATAGCTGGGGCCAGTATAGGAGCCAGCGGGAACGGTTTCAACTACAAAAAATCCCCCGATCACTCGAGGGATTTTTTATTTTGTACTAGATGCTATTTCGCTTCTGAGAGATACGTAAGCATCGTCTTCGCGTCGCTCACTTCAAATGGATCTTCGGCACAGTCATCGGAAAAACCTTTTTCGATGAACATCTTCTTAATCACGCCGTCGACGACGTGCATGCTGTAGCGCCAGGAACGTTCGCCGAATCCGAGGTTCGTCTTTTTGACGAGCATCCCCATCTTGCGAGTGAATTCTCCGTTGCCGTCCGGAAGCATGTGAACGTTGTTGATGCCGAGATTCTTCGCCCACTGAAACATCACGAACGCATCGTTCACGCTGACGCAGATCACTTCGTCGACACCGAGCTTCTTAAATTCTTCGTAGTGTTCCTCAAATCCAGGCGCGTGCGTGGAAGAGCAGGTTGGGGTAAATGCGCCCGGCAAGCTGAAGACGACGATGTTCTTTCCCGCAAAGAGATCTTTGGTGGAAACGTCCTGCCAGCGGAACGGATTTTCTCCGCCAACGGCTTCGTCACGAACGCGAGTTTTGAAGATGACATCAGGAACACGAGATTCCTGGTTGAGTGGATGGTTGATCATAGCTACACCAATTAACCAGTTATGTGAGGGGTGCGTCAATCGCGCGCGTCCTGTAGGCTTGACGCCTTCGGCGCTTCCATGAGAGCGGTGGAGAGAACCCATGCTTGATCTCCTCAAAAAACATTTCGGATACGACGCGTTTCGCCCGCTCCAGCAGGAAATCGTGGAGCACTGTGTTGCTGGCAAAGATGCGCTCGTTTTGATGCCGACCGGCGGAGGAAAATCGTTGTGTTATCAGCTCCCCGCGTTGAAATTTGATGGATTAACGATCGTCATCTCTCCGCTCATTGCTCTCATGAAAGATCAGGTAGACGCCTTAAAATCCAACGGCGTCGCCGCAGAGTTTTTGAACAGCTCACTTCCTCCCGCAGAAGTCGCACGCGTCGAACATCTTGCTCGAACCGGACGGTTGAAGCTTTTGTATCTTGCGCCAGAACGTCTTGCGAAAGTGGGGATGAAAGATTTTCTTCAGCAGTTGCGAATCAGCCTTCTCGCCATCGACGAAGCGCATTGTATTTCTGAGTGGGGCCATGATTTTCGTCCGGACTATCGCAACTTGGACGTTCTTCGCCGAACGTTTCCAAATGTCCCCGTGATGGCACTCACCGCAACCGCGAATGAACGCGTGCGTGCGGATATCGTGAACCAGCTCAAGCTTGGGCGCGGGCGCATTTTTCAATCCAGCTTCAATCGACCGAACCTCACGTACCGCGTGGTTCCCAAGAAGAAAGCGTTTGAGCAACTCGTTCGTGAATTGCGCGGTCGTCCGGATCAAGCCGTGATCATTTATTGTTTTTCTCGCAACGGAACCGAAAAAGTTGCGGCGGATTTGAATGCGAACGGGATCAAAGCGGCCGCATATCACGCCGGGTTGACCTCCAACGAGCGAAGTCGCATTCAAGAGCGGTTTATTCGCGATCAAATTCCCGTGATCGCGGCGACGATTGCGTTTGGCATGGGAATCGACAAGCCAGACGTGCGACTTGTCGTTCACATGGATCTTCCCAAGAGCGTCGAAGGGTATTATCAGGAAACCGGACGTGCCGGGCGTGATGGATTGCCGAGCGATTGTCTGTTGTTTTATTCCGCGGGCGACAAAGTGAAGCACGAGTTTTTTATTCGTGAGATGGATGATCGCAAAGAGCAGGAACGTGTCCGTGCGCAGTTGTTCGAGATGATGCGTTATTGCGAATTACGATCCTGTCGTCGCGCGTTTCTTCTTTCCTATTTCGGAGAACCAAATTCCGGAGAGCTATGTGGGGCGTGTGATATCTGTGCGCCGCAGGCAATCGCCACGACGCCGGTAAAAGAAGAGCCGGCGGTCGAATACGATCGTAATCTTTTTGAGGAACTTCGGTCATTCCGCCGACAGCTCGCTGAATCGTTTCATGTTCCCCCCTACATCATTTTTGGAGACAAGACGCTCCAAGATATGGCTCGAATCTACCCGCAAAGCACGGAATCGCTCTCGCGAATTTCTGGCGTCGGTGGGCAGAAGCTCGGACAGTATGGCCCAGGATTTATTGAAATCATCCGCGCATATGCGCAGGCTCGTGGTCTCACGGAGCAGCCGCTTCCACAGCAAGAAAACTACGGTCGTCGTCCCCGCGCCGCACTGCGAGCACTCGCCGGAACCGCACAAGAAACGGTTGAGCTCTTTGAAAAAAAGATCTCTCTCGATCGCATTGCACTCATGCGCCGATTAAGTCTCGGCACAATTCTTCAGCATCTCGAGAAAGCGATCGAACAGGGGAGAAAGTTGGATATCTCACATCTCGAAGTTTCGCCAGATCGGTTAGCTCGTGTCGATGCCGCATTTCAAAAAACGGGAAGTGACATGCTGACGCCGGTTCGTCAGATCGTGGGAGAAGATTTTAGCTATGACGAATTGCGTATTGCGCGGTTGGTCTTAAAAGCGAAGCGAGCTTCGGTGTTGGAATAGTTTGTCCTTCCATCTATGCTGGAGGAAATCCTATGAGATTCCTTCTTTCTTTTGCGATGGTGTTGGCCGTGTGTTTTGGGGTCGTCTCGTTTGTTCACGCTGGAGCGTGCTATGCGGATCCGGTGTTTGGATATTCGGGGAGTGGAAAGATTAAGAGCGGTGTTTTTCTTCGAAATCAGGCTTGTATGGACGGATCCTCTGTCCTCGGAACGCTTTCCGGCGGAACGAGTGTGCAGGTCGTGGGGTACACGGACGGATGGTATTTTGTGTCCTGGAACGGTGGTCAGGGATGGATCGGCCAGCAGTTTGTGGAAGGCGGATCTGCGGAGAACGGCGTTTCGTATTCATACGACGAGTTCATGTCCAAGTATCCAAGCCGCGCACCAGGCTCAACGTCAGTCGCAACAACGGATCCCTCTCTCTTGAGTCGTGTGCAGGGATATATTTTGCTTCAAGTCGAAAGTCATGGGGAAGCGTGGTACGTCGATCCCATCACCAAGAAACGGTATTACATGAAAGATGGTCCAACGGCCTATCAGATGATGCGTTCGTTTGGTCTCGGAATTTCTGAAAAAGATTATGAAGCGATGTCGAAAGGGGATTCGTCGATGAAGAGTCGTCTTCGCGGACGAATCGTTCTTCGCGTCGGAGCACATGGAGAGGCCTACTACATCCATCCAAAAGATTTGAAGATGTATTATCTCCAAAACGGAGACGAAGCCTATCGCGTGATGCGTCTCTACAGCCTCGGGATCAAAACCGTGGAACTAGATCGCCTCTCAGAAAGTACGATCCCACTCAAATAGCAAAAAAATCTCCCCAAGCGGGAGATTTTTGATTCGGGTATACTCCAGTCTCCGAAAGGAGGTCGTATGGCCTACACGGTTCAGGAGTTCCTTGCACTCGATCTTTCCAAGCGTTCATCTGGTCCCATCTGTGTTCTCTGCAAGAAGCAGATCGCAGAGTCCTCTCTGAACGATGCCCGCCGTATCCCAGCGGGCAAAGCGCACGAAGACTGCTACTTCAATGAGCTCGGCGGTATCACCGAGCAACATCCGGTCGGCCTTCCATGCCGATAATCTTCCATCGACCTGAGCGTGTCGTGAAACCGCTCTTTTTTCTAATATAAAAAAATCAGCCCCGACTGGAAGAGTCGGGGCTACGCTTGGGATCAGTCTCCGTAGTCGGAGACGACCGTTCCAACGTCCTTGCCGGTCAGCGCGGCGTACACATTGCCGGGCGTATCGAGGCTGAAGACGCGGATGGGAATCTTTTTTTCGCGACAGAGGGCGAAGGCGGCGGTGTCCATGACGTTGAGATCATCTCGAATGCAGCGGCCGTACGAAACGCGTTCGAACTTCTTTGCGTCCGGGTGCTTCTTCGGATCCTTGTCGTACACGCCGTCCGTGGTTGTGGCTTTCGCGACCCACTCGGCACGGATTTCACTTCCGCGAAGCGCCGCGGCGTAGTCCGTCGTACAGCCTCCGTTGCCCGTCCCTCCTCCGAGGATCACGATGCGTCCCTTCTCGAGGTGACGCGTGGCGCGCCGCACGATGTACTGCTCCGCCGCCTGGTTCACCATGAGCCCCGTCATGAGTCGGGTCTTGAGACCCGAGCCTTCCAGAAGATCTTGAAGAACCAGTCCGTTCTGCAGTGTCGCGAGCATTCCGATCAGATCAGCGGTGGTTTCGGTCATCCCGCGCTTGATCCCGTCGCTTCCGCGGAAGATGTTCCCGCCGCCGACGACGATAGCGATCTCGTGTTTCTCCGTGTGCGCCTGATGTATCTCTTCCGCAATACGGGCCATGATGGCCTGCTCCTCCTTCGAAGGGTTGGTGAGAGCCGGCAGGGCTTCGCCCGATAGCTTGAGAAGTGTACGCAAGAGCTCCTCCTTGGTGTCGGTGAATGAACTCCTACTGACTTATCAATATCTCCAACAACGGTCAACGCTACGGATTCGGTGAGTATTCAATTGGACTGACTTCTGCAACAGACGTTCCATAGGAAAGATGAACGCCCGTGATGACCGGATCTGTTTTTGCGAGATCGCCAAGTTGCTGCACGAGCTTCTGAACTTCTCCCATCACGCTTACGTTCATACTCCCATGGATTTCGTTTCCCATGCGTTTCCAGGTTCGGCGTGGGTCTCCGGCAAACCCTGCAACCGGAGATTCAGTTTCATAGATCCAGCCATTCGCGTTTTTGCAAAAAAGATACATCATCGCGTCGATAACTTTGGCATGGTGCGAAGCCTCAGCAGTGAGATCAAGTCGGATGGTGGAATCAACCTGCCAATAGTTCGATGAGAGGGCGTGCTTCTTTTGAAAAAATCCGTCCCATCCTGTGAGCGGAAACGGAAGAGTTTTTCGCCATCCGCGATATTCAAAATAGCCGAGCGCGACACGCGTATATTTGAGAAAGAGGATAATCCCAAAAATAATGGCGAGCCCTCCCGGAATCTTCGTGAACAAGGACCAAGGCTGATTCGCGGTGGTCGTGATGAGCGAGACAACGAAGAAGACGGTTGAGAGCATGAAACCAAAATCCCACAGCGACATCGCGCTTTTTGGCGTGACTTTCCAATACGTTCCAAAGCTTTCTGTGTTGACGGGTTTCGGAGCACGCCACTGATTCCAACGTTGTTTGATGCGCGAAAATCGCGCCGCTCGTTTGTGATATTTCGCGCTTCGTTCTTTTTCTCGTTCAGCTTGATCGAGAACGTCTTGGAATGGAGCATTGCTCATACCTAGGCGAGCTCGGCGCGAATTTTTCGTTCGACGGCATCCAGCGGCGCGACATCGACTTCATCCTCCCCGCGTCGACCGGCATGATAGTGAAATGGATTATCCAAATCTTTCACGAGCGCGATCATGTAGATGATGAGAAACGAAAGACCTCCTGTGAACACGAGGCTCTGTGAAAATTCCGACATATTCGTGAGGAGAAGAAGGATGACGGTGAATGCCGTGAAACTTTCTCCGATCGCGTACGCCGTTGAAACAAATGAAACTTCGCGGATCGTACGAACGCGCAGAATATGTCGGCGGAGCGTTTGCTGTTCTTGCTTCATGCGGACAATAAAGTTCGCTTGCGTGAGCGGTTCAAAATCCGCGAACGACTCGTTTAGTTTTCGAAGCTCCATCATGACTTCACTCGTCGACGCTTTTTTGTGAAACCACGTTTTGATGATGGCGACGAGATCCAAGATTCGATTCAAACATTCCTCCGACGCGGATTCTTTGGGTTTCGTGATGCGAAGAATGAGCGCTTCATCGGTCAGGGCATCCAAGTTTGCGGCAATTTCGCTGGGGAGACGTTCTGCTTCTTTGTAGTCGGGGAGCGAGCCTGAGATCAAAAATCCGAGGAGGAACACGTTGGCCGAAACAACCGCCGTCACGAGTGCTGTGAGTGGAAGCGGTTGCCAGCCGAAGTGCATGAGTCCGGCTTTGAGGATGATCACGCCCGCAATCACAGGAAGAACGCGGATCGTGAGATGGTGTTTTCGCCAAAATGCAGTGATCATAGATGGAAGTTTTCCGTATCTTAGCGCAGAAAAGGAATCAGTGAAGGGGCGGGAGGTTCCTTTGACAGTTTGGTCTTCTTCCCCAATGATGCCCTCGCCCTTTCACAGGAACGGAGAATCAGATGTGGGAACTCGACGCCACGCATGTCATTCACGACTCTCTGCACGGCCAGATTCGGCTGACAGAGGAAGAGATGAAGGTCGTAGACCA
>JAGOQY010000015.1 GCA_018063125.1 Patescibacteria group bacterium | reverse complement strand
TTTTTCCACGAAGCGATTTTTACGTAGGCGATGAGCGAGATCGTGATGATTCCGAGCAGGCCCACAATGATGAGCGCAAGAAGGACGTTGTTCATGAGTTCCCCCACGATGGTTTCAAAAGTGCCCTATTGATTTATCCAGAAAATAGGCGATTTGTCAACGGTTTGAGTCAGCGATGGATCATCCTCTTGATCATTAATCTTTTGTCTGCTGAAGTGCCGAAAGTTCTTTCTGGGAGGTTCTGTATGGACAACGCGTTTCCGAACGCACGACAGATGATCTCGTTGTGGGCGGCATCGGCCTGGCTCCTCGCCATGCCGTTCGACGCGTGGCAACGCTCGGCGACTCTGACCGTGTTTGTCGGCGTCGCGTTCGTTCAGTCTCCGTTTGGGTCGGTGATTCTTTCTGACTACGGAGCGTCGATGTTCCGTCAGGGGCGCGTCATTGTCGAAGCTGTCCAGACCGTTCGTGGATGGATCGACCGACGCCGCGTCGAACAGCTCCGTACACTCACGCTGAAAGAGCTTCAGAGGAAGCTTGAAGAGCGAGAGTCCTTTCTCGCGATGGCGCAGTTCACGGATTATCTCTGTGATCGTACGACGGACGTCGAGATTCTGCGGACGATCCCGCCAGTCAACAATTCGGTCCTGAGATCGGTTCAACAAGAGATCTGCGAGATTCGACAGGAGATCCGTCGAATCGTGAGTCTGGGTCCGTATCGTGACTCTGGGATTGTTCCACCCTCCTAGCGCACGCCCCGATCCTCATCGGGGCGCTTTTTTGTGAAAAATGTCAACCCCGGAACCTTGGGGTTTTGCATTGTCTTTCAGGGGTCTGCGTGATACGATTTGCCCACTGAAAACCACCTGAAACTCTTGATTATGCAGTTGTATTGGCATGGATATTCCTCGATCCGGATCGAGGCAAAAATGGGGGACATGGACGTCACGTTGCTGACTGATCCGTACGAAAATGAAACGAGCCTTCGGTTTCCCCGAACGGTCTCGCCGGACATTTTGTTGCTTTCTCATCAGGATCGTTCTCGATTCAATCTGGAAGGGGTGCAGGGAACGCCGTTTATCATCTCTGATCCTGGAGAATACGAGGTGAAGGGGGCACACGTTCACGCGTTTCAAGATAAGACCGTTGATGCGGGTGAAAAGTTGCGTCCAACCATCTCACGCATTGTCGTGGAAGGAATGTCGCTCGCATTTCTTGGACAGCTCAAGCGCAAGCTGACATCGGAAGAACTTGAGCAGTTGGAATCTGTCGATATTCTTCTGTTGCCGGTTGGCGGGGGAGATGTGATGGATGCGAAACTTGCATCCGATACGATTGCAGAAGTTGAGCCTCGAATGGTTGTACCGCTGTACTACGACATCCCGGGAATCAAGGCGAAGCTCGCGAGCGTGGATGTATTCTGCAAGGGGGTTGGTGTCTGCGATCGTCAGAACCTGCCAAAACTCAAGATCTCGAAGAAGGATCTCCCATCGGATACACTGGTGATCTCCGTTCTTGAACGAGCATAAACTTCGCTATGCCTCCAAAGCGCACGACTGACGCCCCACGCGCGCCCCGACGTTCCTCGGGGAAGGTTGCGTCGCGTCCGCGTGCGCGAAAGTCGGCGTCTGCGTCTCCGGCGCCCGTGGCACTTCGAGGACGTTTGACGAGCGATCACGAAAAGCGTGAACTGATTCTGGCACATTCTGCGATGCGTCGTGCAAAGGATCCGGTTCAGCTCATGAGCGTGTGGGCGGGTGTTGCGGCATCCGCTGTCGTTGTGGTGATTGCGTGGGCATGGGTTTTTGTCCCATCGCTCGTGAATACCTTGCGCGGTCCGCTGGATCCTGGAACGCGAGCACTTCTTCACAGTGCGAATGCCGCACAAGAGCATGCTTCGACGTATGACTTGGATCAGACAGAGCTTGGGAAGCAGATTCAGCAGGCGACCGCTGATGTCGATGAACTGACACGAAAGGCCGAGCTTCAGGCGCAGGCTCTGCAAGTCATGGCGAGTGCCATTGAAGGCGCGGCCAGCTCCACAGAATCTCGATCCGACCTGTTTGCTCCCTCTCCCTCCAAAATTCCTACCGAATAATTTCCCCTCCTGAATTGAACGACTATGGCTGAATCCCCAGACATGAAGCTCCCGGACGTCGCCCGCGGCATCCAGAAACAGGACATCGTTGATGAAATGCGCAAAGCGTTTCTCGACTACGCGATGAGCGTGATCGTGGATCGTGCGCTTCCAGACGTTCGCGACGGTTTGAAGCCGGTGCACCGTCGTATTTTGTTTTCGATGTGGCAGACGGGGTTGCGTTCAACGTCCAAGTTCAAGAAGTGCGCCACGATTGTTGGAGACGTGCTCGGTAAATATCACCCACACGGTGACTTGGCCGTGTATGACTCGTTGGTTCGCATGGCGCAGGATTTTTCTCTGCGCAACATGCTCATCCGTGGTCAGGGAAACTTCGGTTCCATCGACGGAGACAGTCCGGCGGCCTATCGATACACCGAAGCCAAGCTTCAGTCGATCGCCGAAGAGCTCTTGTTTGATATTGAAAAGGACACCGTGGATTTTCGTCCGAACTACGACGGGTCGACGAAGGAGCCTACCGTGCTTCCTGCCAAACTTCCGAACCTGCTTTTGAACGGAACGCTGGGAATTGCGGTTGGCATGGCGACGAACGTGCCGCCACATTCTTTGGGAGAAGTGTGTGATGCGATTTCTGCACTCATCGAAGATCCTGAAATTACGGTGGATGGGCTGATGCAGCATATTAAGGGTCCGGATTTTCCGACCGGCGGAATTGCGTACGACGTGAACGCCATCAAGAACGCGTATGCGACTGGCAAGGGTGGAATCGTGATGCGTGCGAAGACCGATATCGTCGAAGACAAGGCAAACCAGTTTCGTATTATCGTGACGGAGATTCCGTATCAGGTGAACAAGGCCACGCTCATCGAAAAGATCGCGGAGCTCGTGCAAGAAAAGAAGATCGAAGGGATTCGCGACTTGCGTGATGAATCCAACAAGGAGGGGATCCGCATCGTGATCGAACTCAAGAAGGACGCCTATCCGAAGAAGGTTCTGAACCATCTCTTCAAGATGACTCAGCTTCAGGAAACGTTCCACGTGAATATGCTGGCGTTGGTCGATGGAATCCAGCCGCGTGTGCTCACGCTCAAGAATATTCTTGAGGAATACGTGAAGCATCGTCAGGTGATCATCCGCCGTCGCACAGAATACGACCTGGCTCGGGCTCAGGATCGCGCACATATTTTGGAAGGTTTGCGTATCGCGTTGATCCACATCGACGACATCATTGCGACCATCAAGAAGTCGAAGGACAAGGATGAAGCCAAGATCAACCTCATCAAAAAGTTCAAGCTTTCTGATCCGCAATCAACGGCGATTTTGGAAATGCGATTGCAACAGCTCGCGAACCTTGAACGTCTTCGCGTTGAGCAGGAATACAAGGAGAAGATGGATCTCATTAAGGAACTTGAGTCGATTCTCAAATCCGCGAAGAAGATGCTCGATATCATCAAGAAGGATGTCTTGGATTTGAAGGAAAAACATGCCGATGATCGTCGCACGCAGATCGTGAAATCTCCGGTGGGCGAATTCTCGGTTGAGGATTTGATCCCAGAAGAGCCAACCGTCGTGATGCTCACGGCTGATGGCTACATCAAACGCGTTCCGCCGGATACGTTCCGTACACAGGGCCGCGGGGGAAAGGGCGTCGCCGGTCTCACAACCAAAGAAGAGGATCAGGTAGAACACCTCTTCTCGACGTCTACACACGCGGATCTGTTGTTTTTCACGACGCGTGGTCGCGTGTTCCAGTTGCAGGCGTATGAAGTCCCACAGGGAAGCCGTACGGCCAAGGGTCAGGCGATCGTGAACTTTCTTCAGCTCGCGCCCGGAGAAAAAGTCGCAACCGTGCTTCCGATGACGGATGTCGAAGGTTCAAAGTTCCTTATGATGGTGACCGAACAGGGAACCGTGAAGAAAACATCGCTCGAAGATTTCGCGAACGTTCGTCGATCCGGTTTGATCGCAATCAGCCTCCATGAAGGGGATGACCTGCGCTGGGTGAAGCCGACCTCCGGAACGGATGAAATTATGCTTGTGACCAAACAAGGTCAGGCGATCCGATTCAAGGAAGCGGATGTGCGTGCGATGGGTCGCGTTGCGGCTGGTGTGCGCGGAATTAAGCTCAAGAAAAATGACAGCGTGATCGGCATGGATGTGATTCTGCCATCACTCGTGAAGAAAGGGCATCTTGAGTTGTTTACGGTTGCCGAGAACGGTCTTGGAAAGCGAACGAACCTCACAGAATACAAGGTTCAGGGACGTGGCGGATCTGGGATTCGCACGATGCGTGTCACGGCGAAGACGGGTGGTCTCGTTGGAGCGTATGTTTCGTCCAACGAAGAGGACTACGACCTCATTCTGATCTCGAAGAAAGGCATTGTGATCCGCATTGCGTTCAAAGGTGTTCCGTCTCTCGGACGAGATACGCAGGGCGTTCGCATCATGCGATTTAAGGAAGAAGGAGATACGGTGACCAGCACCACGTTCGTCGCCAAAACCGACGACGTGATCGAGGAATGAGCCGCATTACGCGGTTCATTCCACACGCGGCGGCCTGCTTCGCGGGCTTTGCCGTCATGAGCCTCGAACTTCTTGGTTCGAGGCTTGTCGCACCGGTCTTGGGATCATCGATCTTGATTTGGACGAACCTGATCGGCGTCATTCTCCTCGCATTGGCCCTTGGCGCTTGGCTCGGTGGGCGATACGCGGATCGATCTCCGGATCGTCGGTTGATTGCTGGGTTATTGTTTGGAGCTGGACTGTGGTCCGCAGGGCTCGCGGTTGCTTCAAAATACGTTCTCTCGGCGTTCTCCAGCCTTTCTCCAGAAGTTGCCGCGCCGTTTGCGGCACTGGTCCTCCTTTCTGTGCCAGCCGCGCTCCTCGGAGCGGTTTCTCCCGCAGTCCTTCGGCTTACGATGAAGGATGTGGAACACAGTGGTCGAACCGCGGGAATGCTTTCGGCGCTGGGAACGGTGGGGAGTCTTTTTGGAACCTATGTCACCGGCTACGTTTTGCTTCCACGTTTTCGGACGAGTGAACTTCTTCTCGGACTCGCATTTATTCTCGCGGCCGCCGCGTTTCTGATCGTCTTGCCGGCGCTTCGTCGACGTCATGCCGCTGTTGGGATTTTTGCGATGACGTTTGTGTCACAGCCATGGCAGTCGCTTTCGACTCCTGGGGTGAATGAGTATCCGTCTGCATACGGATTTGTCGCCGCGGTTCAGGCAATGACTTCCGAGGGCCCCGCGAATTCGCTCATGATTAACAAAGGATTCCACGCGGCATCGCACACCGCGACGCCGAAGGAATCTGTATTGGATTACGTTCGTGCGATCGACGCTTCGTTGCCTCATCTTCCGGTTCCCACACAGACGCTTGCGCTTGGGGGCGGAGGATTTCATCTTGCGCACGATGTTCTCGCCGCGTTCCCAGAAGCGACGATCGATGTCGTAGAAATTGATCCTGCCGTCATGCGCGTGTCTGAGGATTTGTTTGAACTTCGTGAGGATCCTCGCATGAGAATCACGATGGCCGATGCACGTACGGATGTTCGTCGTCGTCCGAGCGGATCCTACGAACTGTTGATCCAGGATGCGTACGGGGGAGATACGTCTGCGCCGTGGCATTTGATGACCAAGGAATCGTTTGCCGAATATGCACGACTTCTCACGCCGAACGGGGTGTTTGTTGCGAACGTCATCATGCCAACAGATCCAAAATCCGGGAGTCATGGCGAACAGTTTTCTCAGGATTTCGTCGCGACGGCGGGAACGGCGTTTTCCTGGATGTATGCGGTTTCCACGATGAACACCGAGAATGTCGAGATCCCTGCGAATCTCATTTTTTTTGCGGGGAATGGAGAGCGTCCGAATCCAGATACGATTCTGGGTGCGATTCAGACAGAGCTGGTCGGGAACCCCGTCCGATTTGCCAAGCTCTCTCCGGGTGGCCAGATATGGACCGATGATTTTGGTCCAGCCGACTTTGAATCTATGGCCATGTATCGAGAAGCCGCGCTTCAATAAAAAATCCCCTGATCTGTATCAGGGGATTTTTTATTAGGCGAGAACTTTGTCGATGAGTCCGTAGGCTTGGGCCTGTTTCGGATCCATGAAGTAATCGCGATCGGCATCTTCTTCCAGCTTCTTCATCGTTTGACCGGTGTGCTTGGAGAGAATCTTGTAGAGCTGGTCTTTGGTTTTCAGAATGCGTTCTGCACGAATCTGAATGTCGGTCGCCTGACCTTCCACGCCGCCCAGCGGCTGGTGAATCATGACCTCCGAGTTTGGAAGCGCGAACCGTTTGCCCTTTGCACCGCCCGCGAGAAGCACGGCGCCCATGGAAGCCGCCATGCCCATGCAGATTGTCGAGACATCACATGCGACATGTTGCATCGCGTCGTAGATCGCGAGACCAGCCGTCACCGATCCGCCCGGGGAGTTGATGTAGAGCTTGATGTCTTTGGTCTTGTCCTGGCTTTCCAAGAAAAGAATCTGTGCCACGATGATATTCGCGACATCATCATTCACATCGGAACCGAGCATGATGATGCGATCTTTCAAGAGGCGAGAATAGATGTCGTAGGCACGTTCGCCCTGAGAGGTTTTTTCAATGACCGTTGGGACGAGGTAGGAATTGCGAGTCATGGAGGTGATTTCGTAAGGGTTCATAGAAGTCCAGAAAGTATAGATTTAGCACTCTATAATTGCAAGTGCTAATTTGAGATCGCAACAATTTTTGCCCCCTCTGTCGTCTCTTCAATCCGTCCTTCAACCGTGAATCCTGCGGCTTTCTTGTGTCCGCCGCCGCCCATGAGTTTCGCAATGGCAGAGACATCACGTGAAACACTGCGGAATGATCCTTTTACTTTTCCGCCAGGAAGTTCGCGGAGAAACAGGACGGTGTCGGTATCGGCGTTCACGGCACTCAGGAAGTTTGAAACACCTTCGATGACGTCATTTGGAACATGCTCGGTGTCTTTTTGGAGAAGGTAGGTGGAAACCACGTCATCGGTTTTGTTGTGATGGAGGCGGGAAAGCACGAGGCCCCACAGACGAAGCCCGTCGATGGATTTGTCATGCAGAAGATGACGCGCGATGTCATGCGCTCGCGCACCAGCGGAGAGGAGTTTGGATGCGGCATCTACGGCAACCGGATTCGTGGCGGCATTCGAGAAGCTTGAAGTGTCGGTCAGGAGGCCGGTGAGGAGTGAGGTCGCCATGCGATCGTCGACGTGGATCTGGTTGGCTTCGTAGAATCGATGGATGACTTCCGCCGTTGAACTCGCATCCAGGAGAACGATGTTGAGATCGCCAAAATGGACGTTCGTGACGTGGTGATCGACGTTCGCAAGGAAATAGCCGGGAACGAGGCGCGGCATGTGGTCCGCGACGCCGCAGTATTTGAGGTCACCAGAATCAAACACAATGACGAGATCATACTGCCCATCAAAAACCGCGGGGTCGTTTGAGTATCGATGAATGTTGTCGAGGTATCGAAAGGCGGTTGGAGGAACATCCGCACAAAAAACGGTCACGTCCTTTTCTTCGCGAATCAGCCAGTTGAGAACCGAGGAGCTTGAACCCAGCGTATCGCCATCCGGTTTTTGATGCGCCACAAGCAAGATCCGCTTTGCAGAGCGGATGGCTTCATGGAGGCGACCAAACAGGTGCTTGGGTTCGTTCATGGGAATAGGGGAATCTATCCTGAAACGAACGTTGCGTCAATCCTACAGGTCTCCCTTCTTTTTGAGCTCGTTGATCGTATCGTCGATGTCGCCAACGTAGGCTTCGCTCTCGGAGAACCCCCAGTGGAGCTTGGGAATTCGACGCATGCGGAGTTTTTCTGAGAGACCGTCCTTAATTTCGTGGATGGAGGCTTTGAGGATCTTCAAGACTTCCGGCTCCATGCTGGTTGGAAGAACCGAAAGCACGCCTTTGGCATGAAGCGTGTCACTGGTGATTTTGGCGTCCATGACGGTGACCAGGGCTCCGCGGGGGAACTCGACCCGTTCAACCAAAACGGCCGCAAGTGCATCACGAAAGTGCTGCATTCCGCCGCCTTCTTCCAATCGTCGTGTGTGTGGCATATCCAGAAGATCCTAACACATCTTTGCCCCCTACCAAATCCGGCGGCCGTCCGTTACGCTGTGGGCCTAAGCTATGCGCCTTCGTCGACTTGAACTCCAAGGATTTAAAACCTTTGCCAACCGGACCGTTCTGGATTTTGTTCCAGATCCCACGGGGCGTGGGGGTGTGACCGGTGTCGTTGGTCCCAACGGTTCTGGAAAGTCGAATGTGGCCGACGGCATCCGTTGGGTCATGGGCGAGCAGAGCATGAAGCTTCTGCGCGGCAAAAAATCCGAAGATGTGATTTTTTCGGGGAGCGATAAGAAGTCGCGTTCTGGATTCGCGGAAGTGACGCTGATCCTCGAGCGTGAAGAGGGGGATGAAGTCACAGAAGGCGTTGAAGCGTCCGAGATTGCGATCACCCGTCGGCTGTATCGTGATGGGCAATCGGAATATGAAGTGAACAAACAGGCCGCGCGTCTTTCGGATGTCGCACTTCTTCTTGCGCAGTGTGGAATCGGTCAGCGCACGTACAGTGTCATCGGTCAGGGGATGGTGGATGCGGTGCTTGTCGCGTCTCCTGCTGAACGAAAAGAATTTTTTGATGAAGCGGCGGGACTTAAGCCGTTCCAGCTGAAGCGCCAGCAGGCGATGAATAAGCTGGGCGCCACGCGAGATAACCTGCGTCAGGCGGAGCTTCTTTTGCAGGAGATCGGCCCGCGTCTTTCTTCGTTGGAACGTCAGGCAAAACGCCTCATGGAGCGTGAAAAGATTGAGGAAGAACTCAAGACGGTGGAACGTGCATACTACGGTGGAACATGGGCAGTCCTTCGAAAAGAGCTGAACGCCGCAGAAGCGCGAACTCGCGCCGCAGAATCAGAACGAGCTCAACGCGCGGGAGAGGCGGAGAAACTTGAAGCCGAACTTGCGACGCTCGAAAAGTCGACACCTCCGTCGGAAGGGTTCCGAGAGATTCGTGCCTCGCTTGATTCGCTGGCAGAAGAACGAGCAAAACTTCGTGAACACCAGGTGCGTCTTGAAGCCTCCAAAGAGGTCGCCGCGGTTCGTGCGGAGAAGCCGTGGTCGCCGTTGCCTCTCTCGAAGATTATCGAAGCGATTGAAGAGCTTCATGGGAAGCAAGAGAAGTTGTTGAAGCTTCTGTTGGTGGATGCACCGGATATTGGATCCGCAAAGAAGCTCGCGCAGGAATTGAAAGACGCAAGTGAAGATCTGACAACGAAACTTCAGCGACCGGCACCGGAACCGACGAAGGCACAGGAAGCCGATCCGAAGCTCGAAAAGGAAGTGAAGGAATTGTTGGATGAGATGCATTCCGTGCAGTCCCGCATTGAAGAAACGCAGAAACAGCTGGAAGACTGGAATAAGAATGAAGAGGGCAAGCGGACCCATATTTTTGATCTCCAGCACAAGCTCACGGCGGCTCGTCGGGATCAGCAGTCTGCGGATGCTCGGGTTTCCGAAGCGGCGGTGATGTCTGCGCGTCTTGAGACTCGTCGCGATGGATTTCTTCTGGATCTTCGAGCAAACGCTCCGGCTTTGGAAGCGGATCTCGAAGCTCATGCCGATGCGGTCGCGGATAATCATGGGACGGAAGCCCCAGAATCGTTTCAGACCAGACTGCATAAGCTTCGTTCTCAGCTTGAATGGATCGGTGGAATTGATCCGGAAGTGTTGAAGGAATACGAAACGACGAAAGCGCGTCATGATGAGCTTCAGGCAAATACGATGGATCTCACGCAGGCACTCGCGTCGCTCGATACGATCATCGCGGAACTAGATGGGACGATCAAAGAACGTGCACGAAAAGCGTTCACGATTCTGGATCGAGAGTTCAGTACGTATTTCAAAAAACTGTTTGCGGGCGGTGAAGCGCGTCTTGTGGAAGTTGCTCCAGAGCCAGAAGTGGATGAAGAGGGGAATATTACGGTTCCCGTTTCAGAGGATGCGGGCCCTGCGGGAATTGATATTCAGGCGACGCCTCCGGGGAAGCGCTTGAAGTCGATCGCACTCCTCTCAGGTGGCGAACGCGCGCTGACATCCATTGCGCTGATTTGCGCCATTATGGCGACGAACCCTTCACCGTTTATTGTGTTGGATGAAGTTGATGCGGCACTCGATGAATCAAACTCAAAGAAATACGCGGATATTTTGCAGACACTCGCCGACAAGACGCAGTTCGTCGTGATTACTCATAACCGTGCCACGATGCACACCGCGAATGTTCTTTACGGCGTGACGATGGGAGAGGATGGCGTTTCGCAATTGCTCTCAGTAAATCTTCATGATGGCACGTCGTAATGCGTTGATCGGATTATTATTTGCGTTCAGCGTATTCGGGGCTGGGTGTTTTCGCACGGGTGAAACGGTTACGACGACCCCGCGCCCACTCGTGTCCGCACCGCTCGGGGGATCTTGGACAGAAGTGAGTACCGGATTTGATCGACTGGAATATCGCTATTCCACATCGACCTCCGCAAAGGTGATTGTGTATCGCATCGATGAAAAACAGTTCGAGGTCCGACTTTCTAGTGGGGAGGCAAAGACGGTGGCCGCATGGTCGGACACGGAACCGACAGCGATTCTGACCGCGAATGCCGCGTACTTTCATGAGGACGATACCCCATCAGGATTTGTAAAAGTTGATGGAACTCGGATTGGTGATCGAGCATTTGACCTTGATAAATCAGGCTTGATCCTGACGCAACCGCAGTTTCGTCTCGTCGATACGTTGGCAGATCCATGGGATCTCGGAGAGGTGGAAGAGGGGTTTCAGAGCTATCCGTTTCTCTTGAAGGAAGGCGAACCGGCGATCGCGAGTGATAGCGGTCTTCGTGCGCGGCGGACGTTTGTCGGAACGGATCGTGCGGGACAGATCTATCTGGGTCTGGTGGAGGGGGACCTTTCGCTCTTTGGTCTCGCAAAGCTTCTTCCGGATTTGGGGATTAACTGGGATATGGCATTGAATATGGATGGAGGACCATCTTCCGGGCTCGTGACGCCACTGATCCCGACATCGCGCATGGGGGAAAATAGCCTTTCGAGCGTGCCAACCGTTTTGTTTGTTTTTCCCCGTAAATAAAGGGGCTTTATTGCTTGACAGAGGTCAAAACGTCTGTCATTCTAGGGATAGATCTTTGTACGCGGCCTTCATTGGGGGACCGCTTTTTCTGTCCTCAAAGCTCTTGACAATGACGAAAATACGTGGTAATTGAGGGACATTGATAACGAGAGTTTAGACAATCCGCTTCCACGACAAGCATGGAACTTTTTCGTAGGGTGCTGCAGGTCTTCGGACTCGCTCTCCCCTATAAACAAGTTTCTTGGATGCGGATTGTCTTAGTTCTCGTTTTTTTGTAGCCGAAGCGACTCCAAAAATCGCGATCTGCACCTCGCTTCGCGGCGGCATGTCCTCGTCGTACTCGAAGTACGCCTGCGGGATGCCTTGCTCCAGCGAGGCACATCTCATCGATTTTTGAAGCCGCAGGTAGATTGGGGTACAGCTATTAACCATGATCAAAGGAACGATTCAGTCGATTCAGGGAGACCAGTTGACGGTTGAGATTTTGGATGGACAGGTCTTGAACGTCCCGGCGTCATCGGTGGAGGGGACGGTCGTTGTGGGAGGAGAGATTTTCCTTTTTCTCGCCGCCCCGGGCGGGGAGCAGGCGGCACGGGCTCAATTCGCGCGGGACCTCCTCAATCAGCTCTTAACGGGATAAGATATCAACGAACATGGCTGGATCAGACGCAAAAAAATCAAAGAACATCCGGATCATCCTGATCTGGGCGAATGTCACTGTCGGCGTGATTGCGGTCGTGTGTTTGCTTGTCGCAGGTTCCATGGCGGCATACAGCAAGATGTATGAAGGGAAGATGCTTCCCGGAGCACGCGTTCTTGGAGTGCGTTTGGATGGAATGACGCCAGCGGAATCTCGCACAGCGGTGGAATCCGCGATTGATGGGGCTTTGGTGAATGGTCTTCGATTCTCATTTCGAGATCAGGAGATCAATCTTCCGGCGACATCTGCTCCGACGGATCCGACGATTTCTCGCGACCTCATTGTCTACAACGTGGATGCCGGAATTGATCGGGCGTATGCCTTGGGCCACACTGGTGGTTGGTTGCGTCGGACGTCAGAAGCGCTTCGTCTTTTTGCGATTCCGAAGGATGTCGGTGCAGACGCGACGATCGATCGAGAAACGATTTCTGCCGCGCTTCGAAATGCGGTGGAGAAAGATCTGACACCTCCGCAGGATGCGTCATTTGATGTGAATCTGGAGACGAATCCGCCTGTCGTGACGGTGACTCCCGAACGGGAGGGGCAGGAGCTCGCAATGGATGCCGCGATGGATGAACTGGAGCGCAACGCGGATCGTTTGAATTTTGAACCCGTGGAATTGGATGAACGGACGATCCGTCCGAAGATCGTTTCTTCGAGCCTCATGCCGCTTGTTGCAGATGTCTCGGCGATGTTGAATCGTCCGTCGTTGTCATTCATCTTTGATGGAAAAACGGTCTCTGTCCCAACATCCACATTGGCGGAATGGGTCTATGCGACGAGTACGCGAAGCGATGTCCGAATTGGTCTGGATCCTGCGGCGTTTACAAACAGTATCTATACGCTTTTTCCTGATTTGAAGATCGAACAGAAAAAGGGGAGCCTGGTGGTGAAAGATGGAAAGATCGAATCATTTGTTCCAGGCGTTTCTGGTCGTGAGTTGGATGCGGGAAAGACGCTTGAAGCGGTTCAGCTTGGTTGGCCGCCGACCTCGACGTTTACGTTGTTCGTTCGAACGATTGAAGGAACGTTGGAGGGTGAAGATCCAGAACGATTGGGGATCAAAGAAATTATCGGAATCGGGCATTCGAATATTGCAGGTTCACCGACGAATCGCCGTAAGAACATTAAGCTGGGTGCTGAGCGGGTGAACGGAACGATCATTGAACCGGGGAAGGAGTTCTCTATGCTCACGGTTTTGGGTTCGATCGACGGGGCTCACGGATGGTTACCAGAACTGGTGATCAAGGGAAATGAAACAATTCCAGAATACGGAGGGGGTCTCTGTCAGATTGGAACGACGACATTTCGTGGGGCGCTCGATGCAGGATTGAAAATCGTAGAACGTCGCAATCATTCCTATCGCGTTCGGTATTACGAACCGGCAGGGACGGACGCGACAATCTACGAACCGAAGCCGGACTTCCGATTCATGAACGACACGGCGTATCCGGTGCTGATCAATGCCTACATCAAGGGTGATGACGTCACGTTTGAGTTCTGGGGAACGGATGATGGGCGAAAAACCGTGTTCGAAGGTCAGACAACGGTTGATAATGTTGCGGCTCTCAAGCCTCGGGTCTACAACGTCACCTCTCCGCCGCCGATGAAGTTGATCGAGACACTTGATCTCAAACCCGGTCAAAAGAAGTGCACGGAAACCGCGCACGCCGGAGCAGATGCCGAGTTCAAATATACGGTGACACGTGCGAACGGCGAATCCACCACAGAAACGTTTACGAGTCACTATCGTCCGTGGCAAGCCGTGTGTCTGGTGGGAGTGGAAAAGCTTTCCGAACCCGCGACAGAAGCCCCGCCCGAGGAGATTTAATTCTTCCGGCGGGGTTTTTGGTATACTCCCGTCATGAACCTCAATTCGTTTTCGATTCCTGATGCGTATTCCTCTCCGATGGAGGAGGGGCAGTTGTCCGTCGATGTGTTTCGGGACAAGGATTCGCTCGTTGTCCGTTCGACAGTTGCTGGCGTGCGCCCAGAGGATCTCGATATTTCGATTCACGGTGACCTGCTTACGATTCGCGGAAAGCGCGACTCGAATCGGACGGTTCCGGATGGTCAGTGGTTTTATCGAGAATGTTATTGGGGGGCGTTTAGCCGTTCAATTATTTTGCCATATGAGGTTGCGAGCGATTTGGCAGAAGCGGGGATGAAGAATGGGGTTTTGGAGGTTCGAATTCCGATCCGAGAACATGGGCGAAAGCTCTCCGTGAATGTGGAATCTTGATGGGGGAGAACGTCTTGACGAGCGCTCTGACATTGTCGGGGCGTTTTTGAATCGTGTGTGGTATACTTTTGTGGCTTTCCATCGAGGAAAATATTCATGTGGCACGCTTTGATTGAGCGTTGGCAGGGCTTCTCGAACGAACAGAAAATATCTGTCGTTCTTCTTGGTATTTGCGGGGGTCTTGCACTTGGTCTTTCGCTCTATCGAGTGCAAGCGAGCGTGTCGCGTCCGTTTCTCGTCGACAAGAATGAAATTTTGAATGCAAAAGAGGTGATCGGTGAGACGCCGGAAGAAATCGAGGCGCGTCAGAAGCGAACAGATACTGATGGCGATACGATTTCTGATTGGGATGAAACGAATCTCACAAAGACGAACCCGAATCTTCGGGATAGCTGTGGAGATGGCGTTCCAGACAACGTGCGTGTCGCGTCTGGCGGTACAGGAGATTGTACGGCTCCGGTGAGCGGCTCGCTCGGTTCAGAAGGTGCCAGCGTGAAGCCTACAACCCAATCCGGATTCTTCCCGTTTGGCATGGACGTCACCGGATCTGAAGAGCCGAAGACGGAAGTTGATGAGACACAGAAAGCGGAACTCCAAAAGATTCTTCCTCGCGATCCGAAGTCGGTGCGCGAAGCGCTTCGTGGCCAGGTGGATCAGGAAAAACTTGATGCTCTGACAGATGAAGAATTGCTCGAGCTGTACGATCAAGCCATTGAAATGCAGGCCAGCCAGCCGGTCAGTCCAACAACACCCTCTTCTCCATAACGATCTATGTCCTTTCGTCCGCGCTTTCACCGCCTCGCCGCCGTTGTTATCGGAGGTGTTCTTGCGTCGATCTTGCTGAGCTTCGTGGTCGTGGTTCGTCCTGCCGCCGCAC
>JAGOQY010000066.1 GCA_018063125.1 Patescibacteria group bacterium | reverse complement strand
TTTGGTATCGGGAGCCGGAGTCGAACCGGCGACCTTGGGCTTATGAGTCCCACGCTCTAACCAGCTGAGCTATCCCGACTTAGGTTAGATGTGGCGAAAAGATAACCCTTTTTAAGGCACTTGGCAAGAGTGGCCGGATAAAACAAAAACCACCGATTTGGTGGTTTTCATGTTGGTTGCGGGGGCCGGATTTGAACCGACGACCTCAAGGTTATGGGCCTTGCGAGCTACCAGGCTGCTCTACCCCGCTATGACTTCTGTGGTGCGAGAGTACCGGAATTCGCGGCTTCCGTCAAGACACGGCAGGCAATTTCGGCGCTGCGAGCCCAGGTCATCCCCTGACTTCGAGACTTTCCAAGCTCCGCAAAATGTCGACGTGTTTCGTCATCTTTTACGAGATTGACCAACGTCTGCGTCCAAGCCGCCTGATCCTCTGGTGGAAGAAGAATTCCGGCATCTCCGACAACTTCTGGAAGAGCGCCTGCACTTGAAGCAACGACCATCGCACCCGCTTGCATCCCTTCGAGCGCCACAAGACCAAACCCTTCAGAGAAGGATGGGACGACGACGATTTCTGCGGCGAGTTCGATGTCGCGACGATCATCGTCTGTCGGCGCTTCGAGACGATGAAAACGTGACATCCCTTCTCCGGTGTAGCTCTTCGCCACATCGATCGCTCCGGTGATCGGTCCAAGTTTCCATCCATCTCGACCCACGACCACGAGATCAAACGGACGACGAAATTTCTTTCGTGCATCCGCCCACGCCTGAATGATCATGGGAAGATTTTTTCGTGGTTCGAGTGTGCCCAGAACGAGAATATAGGGATTCGTGATTCCGCGTTCAGCCATGCGAAACTTCGCACGCGCTTTCGCATCATGGAGTGCACCGCCTTGAAGAGCGGACAAGACATCATCCCCGCCCTCGCTCGTGATCGTCATTCGCTCCATCGGAATCCCAAAGAGTTCCGAGAGATGCGTGCTCGTGGCTTTGGACGCAGTGAGAATATGTTTTGCGCGTTCAACTCCCCGACGAAAAAGACGAGTCGTGATCTGACGACGTAGGAACGGTTCGGGGAACCATTCGGGATGTTCAAAGATGTCGACATCGTGAACCCACGGAACAACGGGAACCGAGAGCGCCGGCGCTACGGCTCCGGACGGGACAAATAAGAGATCGCACGGACGCGCGACGATAGCTCGGCGAAGCGATGCGCCGCTGGAGTTTTCGATTCGAACGATGCGCGTGTCTGCCGTGCGTTCACGAAGCAATCGCTGTTCCGCGTTTGGAGATGCGCCCTTTGGGAGATAGAGCGTCCAGGTGACTCCTTCGACTTTTTCGGAGATGAGTCGATTCACGAGCGAACGAGAAGCGTGAGCGACACCCGCCCCGGGCGCACCGTCCGAGGGCAAACAGCGTAGGTCTACGCCGATGATGCGGTTTACCTCCATTCGTAGGTGTCGAACGCCCAATAGGTCAAATTCTTGATGTCTTGATAGCGGGAAAAATGATTGTCGTTTCCAAGCTCCACTACGACCACCTCGCGGCCCGGCCCAATCGTCGTCACCTGCCCCATGCAGAATCCTGCTTCTGGGAGTGAACCTGTTTTAGCCGTCACGATGCGATACTTATTCTTATTCAAATCTGTCGTGAGCAAGAGATTCGTCGACTTGATGCGATATTCTTTTCGACCGATTCGACTTTGGATAACGACCTCAGATCGCTTTGACGCATCACGAATCTCCGCGTATCCGGCACCAGTCACGAGCATCGCCGCGACGTCCGCCGCACTCGCACGATTCGCTGGCTCAATTCCAGACGGTTCGACAAACACCGGTGTTTTGAGATTCAACTGACGTGCCTTCTCGTTCATACGCGCTACGAACGCCGCTTTTCCACCCGTTTCTCTCGCAATGATATTTGCGGACGCGTTCACGGAACCGATCAACATCGAATCAAACACTTCACGCAAAGTCATCCGTTCTCCGATCACGAAAACGGGCGTGCTTTCTCCATCAAAATCTTCGGCACGGAATTCTACAACCTTTCCCCAATCTGGCTGGCTGTCCAAAAAGACCATTGCCGTCATCACCTTCGTGAGACTCGCGATCGGCATCACACGATGCGGATCTTTCGCGAACAGCACGCGGCCACTCGCAACATCTGCAACGAACATCGAGGGAGATGTCGTGCGGAGTCCAAGACTCTCCGGCTTGCGCTTCACAGGGGCGACAACCGTCTGCTCCACTGGAGCCGCCGTCGGTAGTGGAGCCAACGGCGCGGTCGGAGAGGTGACGGAAACTGCGGCCATGACGCCGAAGACGTTTGCAAGCATGCTCATACGGGAAGAGAGGGAGAAGAAGGTTCAGGGGATTTTTCAGCGAGGTGCTCCAGGACATCCGCAATGGCAGAATGGCCGTGGAGTTTTTCGTATTCCGGAAGTGACGAAACAGACGGAACACCCAGATGGTTCAAAAATTCGAGTGTGACCGCAAACGTCGGCATGCCGAGTCGAGACTCTTCACGCTCTTCGACAAGCCCACGAAGCATGAGATTTCGCAAAATCATGGAAGATTGCACACCACGAATCTGCTCGATCTCGGGGCGCGTCAGCGGACCGCTGTAGGCGAGGATCGTGAGTGTCTCAAGGGATGGACGAGAGAGCTCCCCCGCCGCTTCATCCTGAACAACTTTGGAAACCGCTTCTGTGGCTTCGGGACGCGTCACGAGCTCAACTTGCGGGCCGTTCGTCTGGAGCATCACCGCACTTCCGCCTTCATCGAGTCGTCGGCGAAGAATACCGAGTGCGTCTTGAATATCCGCGGTTTCGGCACCAAGGAGCTCGGCCAACTTCTTGATTGGCATGGCGCGGGCTCCGGCAAATAAAATCGCTTCAATCTGTTGATCAATGGTCATACAAATGATTCTGCAAACGGAGAAGACGCTGGCGCATCGGGATGAAGTTCAATATCAATATCTTGGAACGCATCGCCCTGACTCACACGAACGAATCGTTGTTTCACAAGTTCCAACAACGCGAGAAACGTCACGAGGACTTCTGCCTTTGTGGCTTTGCGTCCCACGAAATCTCGAAACGTCGTGTTCGCATGATCTTTCACGCGGGAGAATAATCCGCGAATGCGTTCCTGAATCGTAACGACACGTTCAATCGCCACTTGCGGAAGTTTGCGGAGAGGTTCCAAACGCAGAATCACCCGACGCATCACATCGTTCAATATCTCCACGCTCAAAGTTGGCGGTGGAGCGAAGTGAACATCTGTTCGACGAACGGCACGGCGTTCACGCGCAAAAGATCGTTGTCCGGAATTCCAGATCTGCTCGATCTGCTTTGCCGCGTTGACGAACTGTTGATAGCGACGAAGTTGCGCCGCGAGATCCGGGCCTTCTTCCATCTCGGGATCGACGAATGTCGGGAACAGCAACTTCGACTTGAGATACATGAGCTTCGCGGCGATCACGAGGAAGTCTGCGACTTCTTCGAGTGGGATTCCCGGACGGTCGTTCACGTAGGAAACAAACTGGTCCGCCACGTTGGCAAGGGAAATATTCGAAATTTCGAGCTTCTCTTCTTCGACAAGCTGAAGCAGAAGGTCCAGAGGGCCCTCAAAGCGCTCGATTCGGAACTGAGCTGGCACGTGAGAAGAATAGCCCGTCGTTGACAGGAAATCCAGTGGTTGTTAGAACTCTGACCATGCACCTGTTCGTTCTTTTCACTCGGCCGGAAGATGTTCAAAATCCCACCCTCCCCACGCTCGAACGCCCCGCCATTCCCGTGATGGCCTACTTCGTTCCCGAAGAGGAGTCGGATCAACGGTTCAGTATCTCAAGCCTGAAGGAAGGACGCTTCGTCTACAGCCGCACCGTCGAGGAAGTATTCGTTGGAATCAATTTCAACGAGACGGAACGCGACTGCGAGGAATGGTATGTTGCCTGTCCGCCCATCAAGATTTTGGAACCCGC
>JAGOQY010000065.1 GCA_018063125.1 Patescibacteria group bacterium | reverse complement strand
TTATGAACGGTTGAATGGCCCGATTGCGTCTCCGTATGCGCTGTTGGATTTGGTGGTGAACGATCCGTTCTTCCACTGGCTTCGTGTGTTGTCTCAGCTCGTCGTGACGATCGATGAAGGGATGGAGACTGAACCGCCGATTGTCTCAGAAACGGCATTTGTACTCGTTCGATCACGTCTGATCGATACGCCAGATTCTGAAGATCGCGCAAAAATGATGGACGCCCTTTCTCGCCTGCCAGATGCGCAGGTAGAATATGATGTGATTGTTTCTCGAATTTCTTAGTGACGAAGTCCTGTGCCTTTTGCAAACAATCGCACGCTGATGATCGAGAGAACGACAGACAAGACCGCGAGGAACGTCACGCCGATCCAAAGATTCGTATCGTGGACGCCGTAGAATCCATAGCGAAACCCATCAACCATGTAGACGATGGGGTTGAAATACGAGATCGCACGGAAGAACGGAGGGAGCGCTTCTACCGAATAGAACACGCCTCCAAGATACGTGAGCGGCGTGAGGACGAACGTCGTGAACGTTCCCGCATCATCGAAGTTTTTTGCGTAGAGTGCATTCAAGAATCCTCCAAGCGCAAAAACGATCGCGGTCAGAATCGCAAAGAGAATCACGATGAACGGATGCTCGACGCTCGGACGTACAAAGAAAAACGAAACGAGAAACACGAGAAGCCCCGTCACGATTGCGCGAAATACCCCACCGAGAACATATCCAAACAACACCATGCTGTCAGACATCGGGGAGACGAGCAGTTCATCAATGCTGCGCATGAACTTTGCGCTGAAAAATGAGAAGACGACGTTGGTGTACGAACTGGTGATCACCGACATCATGATGATGCCTGGCACGATGTACGCCATGTACGAAATCCCTTTGATCGGCGCGACCTGCGAGCCGATAAACGTTCCAAAGACGATAAAGTAGAGCGATTGTGTGATGACGGGTGGGAGAAACGTCTGTTTCCAAATCCGAAACTGACGAAGAACTTCGCGATGAAGCAATGTGTAGAGCGCGATAAGTTGGATGCGATTCATGCGGTTCATACGGTTTGTCCGTTGGTGATTTCGAGAAACGCTTGTTCGATGCGATTCGCGGCGGGTTTGATATCCAGAATATTCACGCCGGCATCCGACAGTGTTTGCGCAAGTCCGGTGACGGTTTGTCCCTGATCCAGTTCAATGTCCGCAGAATCCTCATCACGGGGAGTCATTCGAAGACCCTTAATCTCGATCGACTTTGGATTCTTATCCAGAACGACGCGATACGTTTGTGAGGGCGTGCCCGCGAGAAGCGCGGTTACAGATGAATCACGAACCTTCTCTCCTTTTTTCAAGATCGCCACATTGCGACAGAGCTGTTCAACTTCTTCGAGATAATGTGTCGTGAGCACGATGGTCGTCCCCTCCTCGTTCAGCTTTTTGAGGTACTCCCACATTCCATGACGAAGCTCGACGTCAACGCCCGCGGTCGGTTCATCGAGCAAAAGAATCTTCGGCTTGTGCATGAGGGCTCGCGCAATCATCAACCGACGCTTCATGCCTCCTGAGAGCGTCATGGACTTCACATCTTTCTTTTCCCAAAGACCCAAAGCTTTCAAAAGCTCTTCTGCACGAACTTTTGCTTCTTTGCGCGGGACTCCATAGAAGCCGGCTTGGTCCAGAACGATGTTCTCAACCTTTTCAAAAATGCTGAAGTTGAATTCTTGCGGGACGACGCCGATTTCTGCTTTGACCGCGTCTGGATCTTTGTCGAGGTCGTATCCGTTCACCGTGACCGTTCCAGCGGTCTTTCGGACGATGCTTGTCAGGATTCCGATGACCGTGGTTTTACCGGCTCCGTTGGCTCCCAAAAGAGCGAAAAAGTCTCCTTTCTGAATCTCCAAATCCACATTTGTGAGAGCCTGCGTGCCTGTGGCGTATTTCTTCGAGAGTCCGCGAATGCTAATGGCCGTCATAGTGGGGGCATCATACCGGCGACCGGCGGAACGGGCAACGGGTCAAACCCTCGCAAAATCTGCTGATATATGATATGTTGCGGCCAGATATGACTCCGTCCCCCACTTCCCCCACGTTTTACGGCCTCGGGATCGCTCCGCGGCTTTTGGAAATCCTCCAAAAACACAAATATGAGCATCCGACGCCGATCCAGCTCAAGTCGATTCCGATCGCACTTGAGGGGAAGGATTTGGTTGGAATTGCAGAAACCGGAACCGGCAAAACGCTGGCTTTTGGGATCCCAACCATCCAGCGATTGGCTCAGCTAAAAGATCGCCGTGCGCTGATCATTCTTCCGACGCGCGAGCTCGCGATTCAGGTGGAAGAAACGATCCACAAAATCGGTGGTCCGATCAAGCTCCGCACGGCCGTTCTCATCGGAGGTGCCAGCATGAACATGCAGTTGCGTGATCTTCACAAGCATCCACACGTCATCATTGCGACGCCGGGACGCCTCATTGATCACCTGAACCAGGGAACGGTCTCATTGAAGGACGTTGGAATCCTGGTTCTCGACGAAGCGGATCGCATGCTCGACATGGGATTTGAACCGCAGATTCGTCGCATTCTTCAGGAAGTTCCTGCCGATCGCCAGACCATGCTTTTTTCTGCCACGATGCCATCTCAGATCGTGAGCATCGCTTCAAAGTACATGCAGCTTCCCGTGCGTATTGAAATTGCTCGCCCAGGAACCGCGAACAAGCATGTCTCGCAGGAGATGTATTTCGTTTCGAAGAATGATAAGCCGCGTCTTCTTGAAAAGCTTCTCGAACAGTATCGCGGAACGGTTCTCGTCTTCACACGAACCAAGCATGGCGCGCATCGCGTCGCGCAGGTGACAAAACGAATGGGACACCAGGCCGCAGAAATTCACTCCGATCGTTCATTGAACCAGCGCCGTCACGCGCTCGAAGGGTTCAAGAGTGGAATGTATCGCGTGTTGGTTGCAACAGATATCGCCGCTCGTGGAATCGACGTGAAGGGTATTGAGCTCGTCATCAACTTCGATCTTCCGGACAACCCAGAAGATTACGTGCACCGCATTGGTCGTACGGGTCGTGGTGGAATGGATGGTCACGCCATCTCGTTCGCTATGCCAGATCAGGCACGCGATGTGCGAGATATCGAACGCTTGCTCAATTCAAAAATTAAAATGTCCCCGTTGCCGACTCTGCCTCCAGGTCGTGCACAGGAGCCGGATCGTCCGGAATACAGCCCGCGATCTTCCTACGGTGGTCGCTCGTCTTCTGGAGGCAGTCGTCACTCTTCCTCTGGTGGGCATTCTTCTCGTTACGGTGGAAGTGGTAGCCGTCCGTCTTTCCGTTCCGGTGGCGGTCGTCCATCTCGTGGCGGCTCCCCTTCTGTGCCCTCTACTTCGTCTGGTCCGCGTCATGGCGGCGGAGGAGGTGGCCGTGGACCGCGCCGCGGAGGTTCTGGCGGTGGTAGCGAAGGTCCGCGTCGCATTCGCGTCTACTAACGCGTTGAAGCCGATTTAAACAAAGACAAATCCAATTCCCCGAACGACACATCTCGTTCGGGGTTTTTGATATCGGTGATCAGCATCTGGATGATTCGATCAATCGATCGTCCATGAACCGACATGACCCACTCGTTTCCATCAAGTGAGGCGTAATCTTTTAAAAGTTGTTCCAGCCCAGAGCTGATTTCAACAGACTGAACTGTGGGATGATATTTCACTCGCCACGTTCGGGCAGAATCTCGATGGATGTCCATAATTACAAAAGGAGGAGTCCGAGGGCGAGAGCCGCCATCCCGAAGTTTTCAATAAGCGTGACGAAAGTGAGCGGGAGTTTTAGGGAAGTTCCCAGACACACGCACTGAAACAATTCTTTGCGTTGAAGCTTGATCGCAACTCCAAGTCCGCCAAACGACATGACAAGAATTTCCGCGATCAGAATAACCCTCGCGTCTCCATGAACAATCATGGATAGGCCAAAGAAGAGTTCAATAAAAGGATACAGGTATCCGTACGCAGGGATTTTCTTCGCGAGAAGATCATACGTGGAGAATCCGTGCGCAAAACCGGGAAGATCGAGAAGCTTGAATCCAGAAAAAACCAGAAAGAATCCGATCATGAACGTTCCGACAAAACTGCGCAGATCTCCTC
>JAGOQY010000014.1 GCA_018063125.1 Patescibacteria group bacterium | reverse complement strand
CGAGATCATAGATCTCATTTCGTGGTTGAATCGGTTCCACGCGAACGACACGTTCATTTCCCGCACGGTCAACAGCTTTTACAAAAGATGGACGCGTCGGATCCTGTGATTTTAATTCAAATGGACTCTGTCCGATGACCCAGCGTCCCTTCCCCCAAAAATAGGATTCACGAATTTCGTAGTGATCAATTCCAGATCCTTTATCCTGTGTCGCGAATGACAAAAACCATTTACCTTCAAAGATTTCTGGATCTTGAGAGAGCACCGGAGAGAAAACTTCCGGCGGCTCACCATCTCGAATCGGCGCGACTTCCGGAGTTGGCTCTGCAGAAGAAGACACGTTTACAGATGTGAATGTGACGGTCGCCGGGACGTTCGTTCCTTCACCGTCATTTCTGAGCGTGCGAACTTCTTCGATGCTAATTGGGCCACTTCCTTCGCCTTTGCTCTCAAAAACCAAGGAAAAGACGAGGCCCCGCGGATATCGATAACCTCCCGGGATAATCCCCGCGAATCGAACGAGCGAAGAAGAAACTTCGGGACGCTCCACCCAAAAGTTGATAATGGAGTTTCCATCGCGGATCTCTTTGAGCGTCACAACATCCGCGGGATAGACGATCTTTCCTTCAATCGCATTGATATCTTCGCCATCCGTATTCAGAAAAATGGAGACTTCAAATACTTGATTGGGACGAATCTGAATCTGACTCGGCTCTGTAAACATCACGGTCGCGAATACGGAGACCGGAGAGATAAGACCGGCGAGAACAGAAAGGAGAACGCGTTTGGAGAACTTCATAACAAGAGATTAGCCGGACCAGTAATACGCCATGATCGAGAAGTCGACGAGATCCACTTTTCCGTCGCCGTTCAAGCGCTCCACTTCTGTCGGAATAAACGTGGCACTCAACGTGCGCTTGTACCAATAGGCGGCGATGGAGAAGTCGACGAGGTTCACCTTTCCATCACAGTTCAAATCCGCTTTTTTACATTTCGGCTTTGGCTTTCCTTCACCTGTCTCGTTTACTTCAAACGCCACCGCCAGACTGAATCCACTCACCGTTCCGTTGTATGCGGCTTTTGATTTTGTCGTGTGTCCACCGGTTTCGACGAGTCCCGTATTAAACGAATAGAGATACACTCCGTCGTCATCCGCGTCCGTTTTCACAAAAATTGGTTCTGAGTTCACCTGAATCGTGACCTCGGAATCTGGCGCGGATTCTCCAAAAATGGAAACGCTATCTCCACGTTTCACAACATCTTTATCAACGGCAATCGTTGGAGCAATGAAAATCCCACTCACCGTCGCAATCGTTCCGGATGTGACAGAGATGGGAAACGCAAAAATTGCGGAACGGATACTCTTGCTGTCCTCGGCATATAAGCCGAATGTGTAACTTCCCGCCTGCATTCCCGTAATTCTCGCTTTAAACTTTCCATCTGGGCCTGCAACGGTCGTCAAAGAAATTTGACCATCTTTCAAGAGAACGATGTCGCTTTGCGGATAGGCGCGACCAGAAAATTCGACACCAGTTTCTGTTGCTGGCGGCGCTCCTCCTCCACCGCCTCCGCCGCCACCTCCGCCTCCTCCACCGCCTCCACATGAGTTCGTCGTGCATGAAGTGGAACACGTCTGAGGACACGAGCCGTTGCTCCCTCCGTTGTCACAGGCTTCTCCACTTTCCACGATCCCGTTTCCACACACGATCGGATTTGTGTCGTTAATCGGGACGCCGTTCTGGATCACGTAGTTGGCGCTTGTCGATTTTCCGACAATCGCATCAATCGAAGCGGTCATCTGATAACTCGGCGAACTCACATTCTGAACGGCTGGAGCAAACGTCCCACCAATGTTCTGATAATTCGGACTGCTTTGATCAACCGCAACGACCACGCGGGCAATAGAAAAAAGGCTCGCGCCTAGGATAAAAAGAATCGCCCCGATCCGAAACATGGGGCAAATATAGCATACGGAAACTCACTTATCCCGCGAAAACCGGCGTGCCATTCAAGATCGAAGCGCCGATCACAATTGCGAGAATGATCGCGGCAAGAAGCGCATTCCAGTGAAGCGCATGAATCGCCCAAAAACCTAAACCCGGCTCAAACGGACGATCTCCCGCATCCAAAAATTCGGGACGAATAAACGAACGTGGCGCATCCACGATACTGCGAGTTTTTCGAGCGCGCTTCTGGGGCATTGGAGAGCAGTATATCAAACCTGCCCCATTTCCTCGAAACGACTTATGCCTGAAACCGCCCCGCTGTTGGCGTTCCCTCTGCGATGACTAGATTGCTTGGCTTTTCAGGATCTACTTTCACCTGAATCTTGTTTCCCGGATTGAATCGAGCGATCTCAAACGGTGAAATAAAGGTACGAATCTTCGCTTCATATGGAGCTTTCCCAGACACGGACACGCGAACGGTCATGGTCACGCCCGGCTTTGGAACGCTTCCTCCAACCTGAATCGAGGATCCATTTTCTGCGAGCGTCAGAATCTCCGCCTCGCCATCTAGACCAATGTCATTCAAACGTTCTGCTTCAACGAACCCACGGAATAATGCGAACCAGAAAATCAATCCAACGACAGTATAGGAACTAATGATCGCAACTGGGGCATGTTGCACGGAAAGGATAAAACCCGCAGCCATTCCCGCTAGAAATAGATAACCGAAGATTCCTGATTTTCCGATGAATTGAAGAAAATAACCCAATCGAGATTTCATATGTGAGATAGCCTAACAGGATTGACGAAACACACAAAATCCGCTTGAATACCCCCACTGGAGGCCGCATGTTTGTTTCGGGAAAACTGGCACCGATCATTGTCATCGCCATTCTTACCGTCCTCTGTGGACTCTTCCTGCGAGCCACATACAGACACGGTGAGAGGACTGATCGTCTCCTTCGCCTCATCTACAAGAGCGAGCGAGAAGGTCTGGTCTGGTCCGATCGTGACAACTATTCTCACCTCCTCGAATCCCTGGAAGAACAGGGCTACATCACCTCCGAGGAAGATCCAGCGGACGACGACACGACCGAGATCCCTCACCGGATCTACACGCTCACCAAGCTCGGTCGCGAACGCGCCGAAGAGCTCTTTTCGCTCGCTGGCACCTGATGCCGCATCTGCCCCTCAAGCCCACCCATCGGTGGCGCTTTTCTTTTTCAGACATTTCAATGTTGATCCAATCCTGGATACCCTCTATTCTAGACCGCCTTGCTCTCTTTAAACTAAGGCAGAATAAATGTCTTTCCTTCCCTTATTCCAAGGAATTTCACCCCTCTTCTTTCGTAACAACCAAGCTCTTTTCATTGCCAGTCTTGCTTCTTCCGAGGCAGTTTTACCGAGATGAGCTATGCTAATTTTCCACTTTGTTTCTTCGGAGTGTTTGAGACCAGGCACGCCCATTTTTAATACACTTAAATGTCTACGCATTTGCACAGTTCGTCTTTTTCCACGATTGCCCATACTAATCTTTAGCTTAGCCTCTTCTGATAGCCTCTTCCCTTGCATGCCGCCGATCCTACCTTTTTGTCCTTCACTAATCCGATGCCTAGCTCTCTGTGAGTGCTTCCGACCTTTTCTCGTCCTACTAAAATACTGACGCATCTCTTCCGAATGTGACGCTACCCCATTTCCACCCGATAAAATATTAAAAAGTTCTTGCTTTTCTCGTAAGCATGCAATCCAATACTTCTCTCGTTCTTGCCAAGTTTCCGCGGAACACTCCTCCAAAACGATAAAGACAGGCTCCTGGCCGATAAATAAAATTGACTTTAGCCACTCACAAAAACGTCTGTTACTCTTTCTAAAAGAGTACCTAGCTTGATAGATATGATTTTTTAGACGAGCTTTCACGTTGTTCGCTTTTCCAACATATCTGATATACGAAACTTCGTATGGATCATCTGGATGAACCAACCCATAAATAGTCACTCGGGATGTGTTTCTGGTTCTGTCTTTAGATTCGTTTTGTTCCATCTCTGTTTGTGCCATAAGCGCGCAAGCTAACAATTATTTGCCTCTTCGTCAACGGTAGATACTTAACACATAGTGTTAAGTATCTTTCGAATAACAAAAAACTCGCTTTCGCGAGTTGTTTGTTTAGTCCGGCGACGGGCTACTCTCCCAGGACCGGGTTGGGTCCAAGTACCATCGCTGCTGGTGGGCTTAACTGCCGTGTTCGGGATGGGAACGGGTGTGACCCCACTGCTTTGGCCACCGGTCTCATCATTCAAACAATTGAATAATCAGATCGTTGGTCAAACATTGGATCGATAGAATGTATTACGTACAAGGCAACCGCATAGACACGTTTCTACTGCCGGAAATGACGAAATGTCATTTTTTCCGGAAGGTCGAAGCAATGAGCTATTAGTACCACTCGGCTCAACCCCTCGCGGGGCTTACACCTATGGCCTATCAACCTCCTCGTCTCGGAGGGCTCTTGCTGAATACTAATCTTGGGAACAGCTTCACGCTTAGATGCTTTCAGCGTTTATCTGCGCCGAACGTAGCTACCCTGCGATGCCCCTGGTGGGACAGCAGGTACACTAGAGGTTCGTGAATCTCGGTCCTCTCGTACTAGAGATTCGCTCCCTCAATATTCCACGCGCGTAGTAGACAGGAGACCGAACTGTCTCACGACGTTCTGAACCCAGCTCGCGTACCGCTTTAATAGGCGAACAGCCTAACCCTTGGGACCTTCTACAGCCCCAGGATGCGATGGGCCGACATCGAGGTGCCAAACCTGGTCGTCGATGTGGACTCTTGGACCAGATCAGCCTGTTATCCCCGGAGTAGCTTTTATCCGTTGAGCTTCCGCCGTCCGATATCGTACGGTCGGATCACTATGTCCTACTTTCGTATCTGCTCGACTTGTTGGTCTCGCAGTTAAGCCAGCTTGTCCCATTGCGGAACCGGTACGATTTCCATCCGTACCTAGCTGACCTTTGTGAACGCCTCCGTTACATTTTAGGAGGCAACCGCCCCAGTTAAACTACCCACCAGATACTGTCTCCCCCTCCAGATTCATGGAGAGAGATCAAGAATCGCGTAAGTTCAAGGGTGGTATCTCACTGGCGCCCGAAGGCTCCCACCTATGCTGAACATGAAAGCACGCGACCCAATATCAAGTTGTAGTAAAGCTTCACGGGGTCTTTTCGTCTGACTACGCGTACAGGGCATCTTCACCCCACTTGCAATTTCACCGAGTACCATGTTGAGACAGTCGCTCACTCGTTATGCCATTCGTGCGGGTCGGAACTCACCCGACAAGGAATTTCGCTACCTTAGGACGATTATAGTTATCGCCGGCGTTCATCAGCGCTTGGCTTCAAGGCTGCCGGACCGAAGTCCATGACCTCTCCGCTTAACGTTCTGACACTGGCCAGGCATCACTTCCTATACATCACCTTGCGGTTTAGCAGGAAGCTGTGTTTTTGGTAAACAGTCGGTAAGCGTCTTTTGTTGAAGGCTGCCTTGCGGCAGCCAGGCCTTATCCCGAAGTTACGGCCGTTGTATTGCCGAGTTCCTAAACATGGTTTCTCTCGTACACCTGAGCACACTTACGCCCACCCACCTGTGTCGGTTTACGGTACGGTTACCACAGCCTTAGCTCTAGAAGATTTTCTCGGCACCCCATTCTCTTCACTTGCCCGACTTGCGTCAGGCTCGCGCTCACGACGAGGCTTATGCTCTGCGGATTTGCCTACAGAGCACCCCTTCGCGCCCAAAGAGTCATTCCGGGACTCTCTGAAGATGCAAGAATGCGTCTCTCCATCGAAAAACTGTGGTAGCGCAGGAATATTCACCTGCTGTCCATCGACTACGCCTTTCGGCCTCGTCTTAGGGCCGGCTAACCCAGGGGCGATTTTCGTTGCCCTGGAAACCTTGGGTTTACGGTGGACGGGATTCTCACCCGTCTTTTTGCTACTTATGCCAACATTCTCACTTCGCAACGCTCCACGATGGCTCACGCCTTTCGCTTCAGCGCAGTTGCGAATGCTCCCTTACCACTGAAAGAATCCCAGAGGATTCATCAATCCGCGACTTCGGTTGTGTACTTAAGCCCCGATAAGTTTTCGGCGCCGGATAACTTGACCAGTGAGCTATTACGCTTTCTTTAAAGGATGGCTGCTTCTAAGCCAACCTCCTGGTTGTATAAGTCGTCCGACCACCTTTCACACTGAGTACACAATTAGGGACCTTAGTCTGCGATCAAGGGCTGTTTCCCTTTTGACGTGTGGAGCTTAGCCCCCACCGTCTTACTGTTGGGAACACATTACGGTATTCGGAGTTTGGTTAGGAACACTAAGCTTGCGCCCGTGTCCCCATTCAGTGCTCTACCCCCGTAATGCTATTAATCAACGCTAGACCAAAATCTATTTCAGGGAGAACCAGCTATCACCCAGCTCGATTGGAATTTCACCCCTAGCCACAACTCATCCCCGAGTGTTGCACGGCTCGTGGGTTCGGACCTCCAGTTCAATTTCTTGAACCTTCATCCTGGTCATGGCTAGCTCGCCGGGTTTCGGGTCGAGTCCGCGCTACAAACGCCCTATTCAGGCTCGCTTTCACTATGGCTTCGTTCCCTCAGGAACTTAACCGCGCAACGCGGAACTCACTCGTTGGCTCATTCTTCAATAGGAACGGTGTGACGGCTTGCGCCGCTCCACCTCCTTGTAAGCATATGGTTTCAGATACTATTTCATCGCCCTCCCGGGCTGCTTTTCAGCGTTCCATCACTGTACTTGTTCACTATCGGTCAGAAGGAGTATTTAGTCTTGCCACATCGTCGTGGCTGCTTCCGACGGGGTTTCTCGAGCCCCGTCGTACTTTGGATCAGGAATATCTGCGGAGATCTAAATGATTTCATCTACCGGGCTATCACCGTCTTTGGCCCCGCTTTCCAGCAGGTTCGACTATCATGATCTACTCACAAACCGGTCTCTTGAGTGACCGAGCATTCCGTCCGCAACACCTATTATTCGACAGCTCAAGCTCATCATCTCCATCCGCGGTCAAACTTGCGTCCAACTCGGTGTAGAGACTGAAATAATAAGTTTAGACTGATCCGCTTTCGCTCGCCGCTACTAACGGAATCGAGCAGACATCTTGTCTCACCGGAACCAATTTGATTCCGCGAGACAAGAAGTCTGCGTTTTCTTTTTCTCTTTTCCTGTGGGTACTGAGATGTTTCACTTCCCCACGTTCCCTCCACACGACCTATGTATTCAGTCGTGGGTCTATTGGCTTCACCAATAGGGGTTGCCCCATTCAGAGATTCCCGGATCAAAGGTTGCTTGCCACCTCCCCGAGACTTATCGCAGGCTGCCACGTCTTTCGTCGGCTCCTTCATACCAAGCCATCCACCATATGCCCTTACGTGCTTCGACCGTCCAGAATCGCGAGCAATCACGACCGGACGGCAGTTGGTGTCTTTTGCAAGTATCCCTCACGGCATCGTGAGGAACACAATTGTTGCCTTGTACGTATTACATTCTATCGCCAAACTCTTCTCCTCCGCGGACCCGCATGACACGGGGACGATCGGATTCAAAGGCTTGAGTTCTATTGTCGAGGACCAGTCCGCGGCTCCCTGTGCATTCGGAACGGTTCAGGTGAGACGGACACTGATGGCAGTCGAAGATGGATTTCGGCGGTCGTCAGTGTCGGACTCTGGAATTTCTGAGAAAGAAAATCGCTTGGCTGGGGGCCAAGCGACAATTCCCTTACGTGAGGGACCTGTAGCTTAGCCGAGAGGCGATGAGATAAGCATGAGTGATCAGGTGGCCCCCAGTGGTTCGGATTTGACTCCGAACGTGGGATTCAATGTGCCGGTATAATAGGGTCGACCTAGACATCTGTCAAGAGCCCATAATCCGCCGAAAAAACCCTATGTTTCGCCTCAATATTCGAGCAATTGGATCTCCCAGTGAAGAGTGGCATCAACAAGCTATCCACAGCTACCAAAATCGGCTCAAACCTTACGCTCTCTTAGAGACCTTAGAACTCCCCGAAGGTCATGGGAAGACCGCCAAGCCAGATCTGGCTAAAACCCGGGCCGTCGAGGCTACTTCCCTCCTCAAAAACCTCCCTGCTGGGGGCGTCGTCATCGCCCTGGACGAAACGGGGAAAGAATTCGACTCTCCGGGCTTTGCCAAGGAACTCGAACACCGAGGCGGAAACGGCCAACCCGTGACATTCCTTATTGGAGGCTCCTGGGGCCTGGACCCGTCTGTTCGGGAGCGAGCTGACCTAGTTCTCTCCCTGGGAAAGATCACCCTCCCCCATTCCCTGGCCCGAATCGTCCTTCTCGAACAGCTCTATCGAGCCACCACGATTCTTGGGGGAAAGACGTATCACAAATAGACCTGTATCCTGAGAAAAAGACTTCTCGATATGAACTTTGATTCTTCCGCCAAAAAATTCTCTCCCGTCGAGAAAACCCAGATCATGCGCGTCCCCGCTCTTGAAGCTGAGGAGATTGAGTTAGGCGAGGGAGATCTCGAGATTATTGAAGACAAAACAAACGCCAAAAAAATCACCCGCGTTCTAGAAGGAATACGACTCGAGAAGAAGGAAGCGGAATCGCGATTCCAGGTGAGCGGCTCCACGGAAGCTTCGCCTGATCATCCAGAACGAAATGAGGACAAACACTTCTACTCCGCCGAACGCGGAATCATCGGTCTTTGGGATGGGATGGGAGGCGTCCCGGCAGGAGACTATGCCGCATCCATGGCTGCGAACCAGATGACGAAGGAACAGATCAACGCACATTTGGAACGAGCGAAAACACCGGAAGACATTCGAACGGCCGGATTGATTAAAAAAGTTTTTGACAGCCCGCGCGACACGAAGCTTCGCCAGGAAGAGGTGGAATCTGCAATGAAGGCGATGATCCACCGAATGAACTCCGAGGTAGAAAAGCTCGGCTCGTATCCTGCCGTGCGCCAAAAAGGAATCGAATATTTCAACAAGAACCTTTCCGCTCAACTCGGAGCGTACGATGAACGCAATCCGCAACATCAACAGATGCTCGAGATCACGCTTGGGCAAATCGGTTGCACCGCATCAATGATGAAGATGTGGCGCGACAAAAATGGGCAAGACCAGGTGACTGTGGGACAGGTTGGCGACAGCCGAATCTATCGCCTCCGAGACGGAAAAATGGACCAGCTCACGAAGGACGATTCGCACGTTCAAGTTTTGATTGAAGAAGGGCTCCTCAAGGATGACCAAGATCTGGAACAAACCGTGAACACGCAGGATATTCTGAAGCTCGCAGAAACACGCAAGGAACTCGGCGCGCTGGCAATGAAATACAAGAATAAGCCGCCACAGCAAATTAAACTCAAGAGCTTCCGCAATATGATCCTCCAGGGCGTTGGGATTTCCAAAGTCATGAAAGATCAACTCGGCTTGGAGTTCGCTCCACAGGCAAAAACATACGACGCGAAAGATGGCGACATCTATATTGATGTTTCAGATGGCGTCTCCGATGTTCTCACTGATGAGGAAATTCACGGGATCGCTGAACGCTACAAAGATCAGCCATCGAAAATCGGAGAGGAGCTCCAGAAAACTGCAACGCTTCGTTCGGTTCGAGGAGACCACCCACGCTCGAAAAAAGATGACGTGACCGCACTTGTGGCAAAGTTTTCTCGCTCATAAAAAACGAGCCCGCATCTGAGAAGATGCGGGCTCTGGGTTAGCAGCATTTGTCCTCCGGAAGCGTGTCACGCAAACGGAAGGCGTTGAGAGAGGTCTTGTTCTCTTTGGTATGAGCGGAGCCGCCCCAGCAGAGCGCGACGTGGTCGACGTTGACGAACGGACCCTGAGGAACCGGGAGCTCCGGCGATTGTTCGTTCAGACGGAGGATTTCCGCTGACACCAGATTCCCATCCGTATCGATCCATCGAAGCTGACATGGGATCGCGACAGTTTGGGTGATCAGGATGGCGCGATCGAGCCGCTTCAGCCACTCGGGTTGAAGCTGGCTTTTGAGCTCGAGGCGCAAAAGGAGCTGGGTGCCGGAGTACTCGACACGCACCCCCGAAATGGCCTCAAAATTGGCGGGCGTTGATCGTGCGAGCAGATCCACGGACATACCGACTCTCCTCTCAAAACCGCAAAGAACGATCCCTCCCTGATACCTTAAAATGGGCCCTTTGTCAATCCCTGCAGGGTCAGTTACTCTGCATCCGCGCACAGATGGCGGAATTGGTATACGCACCAGCCTTAGGAGCTGGCGGAGCAATCCGTGTGGGTTCGAGTCCCACTCTGTGCACCAACGCAAAAACCCCGAACGGGGTTTTTGTTTATGCGGTGAGTTTTCTTGGAATCTTGATCCAGACGCGATCGTCGACGATCTTCGTTTCAAAGCGCGGGATACGATCTTGGAGACCGCGTGTGGAAGATCCATCGACCACGGAAAAACGGCATCCATGCCAGGGACAGTGAAGCTCTCCTTGATGGATAAACCCGAGCCACAACGGATTCGGCTCGCGTGTGCAGTATCCAAAAAAAGCGATCGGCTTTCCTTCATGAATAAAACAGGCGAGCGAAACTCCTGATACTTCGACACGCATTCCGCGAGTCGTGAGACGAGACAGGGCAATCGCGTCATACCATGGAGCAAATTGCTCGATCGCGGTTGATCGACGTTTTTCTTGGAATGCGTGAATCCACTCGATGACATATGAACCAAACACCGTCACCGCACAGCCCACGAGCACCGCTCGAATCATTTCAAACTCGGCGAATGGGCCAAAGAATGCGTAGAGCCAAAACGCGACATACGTCGGATGAAGGAGAATGCTCAAGCCCTGCCAATTCCCACGAAGCTCACGACGATACGGCGTCACGGCCCACGGCGCGATTGCGGTCCAAAAAAGGAGAAGTCCGATCAACGCGTATGTCGTCCACATGGGAGCGCCGCCGATACGACTCCACTCGATCTGCACCACAACAATCGACAGGAGAAGCGTCGCGAGCAAAACCGCATGCATCACCGACCACGCGTTCCAGGAAATGTGATCACGCCATCCGTTCCACCGCGTGAGGACGAGCAGGCCCAGAAACACACATGCGAGAAATCCAAAAAACGGAGAGACCGCCCGAATGGCCTGAAAAAAATCCCCCTGAAATTGAACCGTGGCGACGAGAGCAACCTGAACCGTCATCAACACAAAAGCGAGAGTCGTTAACGGCCGGCGATACACGTACCAAGGGCGAACCGACGATCGGAGACGGGTCCACGGACCCAAAAGACAAACCGCTTGAAGGCTAATCAGCGCCAAACCGGCGGTGAAGAGAATCGCGACGCTGATCCACAAAGACATCGGGCTCAGCTTATGAGTAGGCGTCGCGGGAGGCAAGAGGTATGATGCAGGGACTATGCGTTTTTCCCCTGTCTTTCTCCGAGCATTTGCTCCTCTCAGCCTTCTCCTTGGCTCCCTTTTTCTCGCCTCTCCGGTCGCCGCGCAACCTGCGAACTATCTCATCAAGGGTTCAGGCGACACGGTGTACTATCACTCGATTCAAGGAAAGCGTTATTTCTTTCCCAGTGAATCTGTTTTTAAAACGTGGTATCCCGATTTCACCAACGTCGCGAAAATCACTGACGCGGAACTCGCGAACATTCCACTCGCCGGAAACGTGACGTATCGTCCAGGCTCAACGCTCGTCAAAATTACGACGGATCCGAAAGTCTACGCACTTTCTCGCTATGGCACGCTTCACTGGGTGAAAACGGAAGTCGTTGCCGCCGCGCTCTTTGGTCTGAACTGGAACACGAAAGTCGTCGATGTTCCGGATACATATTTCAGCAACTACATCATCGGGTTTCCGATTGATGCGCCGAACCAGTACAGCCGCAACGAAGCGCTTGCAACGGCGATTTCACCGGATGAAAATATTCGCCCCGTTGGCTACCTACCGGAATCGACCGCACCGGTCGCTCCAGGAACCATTGAGAACCACCCGATTGCGGAAGTTTCTCTCAGCGCCTCGCAGGTTGTCATGAACCAAACCGTGAACGTCGAAGCAGACGTGACGGGAAGCATTCTCCCCATCGAGAAGATCGTGATTCGCGCGGAAGGTGTCACGACGCCATACGCCACATGTCTCAACACCACCGAATGTTTTGCGCAGTTCCTCGTACAGACCGCTCCCCTCAACCTTCGCTTCTATGCGGAAGCAACGGATAGCGCGGGTGTCACGCATACGACTCCGGACAGTCTCCGCTCGTCTGTCATGGCGATGTCCGCATCCGATCAGATTCAGGTCAGCGCATCACCACTCACAGCAAACGCGGGAGATCGCGTAAGCTTCACCTCAAATGCTTCGGAAGTTCAGAGCATCGCAAGCCACAAGGTCTACATTTTGATTCAGGGCGAACCGACGCCAGTTCTCTGGAAAGACTGCGGAACATCGACCACGTGTTCGGCATCCACCCCGTTCTATCGCACCACCTCGATCTACGGACAGGTGCTTGCGCTCGGTCAGACACAGGTTTCCGCACCGGTCCGCATCGCCATCATGGGCGTTGCTCCGAAGCCGACCATGACGGTGAAGAGCAAGGTCGGAAATGTTTCCCACCTTTCGATTGTCGCTCCGTTCGGAGAAACGATTGGAAAGACGGTGATCGTGGAGGGAACAAATCTCGTCGAAGATCCAGCGATCGCGATGTGCGAAGGAAGTTGTGAGATTTCTGTTCAGGTGACGAGCGCGGCAAGTTATACCGCCTTCACCTGGGTTGGAGGAAAGGCGGAGCCGTCGGAAACGCTGACGCTCACGCCGTAAATTCACGGTGACGCAATAAAAAATCCCGTCTGAGAAGACGGGGTTTTTGTTTATGAGGTCGCAGAAAGAATGCGACTGAAGAGGAGATGGATTTGTGAGGCGCTGTAGATCGCGCGACGAACACAGACGTCCCACTTCTCCGATGTATCTGCGCCGATCGTCATGACTTTGAAGATGTCCTCGCTGTGATAGACGTCTCCTTTCGCATGAAGCGGGAAAAAGTAGAGATCATGCTCTGAAAGATTCAATGGCCCTCGGAGGAGGGCCTGATGAATCCCGTCACAGATGTGTGGGAAGACGGCTTCGAAACCGTACAGAAATCCGCAGGCTTCGTACTCGTTCCGCTCCATGCCAACGGCGAGGAAGATCTTCCGATACGTGTCGACCAAGCCACCGGGTTCAATCGGACAGCGCGCGGGATCAACATCCACCGCTCGCATAAACTTTTCGAAGATCCGAATGTGCGACTGATCCGCGTTTCCGCGGCCCGCTTCGTCATACATATTCTCGACGAGGACGTTGACGAGTTCGAGGTTCTCGAGACGAGAAACTCCCGCGGCCATGATCTGGAGCGAGATCGCGTTGCACGGACCATACGTCCGAGCGATTTCCTGTGCCATGGGAAGCTTCATCCCCTCGGCGATCACGCGCTTCATTCCGACATGATTGCGCATACTGAACGGCTCGAGCGACAAACGCATTTCTTGAATACGATCGTCACTCACAGGACACCTGCCTTCTTGAGTAGCTCGCTGAGCGTTTTCATCCCACCTGCGGAGAGTGGATGGAGTGGCAAACGCGGGACGCCGACCTTGCGATCTTGCAGTTCAAGCGCCGCTTTCACGATGGCGATCGGATGCGCGGAACCTCCCCAGACGAACTTCGCGAGCGGCTCAATGCGTCGCCATGCGTCCTGACGCACCTGACACCCCTCGCTCATCAAAAGTTTTTTCGCGAGTGAAGGGATCACATTCGGCAGAAGTGAGAACCACCCGTGCGCGCCCTTCGTGAGCGCAGACCACGGCTCCAAATCGTGCCCATAGTACGAGCTCAATCTTGGATGTTTTGTGAGCTCGATCGTTGGATCCGTCGTCCCTTGAGACGATTTCACCCCGTGAATCAGGCCTTCATTCGCGAGTTGGACGATCGTCTCGTGCGAGACCTCAACTCCTGTTGTTGCAGGATTGTTATACAGAATGATCGGAAGCTTTACCGCGCGTGAAACCGCTCGATAGTGCTCGAGGATCTCTTCTTGGCTCGGCTTCATGTAGTACGGAGGCAGAACCATGATTCCGTCTGCCAATGCAGACTTGGCCACATATGCGAGCTCAATCGTCTCATATGTGGAGTACCGACCAACTGCTGGGTACACAGGAACGCGGCCGCCAGATGCTTCGATCGCGATCTTGAAGATACGGATCGCCTCTTCGGGTTTCAGTGCGGGAAACTCTCCCGAACTTCCGGCCGGAATGATGGCATCGGCACCCTGCTGGATGAGCCAGTCGACATGAGCCGCGGTTCGGACTTCGTCGACAGACTGTTTCGTGTCCTCGTGAAAAACGGTGAGGCTCGGAACGAGAATCCCATGCGCGAGTGTTCGTTCGGATTGTTTCACAATCATCTCCTTGAAAAGAACGACGTAACCGAGCCAACCTACGCAAAAATGAGCAGTCCGTCAATCATTCCATCTCAAAAAAATCCCGCCTACCAGGTTGGTAGACGGGTTTCGATGGCCTAACGGAGCAGACGGCGCGCTTCCGCGATGAGCGCCTTCTCGAGCGCGAGGATTGATCTCCCCGAACGATGCTCGCGCTGAGCTGGGATATCGAGGAGAAGCGAACCGTAGATTCGATTCAACAACATAAGCAGAAGATCATCTTCGTTGATGAGATTCTTCAGAGATCGACGAATCTCGCTCAACCACGTATCTGTGATGTGCGCGACGTGCTCTGCCGTGCGGTGGTTATCTGGAAGCGCAAGCCACTGCCCCCAAATTGGAAACGCAACGTCATATGCCTCCTGACGCCAGTCCCAGAAGTGATTGGCGAAAACCACATGTTGATCACGGGTCACATCTCGGATATCCGTCCCCGAAAGATGAGCATGCTGGAATCTGAAGGCATTCAACCGCGCTCCGAGCAGTGAACTCTTTAGCTCGGCGAGCACTTTTGCGAAACGCCGGATCTGCGTGGGGAACTTTTCTTTCGAGAGATTCTCCCACTTGAGCAACTGGCTGGCCGTGAACGATCTCTCATCCTCCACCTCGCCCGGCCAGAACGCATGCGGAACCGCTCGGCGTAGCTCCATATAGAATGCGCAAAATGGACGCGCTGCGAATTCCGGGGGCTCCTCGGGTTTGAAAAGCACGGGGGCTCCAACCAATTCCTCGATCGACCATCCGTATCCCTTCGCCTCATCGAACGCAGAGTGTACGTACGTGTGCGGTGGTCGGATACGACCTTGGTTCATCTCGACCTGCGTACGGAACGACTGGCGAATCGGCTCCTCGTCAATTGTGAGCTTCAAATTTTCGATGCAAAGGATTGCCGGACGACCGCTGAACTCTCCGGCGATGCGCACGCGCCAGGTCTTGGCACGTTCGTAGATCATTCGACGATCGAACTCAATCAGCTCGCCTCCCACTTTGAATCCGGTCGCTTCAGAGATCCCCCGCACTAGTCGTTTGACCTCCTCGTCGGTCATGCCCTGATGGATCAACGCGTGAGCCAGGATGTCGTTCCTCATGCTTCCTCCGAGGAAGAGCCTAATAAAAAACGGCCTCAGAGTCAATCCTGAGGCCGTTTCATCTTTTCAAATATTACGCCCGTTCGACGTATTCGCCGTTGTCCGTATTGACGACAACCATCTCGCCTTCGTTGATGAAAATCGGAACGCGGATCATGAATCCGTTATCCGTCTTTGCATCCTTCTGCACGTTTCCAGAAGCGGTGTCACCTTTCACCGCCGGCATAGTTTCGACGACTTTAAAATTCATTTTGCGTGGGAGCTGAATCGCGATCGGCTCGCCTTGGTACATTGTGAGCGTGACTTCCATGCCATCGCGGAGATATTTTCCCTGCTCCCCAACAGCATCTTCCGCCATCGTCGACTGTTCGTAGTTTGCGTTGTCCATGAACGTGTATCCCGTCGCGTCGTGATAGAGATACTGCATGTTGCGAAACTCGACTTCCACGAGCGTGATCGTTTCCGAGACCTTGTAGGTCTGTTCCAACGTGCGGCCACTCTTCAAATTCTTGATGCGCGT
>JAGOQY010000064.1 GCA_018063125.1 Patescibacteria group bacterium | reverse complement strand
AGTGCAAATGTGTCATGATGGGGGAATGAAACGGCTTTTGGTCGCGCTCGTTTTTGCGACAAGCCTCATCGCGGGATGGGGGATTTTTCCCACACATGCTGCGATCACATCCGTAAAATCGGATGTTGATCAGCTGAACGAAGAAATCAAAGAAAAACGCGACCGCGTCAAAGAACTCGACGGGTTGATTTCGACGTACAAAAATCGCATCACAGATCAAGAAGCAAAGCAGACAACGCTGGAAAACGAAGTTCTTCTGCTCGAGAATCGCATCATCAAAAAAGAATTAGACATTCAACGTGCGGAGACAGAGCTGGATGCGCTCGAACTTGAGATCTCATCGTTGGAAGCTCAAATTGACGAACAAAGCGAGCGCATCGGTCATCAACGTGAATACGGCGCAGAGCTTCTGCGTACCATCCAGCGTGCGGACGATGTGATCCCGCTGGAAGTTCTTCTTTCTGAACCTTCATTGTCCGGGTTCTTCAATCGCATGGAAGAGCTTCAGCGACTGGAAGGCGATCTCGCGGATTCATTAGAAAAAGTGAAGGGGTACAAAAAGTCGTTGGAGGATATCAAAGTGGAACGCGATGGAAAGCGCATCGCGCTCAAAGAGGAAGAAAAACGACTTGCGAAGGAACAGCTTGCACTAGAGGCAGAACGCAACTTTAAAGCTTCGCTCGCGGCAGAAACGGAATCCAAGCAGGAAGAGTTTGAGCGCGTGCTCTACGAACTTCGCGAACAACAGCAAAGCACCTCTGATGATATTTCTTCGATTGAAACAAAGTTGAAGGATAAATTAGATGAGATCGACGACGCACTTGCGCGAGGAGATGTTTTGCTGAATTGGCCGATTGATCCCGAGCGTGGGATCACGGCCATTTTCCATGATCCAACGTATCCGTTCCGGCATCTTTTTGAACATCCGGGGACAGATATTCGGGCGTCGGTCGGGACACCGATTAAAGCCGCCGGAGGTGGATACGTGGCGTGGAATAAAACTGGACGTATGTATGGAAACTACACCATGCTTGTTCATCCTGGAAACATCGCGACGGTCTACGCGCATCTTTCGAAGTTCATCGCAAAACCAGATACGTACGTTGAACGCGGAGACAAGATTGCAGAAACCGGCGGACGACCTGGAGCGCCGGGCGCCGGACTTTCGACGGGCCCACACCTTCACTTTGAAGTTCGCTCAGACGGAATTCCTGTGGACCCAGAGAGCTATCTCCCGACAGTTCCCAATAGCTACTACGATTACTACGACGAGTATAAAAAACTCAAAGTCCGGCCCTAAACAGCGGCCGGTTCTTTGATATCCGCGAGAACCAGTTCCAGATCTTCGAGAGTTGTGACGCGAACGAGACGAGCGCGGATGTCATTGAAATCAATCCACGGAAACTGCTCACGCAGTTCTTTTTTGAAATAGTAGGGAAGATGCTTTCGCAATTTCACGAGACCATGCGCTCCGTATCGTTCTGCATGAAGACGCGCATGCTTACGAACGGCTTCCACGCGATCCTGAAGCGTCGGAGGAACCGGAGCGGGACGTGAAGGATCAAACGCGTGCGCCAACTCTTCGAAGAACCACGGATTCCCAAGAAAGCCACGACCAATCAAAACGCCGTCGGCACCAGAACGCGCGAGCGCATCTTTTGCCGCAGCAACGGTTGTGATATCGCCATTCACGAGAACCGGAAGTGACGTATTTTTTCGTGCTTCGCCGACACGATCCCAATTTGCGATTCCGCTGTAGCCTTGCTCCTTTGTTCGTCCGTGAATAGAGATAAGCGAAGCTCCCGCGTCTTCAATGACTTTCACAAATTCCAACACATCACGATCATCGCTCCAGCCGAGACGTGTCTTCACAGAGATCGGAACTTTTACCGCGGCTTTCATGGCCTTGATAATCGCCGCAGCTCGTTTGGGTTCTTTGATCAAAAATGCGCCGTTGAAATTGGAAACAATGTTGTACACGGGACAACCCATGTTGATGTCGATTCCGTCGGGTCCAAATTTCTCTTCGATGATCCGCGCCGCTTCAGCCATCGTGTCCGGTTCGGATCCGAAAATCTGCTGAACAAGCGGACGTTCACCTTCATCAAACTTTGCCATCTCAAGCGTCTTTGGATTCATGCGAACCACAGCCTCAGAAGAGACCATTTCGCGAAACATGAGCGGAGCGCCATGTTCTTTGCAGATAAGACAAAACGGCAGGTCTGTCATGTCTGCCATGGGCGCCAGCGCCACCATCGGGCGCGGCTGTTTCTGCCAGTCGATCATGCGCGCGACAGTATCATGAAACAGGTTCAGATTCAACCCTTGACGGTGAGGTAAAAAATCGCTATGTTCTGACATCCGAATAGATTCGCAGAACGGAGGGAAGTGCATGGCCCTTGGAACGCTCTCGTTTTTCGTCATCCTGCTCGGCTTTGTTCTTTCATCAATCTACCTCAGACGCCAACGTGCCCGTCTCGAACGACTCGAAGGAACGCGAACGATCACGGCCACGTACCGTTTTCTCGTCATCGAGTCTGTTCGACGGGCCGTGATGATTCCGTGCCTCCTCTCGATTTTCGTGATCGCGCCGCTCGGATGGATGGCGACGGAACACACCGTCCCGTGGGCTTCGACGTTCTTCCTCCTCATCATCTGCGTGTTGGTGGGAAGAATCCTCACAACCATCGAACCAGACGTTGTTGCACTCACGTTCAATCTGAACATGAGTGAACACGAGAACGTGGGACAACGCGTTGACGCATACTGGGATCGTGGACAGCCGCGTGACGCCGTCTCGCTCATCGTGCGATGCATCCTTCCACGCATCGGAATCATGCTCATGCACGGTCTCTTCATCTACGGCGCCATTCGCGCGACGGTCAAATGGGAGACGACGCTCGCGGGAGCTGGACTCCTCGCGGCCTGCAACGCCATCTTTTTTCTCCTCTGTCTCCTCCTTCGTCGCGTCGAAAACGACGAGAAGGAAACCGCCTCCTAGAAAAACCCCGCCTCTGACGAGAGGCGGGGATTTTTTATGGCTTTGGATAGACTCGGACGTCGAGTTGAAAGCATTTATTTCCTGCGGGATGCGCCCAGAACTGACCTTCCGGCGTAACCGCCATCTTTGGGACGCGCGGATCGCTTGAGTTTTCTGTTTCTGATTCAAACGTTGCGCACAGCTCATACTTCCGAGGTTCAACGATCCGAAATTCGTAGGGGACGGCGGTTGAGGGATCCACAGCAGATGTTAGATACGCGTCGGGGGAATTCTGTAATTCTTGAATCGATTCTGGAAGACGCATGTTCTTATTCCAGAAATTATCGACCGCGTACGTAATCTGCTGAAGATGTTGTGCACGTTGTTCATCGGCGCGCTTCTTTCGTTGTTCTGCGGGTGAGCCAGAAAAAAACAATCCAAATCCAACCGTAACGAGAACCGCGAGAGACGTGACGACAGCGAATGCTTTTCGAACAGGAAAGTTTGCCATATTAGTTTTCACGTTCTTCTCCACGAAGATCCCAGAGATAATATCCGAAAATTCCACCGGAGATTGATCCAACCGTCAGGACTTTCAAAATAAATCGCATCGTAAGCTCTCCACCCAGAAGGTTGTACACGAGGACGATAAGATCGCCGATGATAATTCCTGCCGCGACGAAGAGCGTGATATATGTCAGCCACTTTCGAATCTTGGATGCGCGCTTATCTGGATCTTTGCGAATTGCCTTCACGACGACAGATGAGACGTAGAGAAAAACCGGAAACGCGATCATGAGTGACGCGGTGCTCCAGCGGATCGCCATTTCTGTCGGCTCGTACGTTCCATACGGATATCCGATCAGATCTGGATATGCGCGATTGATGAACTGGAAGAGGAGCGTGCCAAAACTAAACGCGCTGATATACAGCGTCATGTAGAGCACGAGATAGAGGAACGCTTCGCGTGCCGAAAGATACGGGCGACGTTTCGGGACGGGGACCGGGAAATCCATGTCTGCATACGCGCCAAGCGCGTTTCGAATCTCATCTTCGGCCCATCCGCTCTTTTTGAGCGCTTTGGTGATGTCTGCACGCGAGGAGCCTTTCACGAGCGCCTCCCGAACAAACACGGAAAGTTCAGAATTCATATGGAGAGAGGATAGCATGACAGGCCTGAAATAACCGGGTACCCTCTAATCCACTATGCCCCGCGGATTTGAGCTCAAATCGACCTATCAGCCTTCTGGAGACCAGCCAGAGGCGATTTCGGCGTTAAC
>JAGOQY010000013.1 GCA_018063125.1 Patescibacteria group bacterium | reverse complement strand
CGTCTTCTCGCGACTCCAACGGCTTTGGTCCGTTTCAGGGTCCTCCGAAGACCATGTTTTTCCTCGGCTTCTTTGCCGGCGTCGCGTTGTGTACCACTCTCGCCCTTATTTTCTTTGTCTACTCGATCGCGAGCGGCAAGGGTCTCGCGCTTGGCGGCGGATCTAATGCTCCGGTTGTTGCGGCTCCAACGGGCGCGGCTCCGACGGCTGCGGCTCCGACGGCTGCTGCAGGTCCGGTGAAGCCGGTCGACGAAAAGACCGATCACATCATCGGCGCAAAGAACGCGAAGGTGACGCTCATCGAATACTCAGACTTCGAATGTCCGTTCTGCTCTCGTCATGAAGCAACCTTGAAGCAGATTCTTCAGGAGTATCCGAATGACGTGCGCTTGGTTTATCGCCACTTCCCGCTCGTCTCCATCCACCCGAACGCACAGAAGCTCGCTGAAGCTTCTGAATGTGCGGCAGAACTCGGTGGAGCGAATAAGTTTTGGGAATATCACGACAAAATTTTCGGAGAATTTACGGCGCAGACCTTTACCGCGGCTCGCGTTGTCGGTGCAGGAAAGGATATTGGCCTCGATGAAGCCAAGTTCAAAGCCTGTATCGATTCCGGCAAGTTCGCTGGCAAGGTCAACGAATCCGTCAACGAAGGTGCGGCCGCAGGTGTCCAGGGAACACCGGGAACGTTCGTGAATGGGAAGCTCGTCGAAGGTGCGGTTCCGGCTTCTGTCTTCAAGGCAGAAATCGAAGCGGCTCTCAAGAAGTAATTTCTTACCCGTTGCAAAAAGACCGGATTCCTCTCCGGTCTTTTTGAATACAAAAAACCCTCGGACTGAATGCGCGAGGGTATTGATGAGACCTTTCCTCGTTTCCATCAGATGTGGAACCAAGTTTGGTCTCGCGAAAGAGCATTGGAGTAAAGAGAGGAGCGCTTCGATTCAGGGCGCAGAAAGTCGACGGGATTGATCGTGCAGATACTCGAGACGAACGTCAATTCCCGCGTCCGGTTCGAAGTAGTAGCCATTGGTGTGGCATGCCATACACGCTGGACTCACCCCGAAAACGGGAAAGCCGTGTCCGACGCGTTGAATGGCCGTTTCATCCGTATGACAGCTCCAGCATGTCCCGACGCTGTTGACCGGATGTCCGGGAAACGTTGTCACGGTCGGAGAGCCGACCTGGATCGCGAGAGACGCGGCGCGCATGGACGGTTCACCCGCCCAATAGCGTCGTGCCTTCACTCCGGTCTGCCATGTTCCGGTTTCTGCATCCTCCGGAAGCGTGTACGTGAAGTCGGTCGAGGTTGGGAAGTCGCATGCCGGAGGGAAAAATCCCAGCAAGCAACTGAACATCGTGGGCGTTCGCGGCGTTTCTTGAATGAGGCTAGTCCATCCATCAACCGCGCGAGTCGCCGCCGGAATTTCTTCCATAAAGAGCGAAGCGGGTGTGATCGGCGTTGTTCCCGCACTGTTCATTTTGTGAATTGGGCCGGCGAGGAATGTCTGCATGGCTCCTTGGGTCGCTTTATGCGCCCAATAGAGCATGGAATTTCCATCGAACGTGAGGTACCTCAGTCCTTTTGCTTGAGGTCGCCAGTGCTGCATCTCTGCGTAGGAAGGCAGAGCTCCTGTCGGAAAGAGCGGAATCCCACTCCCATCCATGTAGTGCATCCGAACGGTCACGACTTCACCGGGGAGATAGTAGCCGCGCATCGGCGGGTCTACGAGCGAGAGATCGATGTTGAAGCCGTACCCCGTTCCGTCCGCTGGTTCCGCATCATGAATAATGGGAACCTGCCAGACGTGACCGGGTGCTTCCGACCACTCGAGGTCGAGTGCTGTTGCGTTCGAGGGGATCTCGGACGTGTCATCTGGATGGAGGTTGACGCGCAACTGAACGAACGCTTCCGCGAGATGAATCGCATCCGCATTCGAACAATCGTTTTCTGCGACGCAGTTTGTGCTGACCGTTCGTGCGACGAAGCGTCGGATGAAGAAATCGTCGCTCCCGCGCCAATCGTCATCTCGTCCGGTCTGGACCTTGGTCGTCTCGGCGGCGTGTCCGTTCGCCTTGCGGAACGTGAGTTTGATTTTTCCTTTGGGATTCATCCAGTCCGCATTACGGAAGAACCGCTGATGTTGCCAGGTGGTCCCGGAGGCTTCGAGTCGCCAGCCCTCCTCAACCTGCTCGACATCATTCCAATTCAATCCGGAAAAGTCTCCGGAATTCGTGACGGGTTCGAGGCCGTCTTCCAAGGTGGTGGGAAGAGAAGACTTGAGGTAGATCTCTTCGATGAATCGCGGGGATCCATCGACCAGGTGAAGCGCCGAAGGGCGTTCGGGATCTGGAAATGGAGAAAGGCTTTGATTCCATTCTCCATTCAAGAAATAGAGGCCGAGTCCGACGCCTTCAGGCTCTTCGCAGATTTCGGAGACGGCCTGAGCCGTTTCTGCTTCGTGTGGAGGACTGTCTTGGCAACCTGCGAGGAGGCCGCCCATGACGAGGAGGTACAGTTCGTTTCTTTTTCGGTTCATCAGGATCTCCTGTGAAAGTACGAAACCACGACCGTGCGAGTATATCAGACAGGCTTTGGAATTGTGTTAAGATGCCAAAATGATGTTTCGCCTGATTCCTTTTCTTCTGATTGCGGCCTGTTTTGGTTGGATGAGTTCGGTTGAGGCCGCAACCACGACGCGAGATATTTTCTTTCCCACGGATCCAGCGTTGGAGGTGAATGATAATTTTGGTGAAGAACGTGCCGGGCATTCGCACGAGGGCATCGATATCATGGGGCCGCATATGACGCCGCTGTATGCCGCGGTAAATGGAGTCGTGAGCTATCTCGTCATTCCTGAAGCTTCATGGGGATACGCGATTGTGTTGGAGGATGCCGATGGATACACGTATCACTATCTTCATGTGAATAACGACAATCCAGATACGGATGATGGAGAAGGTGGGGTTGAGCATGCCTACGCGCCTGGGATCGCCCGAGGAGTTTCTGTCACAAAAGGTCAGCTGATCGGATGGATGGGAGATAGCGGAAATGCAGAAGCCGCGGGGGATCATCTGCATTTTGAGATTCGAGAAGAGGATGGAACGCCGATCAATCCGTATTCCAGCTTGATCGCCGCACAATCTTCATTTTCGTATAAACCGGCGTTGGCGTTAGCAGAAAGCCCAGACATTAATACAGATAAAGATCTTGTCTCAGGCGTGGGAACGAACTGCGTTTCTGGTTCGTTGATCAAATCTACGACGATGTCCGCCGTGTACTACTGCGGCGCGGATGGGAAACGATATGTCTTTCCCAATGACCGTGTGTATTTTTCTTGGTACGCAGATTTCAAAACCGTGGTGACCGTCCCAGACTCACAGCTCGCGTCCGTTCCACTAGGAGGACTTGTGACCTATCGTCCGGGAGTTAAGATGGTGAAGATTGAATCTTTGCCCAATGTGTATGTCATCTCTAAAGGTGGCACGTTACGTTGGGTGAAATCTCCTGAGATCGCCGCATCGCTTTACGGATCTACCTGGGCGAAAAAAGTCGACGATATTTCGGATGCGTTTTTTGGAAGCTATAAGATGGGGGAGCCGATTTCGTCGAAGTAGAGTCGTTGACGAAAACCGTCTTTTCGCGTAAGCCATGCGCGGAGGGATAGAGGATGCATCCGTACCTTGCTCAGATCGGCCCGTGTATCGAAAAGATGAAGAAGATCGAGGGAGTGCTCGATGCGCGAAAAGTGACGCGCCCCGACTCTCAGCTCGTCACTGAGCCGGAGAGTCTCGTGTTTATTCACAAGGTTTCTCGTGGCGATCGGTCCATCCACTGGGGGATCAACGGTTCGCTCAAGGCACACGCGTTCCAACGCGACGATCATCTGTGCGCGTTCGTCTACATCCAGTTTCACAAGCGGGATCGATCCGTGGTGAAGCTCGCCTTCAACCCGCTCCGCAAGAAGTGGAGTTCGGATCTCACGATCCGAGAGCTGAAGATCCTCGAGGACGTTCTCAACACCGAGGACACGGATCCGGATCGTCTGGCTCGGGAGATCCGTGCGGGGAGTCTGGATGAGGACCAGTTCACCCAAGAGCTCGAAACGCGTCAGGCGCTCGAAGTGATCTCGATCATGGCCCGTTGGTTCCAAGAAGCTGAAGAACCTCGTCGCACCCAGACGCTCAGCGGAGTCTCGCGTCGCACCTTGTTCTAGTCCACCCGGACGCGCCAAACCCTTCTGGCGCGTCTTTTTTATGAAAATGGGGGAATCCCGTGTCTCTTGTCAGTCTGTCTGTGATCGGTTACGATTCCGGCGCAATTCCAGACCCTGGAGGGGTCGCATAGTGGTCTAGTGCACTTGCTTGGAAAGCAAGCGTACCGCAAGGTACCGAGAGTTCGAATCTCTCCTCCTCCGCCACGTAAAAACCACCGCACAACGGTGGTTTTTACGTGTCCCGTGGCGCATAGAACAAAATAGTTACGCGCTTTACGGGACTCTGTCTGCGGTGGTTCACGTGGCGCGCCTTTGACAGGACACGCTTTTTCTATCAGCGGTAGAGATATGTATTTCGTCTACGTCCTGAGAAGTCTCACAGATGGAGGCTGGTATGTCGGATTCACAGAAGATGTTGATCGACGTCTCCAAGATCATAATCAGGGCAAGAATGTTTCTACGAAACCTCGAAGACCGTTTGTTTTAATTTACTATGAAGCGTATCTGAATAAGTACGATGCGCTCGGAAGAGAGAAATTTCTTAAGAGTGGGTCAGGTCGAAGATTTTTAGAAAAGCAGATGCGGCATTATTTAGGATGTGTATAATGAAATAATGAAAAATATTCAGAAAATTGAATATAAGCAGTTAAACGCTCGGCAAAAAGAAAATTTTAATTTTTTAAAAGCATCCGCAATTCTTGCAGACTACGGATTTAACACGATACGTCTAAGCGACGACTGGCAGGGGGCTGATTTTATCGCTAGCCACATCGACGGTAAGACTTTTTACAAAGTTCAGCTAAAGGGTAGATTCAGTGTAGATAAGAAATACATTGGAAAAAATATTTGGATTTGTTTTAGAAACAAAGAGATTTGGTATCTTTATCCTCATGACGAGATCATGCGTAGATGGTCGAGGCATTCAAAGTATAGAAATACTCTCTCATGGAAAAAGAGTGGCGGAGTCAATAACCCTAATCCGACAAAGGAGGATCTTGTAATGTTGAAAGAATACATTCTTTAGATAGTGGGAAAATCCTCCTCTAGTATCGAGGCGATTGTAGTTGCATCTTCCCTCCCTCCGATCTAACCTTCCCGCATGACTGAATCTAAACGCGTCTTTTGGTTTGTCGTGGGGATGATTGCTTTGCTTGGGTATGCGTATTTTCGATATGTGAGCGGTTGGGTTTCTGACGCGCCCAAAAAAGAAAGTCTCTCGACGCGGATAGAAACGGGGATCATGTCGATCGTCCAGGAAATCAAAAAGGAAGTTGAGTCTGAGATGATGCTTTCGGGATCGGAAGACGAATCGACTTCCGGGATTCCAGATTCGGAAGAGGTATATCAGATTGCGGCGGTTCCGATTACGGCGTTTACGGCTTCTGTTTCGATCCAGAATTTTACGCCGTTTTATAATGTGATTTCTGAAAGCTGGAGAGCGCGCGTGCGGACTCCCGAGTTTTTGCGAGATGTGGTGTTTGGGTATGTGATGGACAAGGGGATGAATCTCCACGAAGGACTGTCCAATATCGAGATCACGGAAGAACCTCGGATGTTGGATGAGGATACGTTGATGATTCGTGGGCATGTGGACGCCGACGCGATGTCGTTTGATTTTACGCTGATGGCGATTCAAGAAGATGGCCAGTGGCTCGCGGACGGACTTGAGATTCAATTTGTAGAATAGCTTGCCGCTTTTCGTGGTCTGCGTTACGTTCCACCCGCACCTTACAAGAGGAGGGTCGAATGCGGATTGGATCTGTTGATTTTCCCAGCCACGTGCTGAATGCATCGGGGGCTCGGGGATTTTTTGGTGAGGGATATCGACTCCCGCACCCAGGGATTCTGGCTGACTGGAGCGATTCGGTGTTCGTCTCGAAGACGTGCACGCTCGAAGCTCGGGCGGGGAACATGCCCATGCTCGCCGATGGCGTCACGCCACGCGAGCGGATTCCGCAGAGCATCATCGTGGAGCCGGTTCATGGCCACGTGTTGAACTGTGTGAATCTCAGCAATCCGGGTGCGTCGGTTTTGCTCGGAGCGAGGAACTGGCGCGGGCGGAGAGATCCGTTCGTGATTTCGTTCATGGCTGTCGGCGACTCCCGCGCAGGTCGACTGAGAGAGTGGAAGGGCTTTTTGGCTCAACACGACAAAGCCACGAGGCTTTTTCTCGCGCATACGATCTGCGAGGTGAACATCTCGTGTCCGAACACCGAGCATGATCCGCGTGAGCTGGTCGGCGAAGTGATGACGATGCTCGATATCGCCAAGTCATTCGGCGTGAAGGTGATCGTGAACATCAATCTTCTGGTCACCCCGCACGAAGCGGTCGAGATCAAGAAGCATCCGTATTGCGCGGCGGTCTCACAGTCGAATTCGATTCCATGGGATCATCTCCCGCGGGAGTTCCGTCGAGAAACGTTCGGGGCGGAGGTTTCTCCGCTGAAGGCACGCGGATTTGGATCCGGAGGCTACTCCGGGCCGTTCGCATTTGGCCGTTTGATCGAATGGATTCTTGAAGCCCGCATGCTCGATCAGGGATCGCAGTGGCTCATCGTGGGTGGTGGTATCCAGAGCGTGAAGGACGCGGACCAGGTCTGCCGCGTGGGATTCAACATGTTGCTCGGCATCAAGCTGGGCGTCGTGTGCATCGTGAGGCCGTGGCGTGTCCAGCCGATCATTCGTCATGTCAACGCGTACTTCGATGAACTGGATCGCACCAAGAAGCGAAAAATCATCGATGGTCCCGAACGGGTGATCACGCGGCGTCTGAAGCGAGAGCTCGGCAAAGCACTGAGATCTGGGGTAGCATTCGTGAGTGAACGGATGAGGAGGGAATGATGAACTCAGATCATATCGTGATTCGCAAGCCGGACGACTTTCATCTGCATCTTCGACAAGGGTCGTTCATGCGTCGTCTGGCTCCCTACACCGCAGCCCATTTCGGGCGGGCGCTCATCATGCCGAATACGGACCCACCGGTTTGTACGGCGGATGATGCGGTTGCGTATCGCAACGAGATCCTGAGCGTGGTACCCGAGTTCGATCCGTTGATGACGATCAAGCTCGTGCCATACACGACTCGTGACATGATTCTACATGCGCACGCGGTCGGCGTGATCGCGGGGAAGCTCTATCCGCAAGGCGTCACGCACAACTCCGCGGATGGCGTGAGCGACATCCGGAAGCTGTACCCCGTGTTCGCCGCGATGTCTGAGTGCAGCATGGTGCTTTCGCTTCACGCGGAAGTTCCGGGGAAGGATGTGTACTGCCTCGATCGCGAGGAGAAGTTCATCGACACCCTCTACGACATCGTTGACGAGTTTCCTCGGCTGAGGATCGTGGTCGAGCATGTCACGACCGCAAAGATGGTTGAGGCCGTCTACGACCTTTCCGACATGGTTGCGGCGACCATCACCGTGCATCATTTGTTCCTCACGACCAACGATGTGATGGACGGCAAGCTTCAGCCGCACAACTACTGTTTGCCGGTCGCCAAACGTCCGGAGGATCGAACCGCGCTTCAGAAGGCGGCCCTCTCGGGATCGCGAAAGTTCTTCCTCGGGACTGATTCCGCTCCACACAGTCGTGAAGCGAAAGAATGCCCCGAGGGCTGTGCGGGAATTTTCACCGCGCCGGTCGCGATGCAGCTGCTCGCCAAGTTCTTCGATGAACGTCAGGCACTCCCGCGACTCGAGGCGTACACGTCTGAGTACGGGGCGAGGTTCTACGGTCTGCGGTTGAACTCGGGTAAGCTGACGCTCCAGCGCGTCGATCGTTCGCCGACCATCCCTCCGATGATCCAGGGCGTCGTGCCCTTCTGGCAGGGCAAGACCCTTCCATGGATCGTGGTTCCTTCTTGAATACAAAACCCCGCCTCTCGAGAGGCGGGGATGTTTTTTATCTAGTACTCGTATTCCATTTCCCATTCGTCCGAGTAATCCCAGGATTCCTCTTCTTCGACGATTGGTTCAGGTTCTGGCGTCGGAGCGAGTTCTTCGAAGATCGTCATGAGATCGGTGGCATCTGACGGGGGAACAACGGGTTCGCCGCGATCGGTTTCGATATTGATTCCGATGGCGTAGGAGATCGTCTTGTAGGAAACGATCTTGCAGACTTCGCGTTTCAATCGTGCGTTCATCTCGCATGCTTTTGTGGGTTCAGACTGGCGTCCGCCCATTTCGATGCGGGTGAGGCGTTCTGTACTTGTGTCCATTTCCATCGCCATGTGAAGGTTGGCGATGAACTTGCGAATCGCAACATATTTTTCGTTCAGTTCTGTGAGCTTTTCTGTGCGTTCTGGATCGTTACGTTCGATCTTGGCGCGATCAATGCGCTGAAGTTCATTCACGAAAGAAGGATTCACACGAACACGCAGGCGAATAATGTTTCGTCCATCTGCCAGCGTCTTGCGAGATTCCACGCGAGAGACGATTAGCGGCTGAATGCGAGAGAGATTCAACAGCTCAGAAAGAGACATCTCGCCACTGGTGGGATCGATCGGCAGTTCTGGGGCGAGGGGAATTTGAGAGAGGATTCCGTCTTCGGATCCGGTGAGATCAATCTTGATCCAGCGGTTCGTTAATTTGGAGAGATCAATATCCAGAACGGTCAGCTGTTCCGTGAGCTCGCTGGGGAGAGAGCTGATTTTGACATACGAAACGCGACCAATGTTTTTCCATTCAAACGTCATTGGTCCACCGAGGGTGAGATCTGGATCGCCATCTTGTTCGCCAGATGCACGAAAAGATGCGAGCGTAAACGATCCTTCTCCCGCTTCTGAACCAGCGGTTTCATTTTGCACACGCTGATTAAATCGCATCACAATATTCGCCGTCTTTGTTCGTTCCGTGCGAACCACTGGCTTGTCCGTGATATCGATTTTGATCTCTCCGCCCAGACGATACGGCGCTTTGAGATTTGCTTTGATGGCCGTGTTCAACATTTGCTGAGGCGTTGCGGCCAAGACGGTTGCCGGAAGAAGGATGGCGGCCGTTCCGGTCAGCACGGCGCGTTTGAGAGTGGAAAACGTGATCATATGCCCCAAGCGTAACATATCTCTCGACGCTAACGCCGCGATCCGATAGAGTATGTCAAGAGCCTTCCGGGGCGTCTTTTCCTGTCTATGCAAGATAAAATCATCATCAAGGGCGCACGCGAACATAACCTCAAGAATATTTCGCTGGAGCTTCCGCGCAACAAAATGATCGTGTTCACGGGCGTGTCGGGTTCCGGCAAGTCCTCGTTGGCGTTCGACACGATTTTCGCCGAAGGTCAGCGTCGATACGTGGAATCACTTTCGGCGTACGCTCGCCAGTTCTTGGGGCAGATGGATAAACCGGACGTGGATGAAATCGAAGGTCTTTCTCCCGCGATTTCGATTGACCAGAAAGCGCACAGCGCAAACCCGCGTTCGACGGTCGCGACGATCACCGAGATTTATGACTATCTTCGTGTGCTGTATGCGCGTATCGGCCATCCGCATTGTCCGATTGATGGCGAACCGATCAAGAAACTGACGATCGATGAAATGGTGGATGTTGTTTTGCAGAGAACGATTCAGATGCACTCGGTCCCAGCGGAGATCAAAAAGCGCGGTAAGAAAGTTTCGACAGATGAAATTACGATTCTGGCGCCGATCATTCGCGGACGAAAAGGGGAGTATCATCAGCTCTTGCATGATTTGTATCAAGCCGGCTTTCTCGAAGTTCGTGTGGATGGAACCTATCGATCTCTACGTGAGCAGATTCCGCTCACTCGACATCAGCAACACACGATCGAACTTGTTGTAGATCGTGTTCCTGTTGCCTGGCCGATTGAAGGAAATACGTCGCTTCGTGCGCGTATTGCGGAAGGTGTGGCCGTTGCGCTCGATCGTGGCGAAGATAACGTGATCGCGATTTTGGATGACGGATCTGAGCATCTCATGTCGTCACGGTTCTCCTGTCCGACGCATGATTTTGCGTTTCCCGAAATTCAGCCTCGACTTTTTTCATTCAATTCTCCGTACGGTGCATGTCCGTCGTGTAACGGATTGGGAACGCGCGAACTGTTTTCTGATGTGACATGTGACGCGTGTCACGGTGCGCGTCTTCGTACCGAGGCGATGCACGTACTTGTAAACAAGAAGAACATCGTAGAAGTCACATCGATGACCATCGACATGGCGCAGAAGTTTTTGAATGATCTGGATTTGAACGAAACAGAATTCGCGATTGCGGAGCCGGCACTGCGAGAGATTTCTTCTCGCCTCCAGTTTCTTCTCGACGTGGGTCTTCACTATCTCACGTTGAATCGTATGGCCGGTTCTCTTTCTGGTGGCGAAGCTCAGCGTATTCGTCTTGCTTCGCAGATCGGTTCACGTCTCGTTGGCGCGCTCTATGTTCTCGATGAACCAACGATTGGATTGCATCAGCGCGACAATGCGAAGTTGATTCAAACACTGGAGAAGCTTCGTGATTTGGGAAACACGATCATCGTGGTTGAACATGATGAGGACACGATCGCGGCGTCAGATTTTTTGGTGGATATCGGTCCGGGTGCGGGAAAACACGGAGGAGAAATCATGGCGATCGGTCCCATGCCAAAAGTTCTTCAGGATAAGAAGAGCATGACGTGCGCGTATCTGCGCGGAGACAAGACGATCCCGCTCGTGAAAGCACGTGGCGAATCTTCGACGTTCATCTCGATCAAGAAGGCTTCGGAGAACAACCTCAAGAACATCAACGTGAAAGTTCCGTTGAAACGGTTTGTTTGCGTGACGGGTGTTTCGGGTTCTGGAAAATCCACGCTCATGATCGATATCTTGTATCGCGCCATGGCTCAGCGGTTGCATGGAGCCCTCGCGAAACCTGGTGAACACGGAAGCATCGACGGGATTGATTGGGTGGATAAAATCGTGGACGTGGATCAATCCGCGATTGGGCGTACGCCTCGATCAAATCCGGCGACCTACACGGGAATCTGGGATCATGTGCGCGAATTGTTTTCGTTGACGGCTGAGGCCCGCGTTCGTGGATATAAAGTTGGACGGTTCTCATTCAACGTCAAAGGTGGACGATGCGAACACTGTGAAGGGCATGGAAAGATCGCGATTGAAATGCACTTTCTTCCGACGGTCTATGTTCCGTGCGATGTCTGCAAAGGAAAGCGTTTTGATCGCGAAACGTTGGAAGTGAAGTATCGCAACAAGAATATTTCTGAAGTTTTGGGATTGACGGTCGAAGAAGCAAATGACTTTTTTGCGGATATCCCACCGATTCATGACAAGACAAAAGTTCTTCTGGAAGTTGGTCTTGGATATATTGAACTCGGACAAGCGGCGACCACACTTTCGGGCGGAGAAGCTCAGCGCGTAAAACTCGCCACTGAGCTTTCTCGTCGTGATACGGGAAAGACGTTCTATTTGCTGGATGAACCAACGACGGGGTTGCACTTCGATGATATTCGAAAACTTCTCGATGTGTTGCAGAAACTTGTGGCACGCGGAAACTCCGTGGTCGTCATCGAGCACAACTTGGATGTGATCAAGAACGCGGATTGGATTATCGACATGGGGCCAGAAGGCGGAGTTGGCGGTGGAAAAGTGGTTGCCCAAGGATCGCCATACGATGTGTCACGAAATCCGGCGAGCGTGACGGGGAGCTTTCTGCGAAAGTATTTTCCCGTATAAAAACACCCCATCGCGTGTTGCGTGACGGGGTGTGAGGTCAGAAGAACTTTTTCAGTTCTTCGATTTTCTGGTGAAACGTTTCTCGTTTCGGTTCGAGGAGCGCTCGGAGAACGTCTCGATTTGCGAGAACGAGTCTCGTATCCGATAACGCATTGATGCGATAGCGGATTTCTCGCTCAGGGAGATTCTCCCAGGGGAGAAGAAGAAACGAGGGAGCATCGACGACATCTCTGTCGTTCAAGATGAAGCGACGCAAGACGTGAAGACGATAGCGCGCGACTTCCGGGTCCAGTCGTAGGCACGGATGAAGCTTGGACTCGAGGAGAATGCGGGAAAAGAACCGCAACGTCTTCGTGTCCGCCGAGCTTGCGCTGATGTTCCGAGTGAGTCCGGTCCAGGTCGCAAGCTCATCCAGAACCGCTTTTGCCTGCGTGGTCCCGTCCCAGATCCAGGAGAGCTCGTCAATGCGCGCTTTCTCTGGTTCAGACTCATCGAGCGGAGCGGTGATGTTCAAGATACAGGCGACGCACTTTTGCCAGTTGCGCGAGTGTTCGCCTTCATCTTCGTCCTCCACAGCGTCTGTCGGCTCGTCGCCGATGTCCTGATCTGCGGGATCGACGTTCATTGGTGGCGGAGGCGGAAGCATGGGCGCGTACGCCTGCATGTCTTTGGTCAGCCGTCCGCTCGTGAGTGCATGAACGGATGTGATGCCGCGATGAACGGATCCGTGCACGATGCGCCACGCACGAATGACTTCGGGATTCGCGATGAGCGCTCGAGGATGTTTCAGCGCGAGATAGCGAAAGTCCGCATCTCCGAGTCCGACTTCTCGATAGGTTGCGATCGCCGTGAGAACGGCATCTCGCTCGAAGAGCGTCGTACAGGGATGCAGAATGACCGCGCGACGAGCGAGTTCAGAGCTCAGCCCGGCGTCGATCAGATTCTGTTCGGATTGGAAGACGACTTCGGGAGTTCGTCGCCAGATCTGCTCGTTTTGGCGACTGTGCTCCACGATCTCGGGCGGCGTCCACCCATGATCCAGATACAGCTGAATCACCGAGATTCCACGTTCTCCGCAGCGATTCCAGAGGCGGATGACGATGGCTCGCGCCTGCTCCTTGTTGAACCCTAAGCTCACGAGCTCGAGCATCACCTGTTGGCTCTGAGCGTCGAGAGAGGTTTTTTGGACCTTCCTTTTTTCGCGCATAACTCCAGGATCGCTCATGGCTCTGCTCCTTTTGTGCAAAGAACCGCGGCAAGTTGATCATGATTGACCCTCTTGGTCAACGGTTCTACGATTGCGAGAATGATTCCATCCTCCGTCAAAATCAAAAAAGGTGAACTCCCCGATGTGCCCGGGGTGTATTTGATGAAGAACGACAAAGGGAAGGTGATCTATGTTGGAAAGGCGACTTCGCTCAAGCGACGTGTGAGTTCCTATTTTCAGCGGCCGCATGATGCACGCATCCAGAAAATGGTGAGTGAAATTCATTCCATCGACTATCTTGAAAAGCCGACGGTGATCGAGGCGTTGATTTTGGAAGCGAACCTCATCAAATATTATTTTCCTCCGTACAATATTCGCGAGAAAGATAATAAGAGTTTTCTCTATCTCGTCATCACCAAAGATCCGTATCCAAAGCCGATTCTCGTTCGGGGGAAGGATTTGACGGAGAATTCGTCAGTGGAATACAAGGCGATCTTTGGTCCGTACACGTCGGCGCGATCGTTGCGTGCGGCGTTGGATCTCATTCGCAAAGCGTTTCCCTGGTCAATTTGTGAACCTGGTCAGAAGCGCGCGTGTTTTTATCATCATCTAAAACTGTGTCCCGGTGTTTGCATTGGGGCGATTTCTCAAAAGGATTACGCTAAGATTATTCGCGATCTCATCAAGTTTTTTGAAGGGAAGAAGGACGCGATTTTGAAACAGTATCGAAAAGAGATGCAATCTGCGGCAAAAGCAAAGGAATTCGAACTCGCCGCAGAGATTCGCAACAAGATTTTCTTTCTCGAACATATTCAGGACGTTGCCATCATGAAGAAGGAAGATGATGACGTCGACAAGATTCGAGAGGGGGAGGCACCGATCAATCTGTTTGGACGCATTGAGGGGTACGATATTTCAAATACGCAGGGGACATCGTCGGTTTCATCGATGGTGGTGTTTGAAGATGGCGCGCCGGCAAAGGCAGAGTATCGAAAGTTTCGAATCAAAGCCGTCACAGGATCGAATGACGTCGCATCTATGAAAGAAACGCTCACCCGTCGTTTTCGTAATGATTGGCGGCATCCGGATCTTCTTCTCATTGATGGAGGTTGGCCGCAGGTGAACGCCGCGTTGGAGGTCGTCCGCCAATTTGAATTGGGGATTCCCGTCGTCGGTCTCGCCAAAGGTCCAGATCGTAAAAAAGACGAACTGATTTGTGATCCCAATAATCTTGAGATCTGCGCGCTTTGCGAGAAACATAAAGATCTTCTCGTCGCCGTGCGTGACGAGTCGCATCGATTTGCGAATGCCTATCATCGGAAACTGAGATCGAGGAGGATGTTGGGAGGGGAGTGAGATTTGAGAAATAAGGCACAAAGTGGGAAGCGACGTTATCCCCATTAGAACAGAAAAAGAACGGAAATGACTCTTAACTGAGTCATTTTTCGTAGGTAGGTCTACCCTTGATGCATGTCATGAAGTGGCATAGAATGTCAGGGAATGGGACGTAGTGGGAAATAAGATGTTCATCGGGGAATTTCATCACACACTCGATGACAAGGGCCGGATGTCCGTGCCTGTGAAGTTTCGTGCATCTCTTGCGGAGGGCGCGGTCGTCACACGCGGGCTTGACCGGTCGCTATTCGTCTATCCCAAGTCTGTGTGGGAAACGCTCGCGGCAAAGATCGCGGCGCTTTCCATTGGACAAGCCGATACTCGAGCCTTCGCCCGACTCATGCTTGCGGGTGCAATGGATGTCGAGGTGGATAAATCGGGACGAATCATGGTTCCGGAGTATCTCCGCACGTATGCGGCGCTCACGAAATCCGTGGTTGTCACCGGTCTCTATGATCGGCTCGAAATCTGGGACGAAGCGGCCTGGAACGAGTATTCATCCAAGACGGAAGCCGCGGGGAATGACATCGCGGAACGTCTCGGCGGCGTGATATGAGCAACACCGTTCATATTCCCGTCATGCTCGGCGAATCGATTGATGGGCTTCAGCCAAAAAATGGCGGAATCTACATCGACGGCACGCTGGGTGGTGGATCTCATACGGAGGAATTACTCCGTCGGTCTGGACCTGATGGTCAGGTCTTGTCGTTGGATGTGGATCCAGAAGCGATTAAGCGAGCAAAAACTCGTCTCAAGAGCTATGGATCACGATGGAAGGGCGCGGAAGGGAACTTCCGGGATCTTGCCGAGATTGCGCGTCAGGAGGGCTTTACGCCCTGCGACGGCATCTTGCTTGACCTGGGGCTCTCGTCCGACGAACTCGAAGATCCGAAACGGGGAATCTCGTTCCGGATTGATGGTCCGCTCGACATGCGACTTGGTCCGCACTCGAATCGCGACGGCATGACGGCCGCCACGATCGTGAACGGATGGCGAGAAGCAGAACTCGTTCGACTCCTTCGGGAGATCGGAGAGGAGCGCTACGCGTCACGTATCGCCTCGGCGATCGTGCGGGCGCGCAGTGGTTCGGAGATCGAACGAACGCTTCAACTTGCAGGCATTATTCGTGCCGCTGTTCCTTCGGGATATGAGCGCGGACGAATTGATCCTGCGACGCGAACGTTCCAAGCGCTTCGAATCGCCGTGAATGATGAGTTAGCCGCGCTTCAGGATGTGTTGAAGAGTGCGGGAGAGATGCTGAAGCCGGGCGGACGGATCGCGGTGATCTCGTTTCACTCGTTGGAGGATCGCATCGTGAAGCACGCGTTTAAGGATGCCGAAGGTTTGAATGCCACCACAAAAAAGCCACTGATTCCGAGTGACGTAGAAATTTCAAAAAATCCCCGTGCGAGAAGCGCAAAGCTTCGCATCGCAGAAAAATTCATCCCACAAAAAACAAAAATTCAAGGGTATGCCAAACGCGTTCGCCATCAGCATGACAAAACCGCATGAGACCCTCGGCCTTCCACAGCCGCTCGCTCGACGCCTTCCTCAGGGCATCGTGGCTTGGAATATGGTTTTTGCCGGCCTCACGCTCGCGATGGTTGTGGGATATGTCGTGCAGGTTAATGTGGCCACTTCAAAGGGATATTCGCTGAGAACGGTTGAAAAGAACGTTGAAGCCCTGAAGACTGATACGTTGGTGTTGCAGGATAAGATCGCCTCGATGTCGTCGATGAAAGCGTTGACGGATCGTGCGGTTGAGAACGGATTTGTGAGTGTGGATCAGGTCGAGTTTGTCACCGTGCGTGGAGGTTCCTACGCAATGGCGAAGTAATCGTGTCGGAGTCTCGTCTTACGGAAGAAATAACTTCCGCGAGATGAGCCTCCGATCTCAAGCCCGGCTCCAAAAGTCCTCTGGCGTGCGTGTCCAGAGGACTTTTGATTTTGTGATATAATTTACACATGAACGCGAAAGGGGGCGCGGTGGCGCGGCTTGTTGTCATCGACTTGCTCGGAAGT
>JAGOQY010000012.1 GCA_018063125.1 Patescibacteria group bacterium | reverse complement strand
AGGATTTTACCGACCGTGGTTTTACCGGAACCGGGGACGCCTGAAAGAGAAATGATCATACGGTGACTTCGGGAGTGAGACGCTTCATGATTTCATCGAATGCGGGATCGGGTTTGAGGTCGAACGAGCGTGTTCCGCCGGTTGCCGGATCCTGGAACATGAGGTGGACGCTCTGCAGAAGAAGTCGCTTTGGCTTGTGGCGTTTGTCATCTTCTTTGCGACCGTAGAGCGGATCGCCCATGACTGGATGGTTGAATGCAAGGAGGTGCGTGCGAATCTGGTGCGTTCGTCCCGAGAGAATGGTGAGTTCGAGCAATGCGGCGGCGGCAAAACGCTGAAGCGTTTTGTAGTGTGTCCACGCGGCTTTTCCTTTTTCGAGATCCATCTCTGGTCGAGCGGCCATGCGGCCCTTGCTCTTTGAGCGTCCGATACGGAATTTCAGATCCCCGTAATCTTCTTTGACGAATCCATGGACGAGCGCGAGATAGCGCTTCTCGACGGTATGTGAGGCGAACTGCTGTTTGAGGTTGTCGTACGCATCCTGTGTCTTTGCGATGACCATGAGCCCGCTCACTTCACGGTCGAGACGATGCATGATCCCCGGGCGTGATGGATCTTCACCAATCTTGGCGATTTTTTTGTCGTGGGCCACGAGCGCATCGACGAGCGTTCCAGTTTCGTGGTTCGCATCCGGATGAACGAGGAGCCCGGCTGGTTTATCAATCACGATCCAGTCGGCTGTCTCTTCGATGATTTTGAGTTTCGGGACGTCGGCGATCTTCACGTCGGCTTTCTTGAGATTTTCCGCGCGGGCTTCGGTATCAAATTCAATGAGATCACCCGCCTGCAAAAATCGATGGACGGAGGTTTCTTTTCCATTCACAGATGCACCACCCGCTTTAATGCGTTTGGCAATTTGGCTTCGCGAAAGCTCGGGACATTCGTCCGTCAAAAAAAGATCCAAGCGAGAGCCGGCGGAAGTATCGGGAACAGTCCAAGTTCGTTTCATAGGCGCATGATGGCAAATCAGAGTCATTCGTGAAAGAGAACGCCCCCGACGTGTGTTGGTGTTCGTCGGGGGCGGGGAGTTCAGGCCTTGGTCAGCACCTTGATGAGGCTGGCCACGGTCGAGAGGAAGATCCAGGTTCGCGGGTTGCGCCGCAGGATCTCGCGGAACGTTGCGTCAGAGAAATCCCAGACGACGATCTGCGGAAGGTCGGGCTCGAGGTTCCGCAGGGCGGATTCGAGAAACGGCCACAGGCCGACGCGTGTGCCGTTCATGTAGGAGACGAACAGCGCATCTTGCCGACGGTGAAACCAGAATTCGTGGGCAACTTCCCAGTGCAGGAAGATTTCCGTTCGCTTGAGCTTCGGGATGCGCATCTTCCGGGCGCTCCGGTTGGCGAACTGCGCTCTGTCGACCAGGGTGCAGGCGAGAAAGGCGTTTCGCACACTCGGTCGTTCGAGCAGGTCTGGAACATTCTCCATCAGCGGCTCCAAGAGGAGCAGAAAATAGGGAAGGCTAGCAAATTCCGCATGGAACGTTGCGATCACGAGCTGTGTCTGCTTCGACACGGTCACCGGGGCGGGCATCGGGATCTCCTCTGGGTTCTAACGTGCTCAGATCATGTACCGTCAAAAAGCGATTTTGTCAAGGGAATATGTAGTATACTGGTTTCATGAAACGCGCGTTGATGGGGTTCTGTGGAGCGCTCTCGTTGTTGGGAGCGGGGTGTTTTTCGAGTCAGACTCCTGTGGTGCTCGACCCGTGTGCGCGGCTTCCTGCTGAGCAGGTTGCGCGTGTGACGGGGGTCGGCGTGACGCTGACGGAACCCGAGACGCTCGGATCGGGTTTGATGCGCTGTCAGTATTTCACGGGAGAACGAGAGACTCTTCTTCAGGTGACTGACGATTCCGCTTCGGTTTCCGCATTTGTGGCGCAATTGCGAAACGCGTTTCCGACGAATAATCAGCCCTCGATCGAAGAAGGTGTGATCTCGGGATCTTCGTCGGCGCTGGTGACGCTCCAAAGCGGAGGAATGATGTTGTTTGTCGCATCTGGGACGGGAGGGTACCTCCTCTCCAACGTCGCCAATCCCGTGATGACTCGTGAGATGCTTATCCAGCTTGGGACGGTGTTGGCGCAGTAGCCGCGTGTTGAGCCAGTGTGTGGAGTTCTTGAAACGCCGAACGAACGTCTTCGGGAAGAGCGGTTTTGAAATCTGCGGCCGCATGAAACGGAACGCAGATGAGCGGAAATGTTGAAAAGGTTGTCCGCACATCCTGCTCCTGCTCGTCGGTTTGAATTTTATTTGCCACGATCAGGATCGGAAGTTGTTCTCGTTCAAGACCTTCCACCACTTGGCGACCAACTTTCATGCTGTGGAGTGTCGGTTCCACGCAAACAACGGCAACATCCAAACACGCCGGGATTCCAGCGCCCACTGAATCCATCCCCGCCGTATTGTCCACGACCACGAGTTGATTTGGTTTTGAAGAAACGTCCTTCAGAAGGGTCTTGAGTGGGCGAAACAAATAGTGACTACACACATCGCCACGAAAAACTTCTTCGGTGTGCGGGCCGGAAGTGATGAGTGGAATTCCGGCTGGCGTCATGCTTGGTTTGCCGACAAACAACGTCGGATCCTCCACGCCGAGGTTGTATGAAAGATCCATGTTGTGGTCTGCATCAATTGCTAAAATCTCCGAATACTCGGGTCCGATGATTCGAAGAAATTGTGTACTGGTTGTGGTTTTTCCACTGCCACCTTTTCCAAAAAAGCCGATGATCATAGTTGAGAGATAGAGAAAAAAGAGTGGGCGACATCGCGAGATGCGATGTCGCCCGAGAGGGATCATGAGCGTGCGGCCATGATGTCCGCTTCGAGCCGCGATCCGCGGATCACATCGCCGTGAACACGCGAGAGCGGGAGCAGATCGTTTCCGACCTGCATGAAAGGTGTGCCTTCCACTTGATCGACGACGATGGACGCGTTCTTCTGAACGCATCCATACGCGTCGGACGAACGAACGACGACGAGCTGGCGCTTGGCGTCGCTCGCGGGTTGGGGGAGTGCACGATCCCACGCGCACTGATGACAGCACGGTGGGCACGCTTCACACGGGGCACGAGAAACAGATTCTTGCATGAGGTCTCCTGACGAAGTTCTTCGACGACGTGCCGAAGTACCTGCAAGTTACTGGCAGTTGTATATTCCGTCAAGTACTTGCAAGTTACTGGCAAGTAGGATAGTCTAACTGCAAATGCCCACACACCGAACGCTCAAGTTGAAAGAACAGCTTCGCGCATCGGGACTTCGTGCCACGCCCGGACGTTTGGCGGTTGCCGAATTTCTAGAAAAGAACCATCGGCCGCTCGGAACGCCGGAGTTGGTGAAGGCGCTCGTTCCTCGCGAGCTTGATCTCACGAGTTTATATCGCACGCTCTCTTCGTTTACCGAGGAGGGTCTCGTGAAACTTGTCCCGCTCGACCAGCGTTTTGCTTCGTATGAATGGGTGCATGAAGACGATGCTCACCACCACCATCTCGTCTGCAAGATTTGCGGATTGATTGAAGAAATTTCGCAGTGTCATCTGGAGACGTTGGAAAAACGTGTCCTTGATTCCACGCCACGGTTCAAAGAGATCACCTCTCACTCGCTGGAGTTTTTTGGAACCTGCACAACTTGTGCCAAGAAACGAAAAACATCCGCCTGAGCGGATGTTTTTTTTCTTCTGGAGAGAGGTCTACGCGTGTTTCGTTTTATATGCGTCCATCGCGCGGGCGACTTCTGCTTTGGCTTCGTCGACTGAACCGAATCCGTCGATCTGCACTTTGTCGTACTTCGCTTTTTCAAGCTTCTTGATTTCCTTGAAGTGGAGAAGAAGCTCTTCGCGGACGTGCGCTGGAAGATCTTCGAGAGATTTCACTTCATCGAATCGTGGATCAAGCTTTGAAACCGGCACAGCGATAATTTTATTGTCGCCGCCTTTTTCATCCGATGTTTTGATCATGCCGATCGTGCGCGCCTTCACGACGCATCCCGAGAACGTCGGGTAGGTCACGAGGAGACAGACGTCGATCGCATCGCCGTCGTCGGAGTGCGTTTGCGGAATGAATCCGTAGTCGAACGGATAGAACATCTGGTGATGGAGAACGCGGTCGAGTTTAAAGTAGCCGCCTTCTTCATCGTATTCGTACTTGTTGGATGAGCCCTTCGGCAGGTCGATGACGACGTGGAACGTCTCTGCATCTCCGGCCGGAATCTCATGGTAGAGGTTGATGCCTTTCATAGTGGGATTGAGGCTACAACGTAGCAAGCCTCGACGTTTGGGACAAGCTCTTTTTCGTTTTGCCCCCCGCATGTACCCTGCCCGCATGGATTCCATCTATCAATTTCTGAGCTACTTCCTTCACCTCGACGAGACGTTGGGGGACATTATCCGTCATTTTGGTGGATGGTCGTACGGCATTCTCTTCGCCATCATCTTTTGTGAAACCGGATTCGTCGTCACGCCGTTTCTTCCCGGGGATTCTCTCTTGTTTGCCGCCGGAACATTCGCCGCGATCGGATCTTTCAACATTTGGATTCTTCTCGTTTTGTTGATCGTCGCCGCGATTGCCGGAGATACCGTGAATTATTGGATTGGTCGCGAGCTCGGAATCGCGTTTTTTGACGAGAAGAGCAAGTTTCCGCTCAAGATCAAAAAAGAGTATTTGCTGAAGACGCAGAGGTTTTATGAGAAGTACGGCGGCAAGACGATTATCCTTGCGCGATTCGTGCCGATCGTCCGCACGTTTGCGCCGTTCGTCGCGGGTGTGGGGCGGATGGATTACGGAAAATTTCTGACCTACAATTTTATCGGTGGCGTGGTGTGGGTTTCGCTGTTTACGTTCCTCGGGTTCTTCTTTGGGAACATTCCCATCGTCAAAGAAAATTTTGAAATCGCGATTCTCGCGGTGATCTTCATCTCACTCATCCCACCTATTGTGGAATGGTGGCGTGAACGAAAGCGCGGATAAAATAAATGACCCCGTCTCTCACAAGAGGCGGGGTCTTTCGTCAGGGACGAGAGGCGACGAGATCGACGATCTGACGGACGGTCTCGACGCATTGCTTCTTCGAGACGCGGCGTGGCCAGTTGAATATGCGGCTGTCCCGTTCGCGAAAAGCAGGAATCGCCGCTTCGCCGGGATTCAGAAGGACGAGCGCCGGTCGGATGTTCGAGCAGTGCACGAACGTCTGTTCCAGCTGATGTCCGATCTGTCTTGTGACGATCGCGTGGATGTTCCGCTTCAGGAGGTACGACGTCGCGTCGAGGTCGTTCACGGCGAAGGGGAGCCAGCCGTGGCCGGGAATGTCCATCTCATGTGGACTCTCGATCTTCGGCCAATGCATCAGAGCTTCCGGCTTCGTCGGTGAAACGACGAACAGCATGTGCCCTTTCTCGATCAGTGTCGTGCCGAGCTTGATGAGGTCTTCGTCTTCCTTCGGGTCGCAACTCAGAATCAGAACTCTCATTCCGTCTCCTTTCTCTATCAAAACGAGCGGCTTCGAACATAGTCGAAAACCGCTCGTTTGTCAATCGTGGGCTAGCGATGAATGTCGCCTGTGTACACCGCTTCAAACGCCGATCCTGGAACGCTCTTCAGCTGGTTCAATTCATCATCGTTCCAACGTGGATCCGTCGCGCCCTGGAAGAACCAGCTCGATCCGTTGTCCGCGAGAATCATGCCGTACGTCTTCATGGCTTCGGCGATCACACGAGCTTGGCCGGTGAGATTCGAAATATCGTAGTCTGCCTTGAGACGAACGCGGAGTCCCATCGGAGGAAGGTTGGTGTTGCTAGACCCAGCCTCATGCGTCGCGGGATAGATCCATCCGTCTTGTGTGGATGGTGCCGTGAAGCGAATGGCATGGGTGATTTTTCCGGCGGCAACTTCCTCATAACGAACGAGTCCGGGAAGAATCGGAAGTCCAGCCGCATCTGCAGACGTCCATCCTTCGGTGCGTCGCGCATTCGAGTTCAGGTTCCAGATCGCGCCGGAATCTGCGCTCCATCCCGTGGAGTTCTTTTCTGCATTGAAAAGTTCATAGAGCGTACAACTGTCTTTTTCCAACACGAGAACGTGATGATCGCTGGATGTTTCACGCTTCGCATCCGCAGGAATCGGGTACGGACCCGGGTCGGATTCATCGCCATAGGCCGTCCACGTGATCGGGACTTTTGGCTGTGAACCTGAGACGACGTTGTACGGAATTCCGTAGTCCTGATTTTCTCCAAAGTCTGGATGAAGCTTTTTGGATGCGCTGATCGAGCTGATATACGCCGACGATTTTTCATGAACCGGAAGATTTGTCACGACCTGGTTCCACGCGTTGTCTGCCGGAAAAACCTGACACCCCGCAATCATCGTTTGTCCGGTTGGTGTTGGAGGTGGTTGTGTTCCGCCAGAAATATTTTGCCAAATATTTGTCACCGCAAGTTCGCCGTTCACGCTGTACTGAGAAGCGGAGGAGATCCCACTGCCAATCGTGTAGTTGGTGAAGAAGGCGTCGGAGACATCATGAACTTTCGTGTTCCAGTTCACGCCGTACAGCTCTGCGGCAACCGATTCAGAAGTAAGCCAGCGGAGTGCGCCGTATTTTGAAACGGCATAGACTTTTGGATCTGTTTGAATTTTCACGAGCCAGGATCCCGGGCGATAGGTTACGTTCCCGGCGAGTTGGTAGGAGGCGAGTTCACCCTCACTCACAGTTTCGACGTCAGAGAATCCGTTATACCAACTAAAGAAGACTTTTTCGTTGGGAAACGCGTACCGTTTTCCCGAGGAGAGATAGTAGACGGCGGCGTTCGAAGAGCTCTTGATGAGCGAACCATCGGTTGCGGCAGTGACGGGAACGATCGGTGTCGTGAGGGTTGAGAGCATCACGGCAAGAGAGAGAAATTTTGCACGCATATGCTGAGATGCTAGCACGCTTGATCGTCGTCTGCGCGGCTGACATGATGAATACCCATGTTGAAAACTCTTTCAATCTCAACGGTGCTGGTAGGCCTTTTAGTTTCCGTACTTCCAGCCTCTGCCCAAGAAGTGGCTTTGCCATCAGGTATTTTTCGAATGGCAAACGGCGCGTATTACCAGCCATCTTCAGGGACGGTGACGTTTAATCTTGCGGATCTTGGTCAGAATCTCCCATCTACCGAGACGGTCACCGTTGTTTCTGACAGCCTTTCGTTTCCGTTGAAGACGGCGATTGCACGTGCGAAAGATGTATTTGAAGCGGAGATCGCTTCTGCGGCCGCCGCATCCGGTCCGGTTGTTGCAACGACTGAAGCGGAGTGGCGCCCCGTCACGATCGCCATCTGGAATCCAAAAACGGACGCCATTCGGTATGTGCGTTTGGAAAAGAACGGCGCAAAGCTGAAGCCACTTGGAAGCTCGCTCACCGGAATCACGGTCACATACGCAAATGGCGTGAACTCGGCGTTTCGCATCACTGGCGCGGATGGAGAGGTTGTGGTCGGTGTTCGGTATCCTATTTATCTTTCACGCAAACAGGGGACGAAAACGGTCTACGATGTGAAAGAAGTTTTTTACTCGCCGTATTCTTCCGGCGTCCACACGGCAGAGATGATTCAAGAGGGGAAGCTGTGGCTCACACAAACCGTGCGTGAAGTCTATGCCGATCTTCGTGCGAAACAGGTGAAGTCCCGAGCGTTTCCGGATCGTCTGGTTGCAGATGTGATTGATCCGCAGTTTGTTGCATCTATTTTGCTGATCGAGCACGTGAGTCCCACAGCAATGAAAGGCGCTGCCATCAAACAGCTCGAAAGCTTTGCCGTGATTCTTGCCGCGAATAAAGATCGTTCATACAACTACTCGCGTTCATCTGCGGGCGCACTCGGTCTGGCACAGTTCATCCCATCGACATATGTCGCGGTTGCGAAGTGGAAGGAATACGAGCTCAAACCAGAATTTGATGCCGGGATGACAGATCCGAAGAATGCGATGAAAGCGCAGATCGCCTACCTCGACTACCTCCTTTCACGACTACCAAAAGAAACAATCGCTTCCTACGACACGAACCGTCCACTCGTTCAGGAATATGTCGCGGCCGGGTACAACGGAGGAATTTCCATCGTGCACAAAGCCATGGTTGTCTGGGAAGAAAATTTGGATCCAGAAGAACGATTGATCGTTCGAACGCGCTCCCGTCTGAAGCTCGAAACGATGCAGTACGTCATTAAGCTCCGTCATGTTCGAGAAGCATTGAAGGGAACGGATTGGTTCGCGTTTTAATTTCTCGCGAGCATAAAATAAGACCCCGGCAGAGATGCACGGGGTCGTGTGTTGTGCGGACTGGAGATGATCAGTCCGTGTGAGGAGTTTCCTCCACGTCGTCCTCGAGGGATGCGGCGGTGAGGTCGATGAAGGACGCACGCATCGTTTCGGGATGCGGCTCATCAGGATTGGGCGGAGGAGCTGGCTCGGTGCGGAACTCTTCCGATTCCTGCGCTTCGGCGATGAGCGCGGCGGACGGCGTGAAGGTGGTGGTCACCTCGTCTTCGATGTCACCGTGGAGTTGTCGCTGTCGAGCGATGGCAGGCTCACGATGCGTGGGCATCTGCATGGAAAGAACCGGGGGAAGATCACACGACAGAACAGCTTTGTGGTTTTCGTTCGGCATGCGCCAAGGCTCCTTGGGAAAGAACGTATCGATGGGGATTCATCGGGGGACAGAATGTATCAGAAAACGGGAGATCGATCAAGAGTGGATATGGCGTGCCATGTGAACAGCGAATACAGAGCCTCGTAAAGCGCGTAACAATTTTATCCTATGCGCCACGGGGCACGTAAAAACAGCTCTTGTGGAGCTGTTTTTACGTGGTAGGCCCAGCTGGGATCGAACCAGCGACCAGGCGTGTATAAGACGCCGGCTCTACCACTGAGCTATGGGCCTATGAGTCGGATTCGTGTTGAGCGTACGCGGTTCTGGAGCAACGATCAAGCATTGACGAAACGCAAAAAAATCGATAGAACAACACTGGTTTTTGCGGAGGAAGTGATGGCACAAAAGCCCCGTTCTTTTTTTCCGATTCCGCGGCACATGCGTCGGCCCATGGAGGAGCTGAAGCGACTCTACCGGTCGTCACAATTTTCAAGCGAGTTAGGGTTCGAGAATCCGTATGACTGGCTCGCGCTCGAACGTCGGTGTGACGCTCCGAACATGGATCTCTGGAGTACGCTCATGGTGAAGACGAACGGAGCTGTCGTCTTCCGTGGTCGTGAGGCAGAGGTCTTGCGGAGAGGATGCGATGCGTTCGATATGAAGCAGTATGGCGCGAGGCAGGCGATTGACGAATTTCTCGTCAGCATCCTCTCTGCGCTTGATCCGTATCGAGCGACGGTGTTCCTGGGATCGGCGGATCCGATCGTGTTGCTACAGCATCCTGGTGGAGCCTGTCGGATTGTCAGCAATCCAGACCGCATCGGGATTCTCGCGGAGCCTGCCACCCCATCGGAGATCTTCGACATCGTTCTCACGACCTGGAACAAAGGTGGGCCGAAGTCGGTGCGTGCACGAGAGTTTGCCCATGAAGCGGGTGAGCTCGCGATTGCAGAGCTGGAGGTCGGATTCTTCCAAGACTTCGACTCCTCCGTCGCGGTGTCCTGGGACGGATCGATGATCGCGCAGGCTGATCGCGTCGTCATCTTCGATAACGCATCCGTCGCGCGTATCTATTCTGCGAATCGGTTTCAGGCCAACAAGCTGGATTTGGATCAGTCGTTTGATCCGACCATCTTGGAAATTCAAGGAAACACGCTCGACGTCCTGCGGATTCGTCGACCGCAGAAGATGCTCCCAATTCGAGCGTATCTCGCCGCGCTTCGATCGCTTCCAACGGCCCCACAGGGACTCATCAGAACAACGGATGACCAGAAGCTCATCTTCGTCACGCACGTGGCGGCAACCGGGGATTCGACGCTTCCAGACCAAGGGGTTCTGGTCCCATGACGTGCAACTTCGCCCTAGGTCATCTGACCTGGGGCATTTTTTATTCTGTGCTATCGTCTCTCTATATGATGATGTTCAAAGCGTGGAAAGTCTGGGCCGTCGCCTCGTTGTTCGCTATCACGTTGGGAGTTGGGCTGTTTGCCGGATGGAAGTTGGGGAATCCGTCTGTTGAACAACGAAATGTCACGGCAACCGTGATTCTGACGGCGCTTCGTGATCGCGGGTTTCTTGTGACGCAGACGTACGTCTTCGATGCTCCTGTCACGATCGAAAAAACTTCAGGTAGCGCGTTTAAAGATTTTTTCTTTGGTCAGACCATCACCGCACGCGGAGCGATGGAAGTGAATATCGGAATCGATCTCGCGAAAGTCGCGACAGAAGACGTGATGATCACGAATGAGTCTGTGACGGTCACCGTTCCAAAAGCTTCATTGTTCAATGTCCGTCTCGTGGGTCCGATTGATGTGCAGAACAAGCAGGGAATTCTGAAGCGCGTGCTTCAAAGCGAAGACGGATACAACGAAGCGCTGACTGAGCTTTCTCGTGTTGCCGAAGAACAAGCGCGCCGACCAGAACTTATCGATCGTGCGACCGAACGCGCAAAGGAAGATGTCGCACGACTTCTCGGCTACGTCGCAGAAGGCAAGCAAATTGTCGTTCAGGTGAAGTAGCTATCTTGCCGCCGTTTTCCAGCTCCATCGAACATACGGCGCATCTTCCGGACAGGTTTTAAGAAACGCCCGCGTGGCTTCATCGTGCGGATAGCCACATCCAAAATCGATCCCAAGTTCTGTTTTAAGTTCTGCGAGAAGCCGTTCGCGTTCATCTTTTGCAATGAGTGATGCGGCGGCAACGGTCCGATCCGTCACATCGGCGCGATGACGGGCAATCAGGTGTTTCGGTTCTTTCCACGTGCTTGCCGCAAGAAGCTTCATTCGAAATCTCTCCGCGTTAATACTCGGCGCATCGATCACGGCACGAAGATCATGATCCAGATGATCCGTCTGCGCGTTCGAGATGAGTTGTGCCATCATCTCCAGCTCCAATCCGTTCAGGGTTCGCGTGCGATCTCGTACGGCAAGATCGATCATCGGCGCGGTCGCGACCGAAAGACGAGTCCAACATCGTTCTTTGATTGCGCGTGCAAGCTGTTCTCGCTCGAGCGGAGGAACGATTTTTGAATCGCGAACGTGGTGTTTTGCGAACCATCGTCGATCAGATTCATCCGCCACAACACATCCGACCACGAGTGACCCTAAAACGCATCCGCGTCCGGCTTCATCAATTCCCACGGATCGTTTCATCTCAAAAAGCGTACCCGTCCGTTCCCGTCTTGCCAAAACCTCGTATTTCCGGCATAATTTTTGCATATGAGACCGAAGGGACGACTTCAAGTGATTGCCTGCCGCGACTTCGGGCTGGATTGCAACGCCATTATGAAGGGCCGCAACCTCGACGAAGCCGTTGATGCCGCAATCAAGCACGGGGTGAGCATGCACGGGCAGAACGTCAAAGAACTCCAGACGCCAGAAAAGCGCGCCGAAATCGCGTCAAAGGCCAAAGAGATGGACGTCGCATAATGGCTGACGTTTTAGATCCGAGACACGAAGCGCTCGTCGAACATCTGTTTAGACGGGCGTGTTTTGTACTGGAGATGCCGGGGTACGAGCTCAAGCCGCTTCGACGTCGAGTTCGTGGCCGTGGAAAACTGCGCTCACTCCGTCTCGGATACACGCGCATCGGCTCAAAAGAGATCACGATTGATCTCTATACTCCGCGAACCATGCAACCACGCCAGCTTGATGCGATTCTCCGCGTCGTGGCGCACGAACTCGCGCATCATCAAGAGCCGCCGCGGATCGTCCGGCATTGGTTTCGGCTTCGTCGAGAGATCCACCATCCGCAATTTTGGAAGCAGGTAAAAAAGAACGTGGAACTCCTCGCGAAAGACTCCGAACTCGCCCCATACTTCGCCTGATTGCCCCGGACGGGGAGGCGGGGTAAGATCGTTTCGATATGAAAATTGTTGTGGATCAGGACGCCTGCATTGGCGCCGCCTCATGTGTCGTTATCGGCGCAAAAACCTTTGGGCTGAACGCCGACGGGAAGGCCTATATTTTGAATGAAGCTCCGGACGCCGAGAACGGCTCTGCGGGTGACGTTATTTCTTCCTCGTCGACGGACACGATGGATACGCGAGATGTGATTATCGAAGCCGCGCGATCCTGCCCTGTATTCGCGATCAAGCTCTACGAAGACGACGGAACCGAAATCCCGTTGTAAGTCATGCCACTCCCAGAGCTCCGTCCGTTTCGCGTGACCGCCAACCGACCGTTGGCGGAAGAGGCGTATGAACTTGTTCTCGAGCCCGCGGATGAAAAACCGATGTTTTCATTTATCGCGGGTCAGTGGGTGATGATGCATCTTCTCAGTCCGGACGGAACGTCGTGGGGGAGAGCCGCATTTTCAATTGCAACCGCTCCGACAGAGTCGAAGCAGTCGCTGGAGCTCGCAATCAAGATTTACGGAGACTTCACGAAGCGCGCGCACGGTCTCAAAGAAGGAGATCTCGTGAACCTCCAAGGTCCATACGGAGTTTTTACATTGCGGCCGGGCACAGATCCGCTTATCCTGTTCTCTGGAGGGATTGGTGTGACCCCGCTTCGAAGCATGCTTCGCGAGATGGCACTCACCAACGATCCACGTCAGGTTGTGCACTTTTATTCCAATAAATCTCCGGCCGCGACGTCATATCTTGCGGAGCTTCGCGATCTTGAGCGCGAACATCCAAATCTCAAAACCGTCTTTGTCTACACGCGTGAATCTTCGTCCGAGCCTCATGAGGAAGGACGTCTCACTCGAGAGATGATGGCGAGATATGTGACAGATTTTTCTTCCGCGCAGTATTTCATGTGCGGGCCAAATCCGTTCATGGATGCGATCAAAATGATTTTGGAAGCTGAAGGTGTGGATTGTAAAGCTCGACTGCATAAAGAACGATTTTCTTAAAACCTATGAACATCTCTACATCTTCCGCGTTGGTTCCTGTCTTGGTCGCTGTGTCGCTTGTGGGTGCGGGTTGCTGGAATCCGATTGATGCGGCAAAAGAAAAAGTGACGGAAGGTGTCGTTTCTGGAATGACCGGTGGAAAGGTAAAGATGGATGCGACGGATGGCGGGGCTGTATTCACGGATCCGGAGACCGGTTCCAAAATGGCGATGGGGGAGGACCTCGAAATCCCGTCTTCATTTCCCAAAGATGTTCCGATTTACGCCGGAGCAAAAGCCAAAGCCATCGTGATGGCGGATAACGGAGATAAGAACGCGACAATCTCGCTCGCGACGTCAGATGCACCGAAGGCCGTCGCAGAGTGGTACGACAAGAAGTTGAAAGACAGCGGTTGGACGCAGACGTCGACGTACAGTGCGAATGGTTCGTTTCTGTTCGTCTTCGAAAAAGATTCTGCAAAGATCGCCGTCACGATCGCTTCGGACTCTGGGGCGGAAAGTTCCTCGATTACGATCATCCGAAGCGAGGAGAAGAAATAATCTCACAATGAAAAAATCCCCAATTGGGGATTTTTTCATTGGAGCGGGTAAGGGGAATCGAACCCCTCTCTCAACCTTGGAAGGGTCGCATAATAGCCACTATACGATACCCGCCTGTTCTTTGGATGTGGCGGCATCATAGCCAAAGACGGTCCAGCTGGCAACGCCCTCGACGACTCGCGGGTTCTAGGCTAGCATAGCGATCAATTCATCTATCGGGCTGTAGCGCAGTTGGTAGCGCACCTGCTTTGGGAGCAGGGGGTCGTGAGTTCGAGTCTCACCAGCCCGACCATGAAAAAATCTCCATATTTTTGGGGATTTTTTCGTATACAAATAAAAAACACCCGCCCCGACAGCATGTCGGAACGGGGTTCAGCGTGGACTATTGAGGCGGTACCACGAGCACGTTAAGGAGGTTCGGAGGATCAAAGTGCTCCAAGAGATAGGGGATGACGACGCCATCCACCATATTCTCGATGAGCCATCCGACCTCGACCTGGTTTGAGTAGATGTACACCTTCGATTGGCAGGTGCTCGTCCCGCAGTCGAAGGTTCCGGGGATGCTGGCCTCGCCCGGCGTTTCGAAGAGCGCACCGCGGAACTGGATGTTCGCTTCCGGCGGGGGTGTTCCGAGCGAGCACAGGGCGAACGGTTCTCCGGCGACGGGGTTGGTGCAACCTCCCATCGGATTGAAGAAATGCTCGGTGATCGATTGCCCTAGGTTCGGATCTGCGATCCCACCAACGAGCCCAACGTGTTGATCTGCCGTGGGAATAGAAGTTCCGTACACGAGGCAGGCCCACAGATCGTTGTCTGGAACCGGACCGCAGGGTCCTCCGCAGACGCCTTCTGTGCAGGTTGGTTCGAGGTAGGTGCAGGGATCGCAGGATTCTGCGGCGCAACCGGTGGCAGGATCATCAAGATCCACACAGGTTTCCCCACAGAGCTTCTGCCCAGGGCAGGGACCGCTTCCGCCAGTACCGCCATCGCCACCAGATCCACCGGTGACAATCGACGTCCCGCCGCTTCCTCCGGTACTCCCAGAGCCTCCCGTTTCGATCTGACCGCCAGCACCGTGAGCGCCGCCGCCAGTCGTGCCGTCGAGACAGGTATCGAGCTCCTGCCCGGTCAGGCAAGCGCACGGACTCGGATCCTCTGAGCAATCCTCGTGGAACAAGATACAAGAAACCTGAAGGCCGCACATGGCCAACAGAAGTGATGTGAAAACAGGTTTCAATGGCAACTCCTCTCTGTGTAAAGAACGGTATTCCAGCCTAGCTAATTTTGGGCGTTTTGTCAATCGTAAGACATACAAAAACCCCCGAAAACGGGGGTTTTTGTATGGTGGGCGTGCCTGGAATCGAACCAGGGACCTTCACATTATCAGTGTGACGCTCTAACCATCTGAGCTACACGCCCTCATATTCATTTGTGCGAGCAGGTTACTAGGATTTGTGGGGATTTGCAAGATCCATGGGGAGCTTGTCATTCACGCCGTTTCCGGCTACTATTTCCGCGTTCCTGAATCCAAGAGCCAACCCGCCGAGGTAGCTCAGTGGTAGAGCGAAGGACTGAAAATCCTTGCGTCGCCAGTTCAATCCTGGCCCTCGGCACCATGAAAAAACTCTCATTTGAGAGTTTTTTCATGCCTAGATTTTCTTGCCATTTCATCTGCCATCCCGTACGTTTCTTCTCAATGCGCCTCACGATTGATGCTCGAATGATGGGTCCGGCAAATACGCGCGGGATCGGTCGTGTGGTGGAAGAGTTGGTGAAGGCGATCCAGCCGATGAAGGGCGCGGATGAGGTTACGCTCGTGCAAGATGCGATTCCCTGGTACGGCGTCGCAGAACAGACGAAGCTCCCAGATATTCTCTCTGCGACTCGTCCAGATGTCGTGTTCTTCCCGCACTGGAACGTTCCGCTGTTGTACCGTGCGCCGTTCGTGGTGATGATTCATGACTTACTTCTTCTTCACGAGCCAGCGAGCGCCAAGATTTCGACGAAAGGATTTTTGACTCAGCTCATCAAACGGATTGGGTATCGGATTGTGTTGAGTCATGCGATTCGGGGAAGTAAAAAGATTTTGGTTCCCACAGAGGACGTCGCCGCGGATATCCGTCGGTTTTATCGCTCTGCAGAATCTAAAATTGTGGTGATCGGGGAGGGGATGCCGGTACCGGATGTCGATTCTGTCCTTCAACCTCCTGAACAGCCTCCGTATCTCCTCATGGTCGGGTCCGCCTATCCACACAAAGGTCATGAAACGTTTTTCGACGCTTGGTCTGTAGTCGCTGAAGCGCATCCTGACCTTCGTCTTAGAATCGTTGGCGAGAAAGATGTGTTCATGAACCGGTTGATCCGTCTGGCGGAAGAACGAAAACTCCCGCGAATCGAGTTTTTAGGTTCTGTGGATGACGCACGGCTAGCAGACCTCTATCGAAGGGCGACAGCATATGTTTTTCCCTCTCGTTTTGAGGGGTTTGGTCTCCCTCCGCTCGAAGCGCTTTCCCATGGATGTCCGGCTCTGGTGAGCGATATCCCCGTCTTGCGAGAGGTCTTGGGAAATGAGTCCGTAATCTTCTTTCAACCCAGCGATTCCGATGCTATACTTCGCGCGATATCACGTGTTGTGTCTGGGGGTCAGGAAACTCGCGCGGAAGCCATTCGCTCCGCTCGGGAACTCGCGCATCGCCATAGCTGGCGACGGTCCGCCGAGAAGACTCTTCAAGCGATCCGTGAGTCGATTTCTTGAGACATTTCATGCCCCGGAGGAAGGCACTGACACCAGAATCATCACCCCGTGACCCACGGGCGAATTCGTCGCAATCACGACGACCTGTTTCGTTGGAAGATCAGCTATTTTCCGTGGTGGAGCGCGAAGGGATAACGGTGCTGACTCCGCGTGGAGCAAAACGTGGCCGGGCGCCGAGTGTCCGCGAAACCGTCGCATTTTTATCTGAAACAACTCCAGCCGAACCGACAATCGATCACGTTGCGAACTTAGATTCTGAATCTGTTGCGCGACTCGTCGTGAACGCGCCAAAAGAAGAGCCGAAGGTTGTTATTCGTCGAGAGGAGCACCAGCGGAGTCCGTATGTTGTTTCACTTCGTCGTGTTCCGTTGGTTGAGCATGCACCTGCCGAAGAAGATCGTGTTTCCATTTCACACACGCTGAGTCATGCGCCCGCGTATTTTGGGGCCATGCCGGTCGAAGCGTACGCGGCCGTGAGTTCGGATC
>JAGOQY010000001.1 GCA_018063125.1 Patescibacteria group bacterium | reverse complement strand
ATGGTTGAAGATCACTTGCGTATCCTCCGCCAGAAACACCTTCAAACGGAGAAACGCTGGGCCGGACATACACATCAAAATTTGTGACATTCACACGACGCGCCGTAATCGGTTGCCAAACGGTTCCACCATCCACCGATAGCGCCAGACAATTTGTCACAGAGGTGTCCTGACAATCTGCTCCGCTTCTGAGAGCGACGATAATGGATCCGCCGGTCGGCGTTTCGAGTGTGAGCGAATTTGCTCGATCTGGAATTGGTGAGGCGGAATAATCAATGCGATTATTTCGTGCCGCACGAACCAGTAGCTCCATCGCAAAACGCATGTCCTGACTCAAAACCGCCGCATTCGCGATTTTCCGATGCAGTTGATTAAACGAGACGAAGAGCTGAGACAGAATCACCGCAGCGGTCGAAAACAACGCGACCACGATCAACATCTCGAACAACGAGAATCCGGATTTTTTAACGCCAGTCATACAGGTCTTCATAAATCACGGTTTCTTTTTGCGTTCCTTTTCGAACCCAACGAATACGCGACTCCACGCGAATCCCGGACGTCACAAGTGGCGCACACGTCGCTCCATTATTCAAAATCGACTGATCCGAGCAGATCGGATGAAACGTCATGAGACGCATAAATCCGGTTGACGTTCCGGTGAACGAAGGAGATGCATTCGCGCTTGCGAGAAAATCCGGTGCAGAGGGGTTTGAAGAACGTACGATCATCGCGTTTGGATTCGTAAAATCATCCGCTCCAGAAAAATCAAAAACCGGCGGAGAAATTACACCATTCCACACCAATACTCCCACGTAATCGGATCCGTTTGAAAATCCGGCATTAAATGCCGAACCGGAAAGCCAGTTTGCATCTCGCAAGGCTTTCGCGATTTCTGCGCCTTCACGCGCAAGATTCACCGCCACCACTTCGTCGCTATCACGATCCACGAGAGAAAGATTGGAATAGATCAACGTCACCGCCGCAACCAATCCCACGCTAATCACCGCAAACGCGATGAGAAGTTCCATGATACTTTGACCGGATTGTTTTCTCATATCAATCAATGGAAATACGACCTGTGTAGGCGTTTGCGGAAACCGTGCGTGTCACGCCAGAAATCGAATGAGCAACCGTGATCACCAACGTCACCGGACTGGCGCATGGCGCATAACATCCATCAATTCCCAACGAGCCATTTTGTCGCTGAAAAGAGATATCCGTTTGAGCTACCGGGCTTCCACCAGCGTTTAATGTCGTAATTTGTGTATTCGTTCCTCCGCTTTTCGAAAGATCACGCGTCAAAAAAACCTCGGTCGCATCCGTCTGTTCCCATTCGTTCTTCGTCGGCTCCACTTCCGCAAACAAGGTATAAGACGTCGTGTTCTGCGCGAAGTGTGCGCCAACCGCAATCGGTGACGCGTCCGAACAGGCGCCGGTACATCCGGCCTGAGAAAGCTCGCACACCTGACGCACAGCACCCGCCAGACAGGATTTCACATTTTGTGCCGAGAGCGCGCGAGATTGAAGGGAGCGTAAATCTGCGGCGATCACACGAACCGCAGACTCGAGCTCATCACGTTGACGCGCGGTTCGCAGATTCACCACAGACGCCGAAGCAATCAGCCCCAAAATAAAGACGCTGATCAAAACTTCGTTGAGTGTAAATCCGTGCGACTTAGACATAGATCCCAGAAACCCATGCGAGAACCGACTCGCCAAACCACATCATGAGCAGTGTACCCCCTGCGAGCGCGGGTGCGAATGGCAATCGGTCACCCCGACGAAAAACTCCGGCGAGATATCCGATCAATGCCGCGCCACCGCCGAGAAGATACGAAAAATACATTCCGATCAACGCCATCGCCGGACGACCTGCGACCGCGCCGATCAACGCCCCGATCCACAGATCACCGGCACCAATCCATCGCCCCTGCGAAAGTTGATACTGAATTCCAAAAAACGCGACCGGAATGGACATGGCGACAAATGGAGAAAGGAGTACGGCGACAAATCCATTCGTTCCTTTAAAGACGCTGAGATCCGCTCCAAACAACGCGATCCCGAATCCATACGCGATCACCGTCAGCCCGGCGAGATATTCCACGGGAACTTCTTTCCAGCGAAGATCCATCACCACCGGAACGATCAATCCCATCGAAATCACAAACTCGAACCAGAATCGGAGCGCTTCGGGACCCATCGGGTCGAATCTCAACGCGGCGATCGCCCCAAGAACACCGCAGAGCAACTCAACCAGCGGATACTGAATGTGAATCTTCTTTTTACAATCCGCACACTTCCCTCTCAGCCAAATCCAAGAAAGAACCGGAACAAGATGTCTCGGCCGCAATGTCCGCCTGCATCCCGGACACACAGAACGCCCCCACAAGGAGGCGTTTTCATGCCAACGAATAGCGACAACGTTCGCGAACGATCCCCAGATGAGCCCAAGGATGCACGCAAACACGATTCCAACGGCTCGCTCCAAAATCATTGTCTATTTTTCTACGTCTTCCTGATCTACGCCGTCGGTATGCGCGTAATACACGCCTGGAGGGCCGTAGGCCGTGGCGCGCTCCGTGCGGAATTGCAAGGAATATCCGCTTGCGGCGCCATGATATCGATAGTATTCCCCAGATCGCGGACCGATCGGAACAACTTCCAGAAATACGGGAGACGTTGAACTGTCTGAGGCGACAAACCCACTCGCTGTGAGCCGCTCCGCTCCACCGCCCGGTCGTCCAAGATCAACCGCTTCGGTCGAAGGATAACTCGCCTTCTGAAGCCAGTGCTGAGTCAACGCCGCACGAATCACGCTCACATCGGAAATGCGCTTCGCATCCCGATTACTCGCTCGCGTTACACTGAGAGAATAGACGGCGATAGACGCCAAGATCCCAACGACCAGGATGACGACGAGGGCTTCCAGAATCGTGAAGCCAGAACGTAGACGTTTCAACATATCAACTATTTAAGTTCAAACGACGATTGAAAAGCTTCAAATTCTGCCGGCTTTGATCCTGCATCGTATTCCGCGGCCGCCGTATAGATTCGTGAACCCTTTTGAACGAAGATCCCTTCTTCCACTCGATCCGCCCCAATCATCATGAGATATCGAAGTGCCGGCGCCCCCATGAACGTGGTCGGTTCAGTGCTAGCAATAGAAGCTCCTTCGATAGATTTCTCGACATTGCTCAGAGATTCACGAAACCGCGCAATGACATCCGCCTCCGGAGATGTCGAAAGCTCTTCAGAAAATTGCTCAATGGCCACAAAATATCCCGTCGTTTCCTCATCGGCGCTGTGAATCGTGGTCAAAACCTGTTCTCCATCCGGATTCTCGTAACTCCCGTTTTCCTGATCCGGCTGTTGAGGAAAATCAATCGAAAATTCCTCTTCTGGAAAATCGTAGGACTTCCATTCGATCACCTGCGGCTCCATCATTTCTTCATCGAACATGCTTTCAAATTCTGAATCCGACTCTTGTTCCCACGTCGGGACCATGGACTCGGAAGACGGAGTGACGGGTTTCCCGAACATCAAAACGAGCACAATCGCTCCGATCGCGATCGCAAGAGAAGCGCCGAATACAATCACGCCGGCGAGCGCCCACTTCTTTTGGGTTTTATGAAACTCGTCCACGGACGGCCACGACTTTGACTTCCACGCCCATTCGTTTCCCTTCAATCCCAAAATAATCGGCGCAACCACGTTGACGAGCGGAACGAAGACGATCAATGACATCCACGTGCGATTCCCGATCCCCCAAATCCAAGAGAGGAAAAACGCGCCCCAACTCCATCGTTTGATCTCTTCAGGAATCGTTGACGCTTCACCATGCCCACTTCGTGGATCAAACCCCGTACTTTGTGCAGATTGTGCTTCCATAGAATGGAGACAGTGTACCGCACAGACACCGAAAACAAAACCGCCATGGACGAATCCACGGCGGCTAAAAACGGCGGAGATGAACCTTAGTTCACGATTCCGTTCTGGTTGGCTGTGTGGAATGTTCCAGCACCCAATCCTTGAACTGCGGCGCCTTCCGTAACGAATCCAATCGTATAGGAGCTGGCCGTTGCACCGTTGTTGACGGAGTAGTCACACGTTGCGGCCGGAACGATCGCGGCACACACGTTGGAGTAGCGTGGATCCTTCACGTTGGCGAGGTTCACGTATGTCGTGGTCACATCCGTACCGGCGGCACACGAAACACCCGTCTTAATGCGGATCGCGTTAATCAACGTAATCCCAGAAATCGCCGCGTTTCCGTTACAAAGCAACACGTTCGCATCATCCTGATACGCCGCCGCAAATGCCGCGACAATTCCGCGAACATCCGCAACGCGCTTCGCGTCACGAGCACGAACCTGAGCATTACCAAACGCAACCACAGCGAGCGTCGCGAGAAGGCCGATAATGCCGACCACGACGAGAAGTTCAATAAGTGTAAAACCTTTTTGTTTCGTCATACGAGACGATTGAGGGCTGATGAGATGAGTGAAAGAATAATGCCCGAAGTATAGCATCGTTGCGCATTTTCTCTTGAAGTTATCCACAATCTCTCTTTAACCTGTCATTCCCGCGCAGGCGGGAAACTGGCTTGTAATCGGGCGATCCGGATTCCCGCCTGCGCGGGAATGACACTTTGAGCTATCCACCCGAGGAAAGACTGTAGAGCGGCAAAAGAATTGCCGAAACCATTCCACCGACACCCACACCGAGAATGATGAGAATGAGCGGTTCAATCAACGCAACGAGGTTTGCAACAACGTTATCGACTTCGCGTGAAAAGAAGGAGGAAAGACGAAGAAGGATTTCCTGCGTTTTTCCCGTTGCTTCTCCGATCGCAAGCATCTGAACCATCATGGTTGGAACAAGCTTACTGCGTTCAAAAGCGGTCGTGAGCGAGTTTCCATCGTTCACTTCGCGAATGGTTTCGAACACGAGCTGCTTCCACACCGCGTTCTCCATGACGCCTGCCACGATTTCGAGGGCGCCAACGAGATCCACACCACCCTTCATGAGCGTTGCGAGTGAGCGAGAAAACCGAACGACGTACACGCGTTGAAACAGCTTTCCAAAAACCGGAATGCGTAATTTGATGTGATCCCAAATGATTCTTCCGGATGGGGTTGAAATCCCCATCTTGACCCCTACCGCCGTGAGTGCCGTCAGAATCAACACCAACCACCAATAGCTTTCAAAAAAACTAGAAACGGAAATCAAAATACGCGTCGCAATCGGAAGCTCAACTTCCGCCTGCTCCAGAACGCCCACAAGCTTCGGAACGACGAATGACATCATCACAAACCCGACGATCCCCATCGCAGAGAGAATAAACGCGGGATAAATCATCGCCCCCTTCAACTTGGCAGAGAGGTCGTAATCTTTTTCCTGCTGATCTGCGAGATATTCCAACACTTCGGCGAGCTGACCCGTGGTTTCTCCCGAACGCACCATGTTCACGAAAAATCCTGAGAAAACCTGCGGATATTTTTCAAACGCATCTGAAATCTGGCCACCACCCTCAACTTCGTTCGCAACATCCGTGAGGATCTTCCGAAGTTTCGGATTCACGGTTTGTCGCGCGATATTCCGAACAGAATCCGTCAGCGGAACGGATGCCGAAACCATCACCGAAAGTGTTCGCGTGACAATGACGAGATCCTTCGCCGAGATGCGGTTCAAAAACGTGACCAATCCTTTTGATGCGGCTTCAAAACCTTTATACGGTTCCAAAAGAAGAATATCCATCCCCCGCTCCTGGAGCGCTTGATTCGCAGATTCTTCCGATTCGGCTTCGATAATGCCGGCGTTCAATCGCCCATCCGGCAATCGAGCGCGGTATTTAAACGACGGCATGCAAAATTTCTTTGATGCGCTTCACGGTTTCATGCGGCAACGAATGCGCCTTGATCACGTATCCTGCCGCACCGAGCTTAATACATCGTTCAACATCTTCTTTTTGTCCGAGGTTCGAAAGCACGAGAACCGGAATCGCTTTCGTCGTATCATCCGCTTTCAAACGCTCGAGCATCTCAAACCCATCCATCTTTGGCATGAGAATATCCATCAAGATGAGGTCCGGATGATCCTTCTGCGCGAGCTTCAGACCATCTTCTCCGTTCGTCGCGAAAGAGACGTCGTATCCTTCGACTTCAAGTTTCTGCGCATAAATACTTGCGAGAAACCCATCATCCTCAACCAACAAAACGCGTTGTTTCGCCATACGAGAACATTGTACACGCTAGGCGTCCTCCTGCGTATCCTGAGAAATGCGGAAGACCTCCTCTAACGTCGTCACGCCTTCAAGCGCTTTTAAGAGCGCGTCCTGACGGATATTCAACATTTCTTGTCGTGCAACCTCGGCCCGAGCTTCTTGAATCGCGAATCCTTTTTCGACAAGCTTCCGCGCCGGCAGATCAAAGACAATCATTTCCGCCACGGCAACGCGGCCTTGATATCCTGAATTGCCACACCGCGCGCATCCTTTGCCGTGATAGAACGTGTACGGCCCCGCCTGATTCATCTTTTCATTGAAATATTTTTTCGGAATCTGCGGAATCTCCGACGTGACCTTGGCCATTGTTGCCGGATCTATTTCTTGCGGTTCTTTGCAATGCACGCAGATTTTTCTCCCAAGGCGCTGAGCAATACCAAGGTTTAATGTAGCCGCGAGGAGAAACGGTTCAACGCCCATATCTGCGAGACGTGGAACGATCGAAAGTGCATCATTCGTGTGGAGCGTCGAGAACATGAGGTGCCCCGTAAGTGACGCGTGGATCGCGAGCTCCGCCGTTTCTCGGTCGCGGATTTCACCGACCTGGATCACGTTCGGATCCTGACGCAAAAGCGCGCGAAGACCAGTGGCAAACGTGTAGTTAATTTCTGGACGAACCTGCGATTGGTTGACTCCCGGAATGTAATATTCCACCGGATCTTCCAGCGTGGAGATATTCACGCCATCCGCATTCAGCATGGAAAGAATCGCGAACAATGTTGTTGATTTACCCGAACCCGTCGGACCGGTCACGAGAAACATGCCGTACGGTTTCTTGATCTGCTCTTTGATGACCGCGACGTATTCTTTTCGATAACCGAGTTGCTCTAGCGTTGGCGCACCGACAGACGTGTCGAGCACACGCATCACCACTTTTTCATTATCGACGACCGGAAGTGTCGAGACGCGAAAGTCGATCTTTTTTCCGCTGATTTCTTGCGTAATGCGACCGTCCTGCGGAACGCGCGTTTCGTCGATCTTGAGGTTAGCCAGAACTTTCACGCGCGAGACCAATGCAGGATGCACGTAAATCGGAAGCGTGAGCGACGTTCGAAGAACGCCGTCAATGCGATATCGAATACGCGATTCGTTTCCGATCGGTTCAATGTGAATATCTGATGCGCCACCCTCAACCGCGTGACGCATGATGATGGAAATCATCCGCGAAACTGGCGCGCCTTTCAAAATCTCTTCAAGCTGGCCGATCTCTTCCGGCTTTTCCGATGATCGAAGATCGAACTTTCCTTTTGCCTGCGCAAGCGCCGTCGCCACTTCTGCGCCAAGACCTTTCAACTTTTTGAGAAGACTCTGAACTTGGTTTGTTGGGGCGATGACGTATTTCAATTTCCACCCACGCTCGCTCGCCAAAAATTCCAACGCTTCAACCGCGCGAAAATCCTGCGGATCAAGCAATGCGATTTCCAACGTCGTTCCATCAAATGAGGTTGGAATGGCTTGATACGTTTCTCGGGTCGCCGGTGGAAGAAGTTCTAACGTTTCTTTCGGAATCACGCGTTCCGTGAGATCGACATACGGCAATCCCAAAACCTCAGATCTGGTTTTCGCGTAATCCTGATCCGTCACATATTTTCCCCCAACGAGAGCCTGCTCCAATGTTTTTCCACGTGAAACCAAATCCTGCGCAATGCTCGCAGATTTTGCGTCAATAAGTTTTTTTGCGATCAAGGCGTCGAGGAGCGGATCTTCCATATTATTGCGAGAGCTCCGGCGACGTGGAGGTGGTGGGAAGAATGACGATCGACTCGGTTGTCGTTGGAACGAGCGCTGGAAGCGTCGATGTTGCGAGTGTTGGCGCAACCGGCGGGACAAACGGATTTGGACGGCCCGTCGTCGGGCGATTCGGATCCAGCGGACCGAGCGGTCTCATGCGAAAAAATGTCTCGTTGCGAGAAACGTCCAATTTTGCATCAAATATCACCGATCCGCGCGAGCCGGGCGGGGTTGGCGCGACGCCAGGCGCCACGAGCGTCGCAATCATCCAATACGTAAACACGATCACCAAAAGCCCGGCGACCACCATCAGGAGGCGCGAAAAAATGGAGGGTGCGATGTGATTGCTCATGGCGTTGGTCGAGTCTGTGGAGAAAACACGTACGCGCGAAACTGCAACGTGTAGGCGAGCTCACTACCCGTGACACCGGAGGACATTCCCGTCACATCGAGAAGACGCAAACTCGATTCCACATCCGTCAAAAATCGTTTCACATCGAGATAGTTCCGCGCACGAAGCGCGACCGTAATATCAACCGGCAACACATTCGTTGACGTGGCTCTGACGCCCGGTCCTGTTCCCAACGGACGAATATCTGTGAAGCTGATGTTATCGATCTTCAACCCGTGACGTCCGGCCGCATCACCGAACTGAAGCAAGAGCGATGGAATCGAAGATTCATCCGGCAACGCGGTTTCCACTTTCTGAAGCGTGTCTGATGGGATCGACTGCGCGGCGGCGACCGACTGCTCAAGTGTGGAGAGATATCGACGCTCGTCTTCGAGCGTGAGAATACGTTGTTCGATTTCAGCATTCACGGCCTTGATCTCTGTAATGATTGGGCGAAGAAAAACAACAGAAGAAGCCACAGCCAATCCGATCACGAGGAGAACAATCGCTCCATAGTATTCCACAAAATATGGAGATGGCCGGAATGTTTTTTCCGGCTTTTTCTGCGGTTCGATCTCTGGCGTAGAAGCTTCTCCTTCATTGCCGGCGATCAGATTTTGTGTGAGTTCTTCCGGCATATTAGTTCGCGGCCGCAACCGGCGGTGAAACGAGCAGGATCTCGTCGTTCAACGTCACGATCATTTGGAACTCAACAGATTTTGGACGTGGAGCATCCGGAGGATCATACGATGCCGTGTATCCCGTCGCTTCAACCTTTTTCACAAAATCAGAGCGCTGAAATAACGCAACCTGCGCCGCCGCCGTTTCAAATCCATCCGATGTCACCGATAACGTCACTCGTTTATCCGGACTTAAACTGAATGATTGATACGTGACCGTCGGGAGCGTTGCCTGCTCGATGCGTTCCAATAACTGCATCGGAGAAAGGTGCGCATCCAACAATCCAGACAGCGCACGAAGTTTTGGTTCCAAGTTTTGAAACGTTTTCCAATCTCCCAACTTTGATTGGATCTCTCCACGTACAGAAGTGAGCTGAGCATCCGCTTTCGCGAGCTCGGATTTTGCAGAAGTCGACTGATTGTTCAACGCATACGCGCTCCCCCCAACCAAAATCCCCAGCAAGACAACGAGCCCGACAAGTGTGAACTGGCGACGCGGAATATCGACCCGCATGAGCTGAAGATCATTCTCCGAAACAAAGCTCACGTGAATTGGTTTGCGAACACGCTTGATGACGCGCACACGCCGCGGAGTCGCTTTAAACGGTTTCACGACAGCCTTCGTTTTCAGCGAAGCGGACAAGGGCTGAGGCTTCGCTCCTGCTGGCACCGCCACAGCGGCCTGAGCTCCAGACGGGACCGGCGCGGGCGCGGCTCCTGGAGCGGATGGAGTGACGGGTTTCGCGGCCGGCTTTGGTGGGGTGAAGAATTGCGGGGGAAGTTTCGGTGGCGGCTCGGATTCCTGCGGCTGAAACATTTTCTCGCGAAGCTCATCAAAAAACGATGTCGCTTTGTAGATAAAACGTGTCAGTGGTGGCTCACTCTCAAGCACCTGCTCGATCTCTCCTTCATCAATCTCGATGATTTCGATGTCATCCCCTTCTTCTTTTGGAATCGAAAACGAGAGCTCCTTTGCGGCTTGAGGCTTTGCCGCAGCGGCGCTCTTCATCAGGTCTTCTTTTTTTCGCTGTTCCTCTGGGAGGAGCGAGATTCCATCAGACATGTTGATTATTCGATATCTCTCATGGCACACCCGATCGAAACGCTGAACCGCGGACCAATCTCATCCAGAATCGGACGCAAGTCTGTCGGATACACAATTCGCGCCCACGGATCACCCAGATACGTATTCACGTTCATGAGTGATGTCAGAAACTCGGGAAGATTCGGGAGAAGTGCTCCACCACCCGTGAGGATGATTTTATCGATGCGCTTTTGCTGTCCGTCTTCCGTTTGACCTTGATACAAATTGAATGAGTATCGGATTTCGTCGAGAATCGGCTTCAAAAGCGTTGTCAAAATCGGATTGAGATCTCCCGCCTGCGCAAACGTCTGCATCGCGCGAATATCGCGCTTCATCGCTTCAGCCTGCTCAGCAGTGATACTCAGCGTCTTAGAAATGGTCTGTGTGATCGCCAATCCACCCGTCGCGATCGAACGATTCAGAAACGGAATCCCACGTTCGATGATCGAGATGTTCGTTCTCGCCGCTCCAATATCAATCACCATGATGCTCGAACGATCTTTTCCGATGAGCGAGCGAATCTGCGCAAATGCTTCGGTTTCGAGTGAAATCAATTCCAGTCCAACCTTCTTCATCAACGAGATGTACTTGTCGACCAAGTTTTTTGGCGCGCCTGTCAGCAACACACGCGTCACCTTCTTTCCTGCTTCAGAACCGGACGCGCTATCAATCGTTTTCGAGTCCAACGAGATTTCTTCGAGCGGAACCGGAATCAACTTTTTCGCTTGCCAGAGAATCGCCTCCTTTAATTCTTTTTCATTTGCCGCAGGAACGCTGATAATCGAAGAGAACACGGATGAAATCGGCAACGCAGAGATCGTCGTTTTCGTCGTGCACTTTGCTTGAGCGATCATCTTTTTCAGGAATGTCGCCATCTTGTCCGCATCATCCGTGAACGCTCTCTCGAACGTTGTCGGAAGTTCTGAGTACGCGTAGGTCACCAGACGGGCACGCCCCTTTTCGTTCATGAGCTCAACAAGTTTGATCCCCGACATTCCGATGTCGAGGCCGATGTAGCTTTGTTTTTGTGGTGCTTTGGAGAAAAAACCCATATCAGAAGGCGTCACGTGACGTTGGAAGAGACTGAGAAACTTCTTGCATCCCTGGTGGTGGGTTCGCAACCGCACGACCATCAAACACAATCTCTTCCGCCGCACGAACCGGATCGCGATAATTCCGCTGAAGATTCATCCGATAGGCGGCCATTAACCCAAGCACGCGCAACGGCTGATCCGTTCCCACGGCGACCGTTCCCGTATAAATCGTATCTTCAGCAAAATAGGCTCCCACTAAATCCGTCACGCCAGGTTGAATGTAAATATTTCCTCCGGTTCCATCTGAACGTTTCTTCACGATGACGCCAAACGAGGCAAGATTTCGAAGATACTGCGAAAGTGTGTTTGATTGATATGAAAGATTCCCCGTGATCGTAAGATCACCTTCAACAATCAGAAGTCCGTTTCCACGTTGCGTCGCACCGGTTCCATTGCGAAATTGGCGTGCACCGAGCGCGATATTTCCCGTTGCTTTGTACACTTTTCCATCCAACACATCCGGAATCACGCCAGTGAACGTCACAACCTGACCATATCGACCATTCATGATTCCAGGAATATCGAGACTCCCCAACGTTCCCTGATATCCCGTTTCTTCTTTCGGGAGTACAAGCGTCTGCGATCCAGATTCGGTACAACCCGCAGCACTTTCAAATCCTGTAATCGCTCCTTGTGAGGACAGACAATACGTTGCACTGGAACCTGCCTGACCTTCACCAACCGGTTCTTGACCCGTAATTCCCTGCTGAGCGTAGACATTTCCAAATTTTGCCGCGAGCCAAGCTGGCGTACACACCGGAGCTGGAAGACAGCTCGTATCCGCACAATCGACCGGACCGTTGGAGTCGTCATCCGTTCCATTGGAGCAACACGCATCCAATCCCGTTCCACACGCCGCTTCACCCGCGAGTGAACAAGTCGGGTATCCCGCACACGCCCCTTCCAGACAATCGATCTGACCGTTTCCGTTGTCATCAAACCCGTTATCACAGGTCGTTCCATTTCCGGCAGACTCATTGCAGGACGGTGCAGACTGACACGCGACTTCCTGACAGTCTCGCGGCCCATTCAAGTTGTTATCAATTCCATCCGCACAATTTCCGTTGACGAGATTCTCTGTGCAATTCGATTCCGCAGAACAGCTGGATTCCTGGCAATCCCTGAGTCCGTTCGCGTCGTTATCCAATCCATCGTTACATTGCGGAGGACCTTCTCCGCGAATACGCACGCCCTGAAAATCCATGTATCCAAATCCCGTTCCGATGCTTGTTCCATTCCACGCAAAAGATGTTCCCGATACACCTGCATCAGAAAAATATCCAGACGACGGATTAAAAACCACGCGATAATACGGAGTTGCCGCCACACACGCGCCAGCCACATCCGTACAGTTCAACGAGATCCACCCATCGTTTCCTTGATTGCAAATTTTTGCCCATCCGTGGAGCTGAGCCGTTCCTGCACCCGTGTCGGCATACGCCGTCAACGCGCCCGCCGGAGGAGTTCCGGAACATGCAGGGACAGCGCTGCAAGAAGCTCCAAAACAAATCCATCCAGAAACATCTGACCACGCAAATCCCGTAATCGTTCGCGCGGGCGAGGTCATGTTCACGCCGTACGATCCGCAAGATCCTGTACACGGGTTATCGCTATTCACCGAAATCCATCCAGCCGGATCCGCCCAAATCCATCCCGTGAGATTTTCACTTGCTGAGGCGACTGCGGGAAATTTAACCGTGCTGTATTGAAATGCACCAAGCATCATCCCGACTCCAAAAAACAATACGAATCCAGAGATGAGATGGTGCCATCGCCAAAGCCATGACGGACGCGAAAAACCCGTTGGTTCAGCGGCGCGGCGTTTGGTCGAGACGGTTCGACGCGGAGAGGTCAGCATTCCTCCTGAGTGTATCACAAAAATCGTCTTCCTTGCCGTTATCCACAGGCTTATTTCTTCCGTTTTCCTGTCCCCTCATCCATCGCGACGTTTGAGAGATGATCCGCCTCCGTATTCAGCTCACGACGAACATGCCGATATCGCACGTTTCCGCCCAACTGTGTTTCCAAATTCTTTAATTCCAAATATCTCTTTCCTAATTCCGCATTTTTCACCTTGTACTCCCCGCTCGCCTGTTTCATGGTCAATTCACTGTCTGAACGGACCTCCACAAACGTCGCTCCGAGCGCCAACGCTCGCTCCAACGCCAAAATCACGGCTCGATATTCGGCCTGATTATTCGTCGTCGGACCGAGGTAGACGGCGTGCTCCTCCAAAATTTTCCCCTCTTCATCTTTCACGACCACACCAATACCTGCCGGTCCCGGATTCCCTCGTGCGCCACCGTCGGTGTAGATAATGAGTTTCATGTCGTTTGAAAACTTCCCGCCTGAATGCCCCACAGTTTTTGATACATCCCAACTTTTTTCAAGAGCTCGTTATGTGTGCCCGTATCCGTGATGCCACCCTGTTCAATGACAATAATTCGATCCATCTGCATGATTGTTGAAAGTCGATGCGCGATCACGATTACGGTCTTATCTCTCATGAGAGAACTGAGTGCATCCTGAATCAATGCCTCTGATTCGGAATCAAGCGAAGACGTTGCCTCATCCAGCATGAGAATCGGCGCATCTTTCAAAATCGCTCTGGCGATCGCCACGCGTTGACGCTCACCTCCAGAAAGTTTTACGCCCCGCTCACCCACCGTGGATTCGTATCCCTCTGGAAGTGCCGTAATAAATTCATGACAGTGCGCTTTTTTCGCGGCAGCGATAACCTCTTTCATGGAAGCTCCTGGCTTTCCGTACGCAATATTTTCATACAACGAACGATGGAAGAGCACGGGCTCTTGCGAAACATACGCGATCGATTTTCGAAGACTCTCTTGAGTGACCTCAGAAATATTCTGTCCGTCAATGCGAATTTCTCCGCTTTGAACGTCATAAAACCGCAAAAGCAGTTTTGTCAGAGTTGATTTTCCCGCACCGGATGGCCCCACGAGCCCGATTCGTTCTTTCGAGGCGATTGTCAGATTCAATGCTCGAATCATGGCTTCATCCAGATAGCCGAAAGATGCATCGGAAAAAACAATCTCCCCTTTCGTGACACGCAGTTTTTTCGCATTCGGTACATCCTGAATCTCCGGAACCCGATCCATCACATCAAGCGCCTCCGCGATCTGCGTTGCCGCTTCTGACCCACGGCGCAGGAGACGTCCGATATATTCCAACTTCGTAAATGCAATGGCGAGAAAACTTTGCACGAGAACGAGATCTCCGACCGTTGCGTCACCCGCGACAAGGAGAGAGATCATACTTCCCATAGCCGCAACTTCCAGAACTAAGTTCAATGCAAAATTAATGAGATCAACATGCGCATGCGCGATCCAATTCTGAACCATCTGAACGGTCGCCTTTTTATCCGCACGAATAAAATTCGAAACCTCAGATGAAGTTCTGGCGAATGATTGAACCGTACTCACATTCGTAAATGCTTCCGTCATCATCCCGCCAGCCAACGAATCGAGACGCGAATATTCGGCGAAATACGGTGTTCGATGGCGAATCCACAGCGTCTTTACGAGGACCGTAAGAATCATCCATCCCACAATAAGCAATGCGATGAGCGGAAAGCGCGGTGTCACGACAATCAAAATTCCCCCAATGGAAAGAAGGATCCCCCAGATATCTGTCATCGCGATATCCATCAGAGACTCGAAATTTCCCGCGATGCGTGTGATCTTTCGGATCAGCGCACCAGAAAAGTTATCCGCGAAAAAACGATGCGAAAGACGCAAAGTCTTTTCCATCGCATCACCAAGCATCTCGTGCATGACGACGGGCTGTAGCTTGGTATTACAAAGAAATTTTATATGATTAAACAGAGTCCCGAGTACGCGAATCCCGGCCGCCGTGAGAAGAACGAGAAGCGAGGTTTGGACAGGGTCCGAAAGCGTGGCGACATTCGTCACCGTATCGACGAACTTCTTCAGCCAAATCGGAGCGATGACACTGCGCAAGACTTCCCCGATCGCTCCGAAAAACAGCACAGCGAACACCAGACCGAAGCGTGAACGAATACGCGTCCAAAAAAATCGCGGGACATCCGCAATTCCATGTGTTTTCTGAACAGGACTCGAAGCCTCACTCATGAGGCGGATTTTACATCAACCAACTTACATTGGATATCCTTTCTTCCGTTCCATTCGTTGATTCCAACGTCATACGCGACATCGATCTTGCTTCCGAGCTGAAACTCTTCGATTCGCGGACCGAACTTGAATCCGATAAACGGCTGCATACGCCCGCCTGGGGAACGCAGAATGGCGCGAACGTGATTCTGTGTAGAGCCCATGAGCGCGATAGAAGCGACCTCGAGGCCACGAGAAACAAACACCGGACGTCGATTCCCCTCTCCAAACGGTTCAAAACGCTGAACGGTTTCAATCAATCGCCAATCCACATCTTCCAACGTAATTTCTGCATCAACCGGAAGAATCGGAGAAAGATCTGCATCTTTCAATCGTTCAATCGCATCTTTTCGCAATGCTTCAATGAATATTTCGAGGGCGCCTTCTTTACTAAATGAAAATCCACACGCTTGGACGTGACCACCTGCATGCGTGAGCCAACCTTCTCCGGCGCGCTTCACAGCTTCGGTAATGTCGTACGCCGCAAATGATCGACCCGAGCCAACCCAACGATCTTCATGACGGCCAATCGCAATTGTTGGCTTGCCGGTTTGATCGAGATACCGACCCGCAACCAAACCAACCAACGAAGGGGACCAATTCTCCGCATGGAGGACAACGATCGAATCATCCTCCGTCGCCTCGATCTGCTCTGCGGCTTGATCCATCATCTGTTTGGTCATCTTTTGCCGCGCTCGATTACATGCCTCCAAATCTTCTGCGAGGCGTGTAGCCTCTTCATCGTTCTCTGAAAGCAACAAATTCAACGCGAGAAGTGCATGATCCATTCTTCCTGCCGCATTGATCCGTGGACCGATCGTAAATCCGATGGTTTCGCTATCAATATTTTTTCCTTCCATCCCCGCGACGTTCAGAAGCGCTTTCATTCCTGGTCGTTTGGTCTTATTCATCACCATCAAGCCGTAACGCTCCAACACGCGATTCTCTCCGACAAGAGGAACCATATCTGTCACCGTGGCGATCGCCACAAGATCGAGAAGCCATTTTTCCCAGCCGTCTGGGATTCCCAACTCTCGCTTCTTCGCTTCACCGAGCAATCCGCACGCAAGCTTCCATGCCACACCGACGGCGGCGAGATGCGGGAACGGATACGACTCTCCGGGAAGTTTCGGATGAATCAAGATTCCATCCGGGAGTGTTTCGCCGAACTGATGATGATCGACGACGATTGTGTCGATCTGTTTTTCTTTGGCGTACGTAATTTCATCAACGCACGCAATTCCACAATCAACCGTGATAATTAAATTCGTTCCGCGGGCAGACAACACATCGATTGTCGCGGGGTGTAATCCGTATCCTTCTTTATCGCGATGCGGAATATACGCGTCGATCTTCGCCGAAGATTTCATCCGCGATGCGAGCTCTCTCAATGTCGTGATCAAAACGGCACTCCCCGTCACACCATCCGCATCATAGTCTCCATGAACCGTAATCTGCTCTCCGTTTTCCAATGCAAAAAAAATCCGTTCAACCGCCGCCGGCATACCGCGAAACAACGCCGGGTCATGGACACCACCTTCCCACTCGGGAGAAAGAAACAAATCAATTTCCTCTTGCGTCGTCAGTCCACGTCGCGCAAACAACGCCAATCCAATCGGATGCAAATCCGGTCCTCCCGCGGCACTCGCAAGCGCCGCGACATCCATTCGCCGTTCCTCCGGCAACACCCAGCGCTTTGGCATGCGTGATGACTAGAACATCATTCCAAACGGCAGGACGAGTGACATCACCATCGAAATCAACATGAAGACGACAACAATGGTCATCACGGTTTTCCCCACTTTTTTCATAGAAGATCAATTACTTGAGTCTCGACAAAATCAACATCCATCAGTATCCTACTCGCCATGCTTCATACACGGCAACACCGTACGTGGTCCGGGGAAATCTAGACCAGCCGGCCTAGAGCAGTCAATTCTCTGAATCTCATTCTACAACTCAAAAGGAGAAAATCTTGTATATTCAGGCCGCCGGAAACCGTTGCGCATTCGATCTTTCCTCCGTTGATATCCCTCTTCAACGCCGTGACATTGTTCGGAAGTTGAGTGAACTCGGCTTCAAGACTCTCGACATCGATGTCGTACAGGCCGCCGAGCAAGCGGTCGGGATCTCCACATATAAACGTGGCGCCCGCATGAGCCAAGCGCCCACAGAGATGGACTGCTCTGGATTCATCAAATGGGTCTATGCTCAACGAGGCATTCGCGTCCCTCGTCGAGCCGCTCATCAAAAAATCATGGCGATCAGTGTCCACATGGATGCGATTCGCCCTGGAGATCTCGTATTTACGGCCGGTCCCGTCTGTCCACCAATCGGACATGAGCAGGCGCGCGTTGGGCATGTCGGAATCGTCTGCAGAGACGAAACCGTCTTACATGCAACCACGGAAATTCCTGGAGGCATCGTACGGAGCAGTCTAATGGACTGGAAACGTCGTACATCTTGGCGAGGAGCCGGGAGAGTCCTTCAACATCCCGAGGACACGATCACTCTTGAAGTTCCACCATCCCTAGAGATCGAGTCCTCTGATGACATCACCTGGGCGCTCCTAGAAACGATGGATTGGTAGCTTCCATCGTGTTCTTTCTCTCAAAAAAATAGCCGGCGGGTTCTTACCCACCGGCTTTTTGTTCACTTGAGGAGCGCCAGAAGCACCTTGCCATACAGGTCCTCCACGATGCGCTGTTGCTTCCGCCCCATGGTTGCGTAGTTATCGAGGCCGGGTGCCGCGTTCACTTCGATGATGACATGGTTGCTCGGTGCAACATCCAACGGCTCTTGAGTCATGACGTCGATACCGATGTACCGGAGGTTCATATCTCTCGCGAGACGCTTTGCGTAAGTCTTCCACTTCGGATGAACATGATCCGTCACATCGATAGCGTCGCCACCCGTGGAAAGATTCGCGTTCGGCATCAACATCACACGATAGCCTTTCACAAGGACAGATCGTTTCGTGTAGCCTTGCCGACGAAGTTCTTCGAGGATCCTGGGGTCATCCTTCTTGATCACGGTATCTCGATCGAGCCGCTTGAACAGTTCTTGCTTCTTTTTGAGAAGCTGAAAAATTGTTGAGCGACCATCTCCCGTCACAGAGAGCGGAAAACGCTCATATGCAGAGATGACCGCACCATCCAACACGACAATACGATAATCATGACCGGTCATGAACCGTTGGACCAAGTACACTTTCTCGTTCTTCTCGATAGCTCGGATCGCACGAAACAGCTCCTGCTTCGTATATGCCTTACGAATTCCCGCACCCTGACTTTTGCTATTCGGTTTCACCATCACGGGGAAACCGATGCGCTTGGCGTACCGATACGCCGCCTGGCTTCCTCTCCGACTTCCAATAGCCCTACACCACTGATCGACGTAGAATGTTTCACCCGGAATAACCGGGTAACCCATGCGTTTCAAAAAGTACTGTGCATAATCCTTGTCACGGGCGATTTCCGTTGATCCGAGCCCATTGATGTCGAGACTGGTATTTCGGAAATATCGTTTGCGACCATCCGGAAGGACGATCTGTCCGACATAGCCCCAACGAGGCTCGACATGAACTTCGATTCCCATCTTCCTCGCGACTCGCTCGAGGATCTCCGTGACCAATGTACGTTTTTTCATGATGGTATCTCCATGCTACGGTGAGATCTGAACCGAGGGAGGCTCCCAACGATTCAAGCGAACATATCTGAAAATAGGCAATTCGTCAAGACTCCCAGACGCACTCAATCAAGCGCTTCTACGCATGCGATATGGAATTTGGTTTGAGCCAATCATGGGCGAACCTGACCCAAAAGAAATCCCCTTTTCTCATCTCATGGCTGATAGACGGATAATACTACCTACTTCAAAAACGAGTAATCCAATTCTCGAAGGGAAAAAAATAACTACAAGCTTTCAATCAAACGAGGTCTATCTACTCATCCCAGGACGCAAATTCGATCTTCATGGGACGCGCCACGGAAAAGGATATGGATGGTTCGATCGATTCCTTTCCATAGTCCCTCCCGAGTGGATACGCATTGGCGTTTGCCATGCAAGACAAATAAACAAAACCCCATTAACGCGTGCGACATGGGATCAGCTCGTAGATTGGGTTATCGTACAGAACGACGAGGCTTGGAGCGCGCACGAGACCGTCGCACGGACGCTGAATAGGCGTACCCATACAAATCATCCGCCGGATCAACAATAAGTGACTCCAGCGAGATTGAACGCTTCGTAAACTCGATGAGCGCGTGACGGATCAACGCGAGTGGTTTTTGCTCATCTCCTTCACCCATTGCAAACACTGCGGCGGCGGCCAGCGGCTGTACCGTGGCCGTCTGAGTCATTTTTAACTGCCGACCGAATAGATCCAATTTACCGATATAGTTTCGAATTGGTTCAATTCCCGAAAATGCGACCGCAACCCCCATCGCTCCTTTCCGCATCGGAATCAGACGCGTATCCGTTAAAATCACTCCAAGTTTTTTTATACCAAAAGAGCGACAAAGACTGAGTCTCAGCTTCTGAGCTTCCCGCTGTACATTCTCAGGAAAAAGAATGAGTTTTCCGTCCGCATTCGATTCATCGACCCCGGCACTTGCGCACCACTCCCCATTTAAACGTGTCAAAAAGCACCATGGCGTGCGCACCGTTTTCGATGAACCTCGACGAATCCAACGCTCCTTCTCTTTCGGTGTGCGAATGGAAACAATCCGCCCCTGTGCAAGCGCAACGATTTTCGACGTCACAACAACCACATCTCCCTCTCGTAACTTCGGGAGATGTTCAATGACGAATTTGCTCAATTTTTCGTTCGGCGTAAAAAGACGCGTACGAATAGCGCGAACATCCATTGCGATTAGTCTTTTCGCTTCAACACTTTGATAAACGCATCCGAAGGAATATCCACAGAGCCGACACCCATCGACATCATGCGCTTCTTTCCCTTCTTTTGCTTTTCGAGCAGTTTCATTTTGCGGGTTACGTCGCCGCCATACAAGTACCCCGTCACGTCCTTTCGGAATGCGGAGATTCGTTCTGAGGCCAACACCTTTGCGCCCACAGAAGCCTGGAGCTTGATCACGAACTGCTGACGCGGAAGCGTCTCCTTCAAAATCTCCACGACGTCTTTCCCACGACGATACGCTTCATCTTCATGAATGAGCGTGGCAAATGCGGCCACAGGTTCTTCTGCGACAAGAATATCCAAACGAACAATCGGTGCTGGACGATAGCCAATCAATTCATAATTCATCGAAGCATATCCGGCAGAAGCACTCTTCAATCGATCATGAAAATCCACGATCACCGAAGAAAGCGGCATATCGTAGTGCAACACCGCGCGTGTCGGATCGTAATAATCCGTTGTCTTGTACACACCGCGACGATCCTGGATCAGGCCCATCACGTTTCCGATGTAATCAGATGGACACACAATGCTCACCGCAACCCACGGCTCACGTGCCTCTTCGATACGCGAAGGATCTGGAAATGCGAGTGGCGATTTAATCACTTCTTCCGTTCCATCGGTGCGTGTCACTTCATACGCCACCGAGGGCGTCGTCACGACAACTTCCATGTTGTGTTCACGACGCAAGCGCTCTTGTACGATTTCCAAGTGAAGCATCCCCAACATTCCACAACGAAACCCAAACCCGAGCGCGGTCGAATGTTCAGGCTCTGAGGTCAACGCCGCATCAGACAACTGAAGCTTCATGATCGCATCGCGAAGACGCTCATATTCATTTCCTTCTTTCGGAAAAATCCCGGCATACACCATCGGCCGGACCTCCTTGTAGCCTTCCAGCATTTTCGTTTCTGCGGCGAGCGGTGTGTGTGCAATCGTGTCACCCACGCGAACAGCCGCGATATCTTTCAACCCCGTGACGATATATCCGATTTCTCCCGACTGAAGACGATCTGCTGGAACGTCTGTGGGTTTCAAGTATCCCGTATCAAGCGCTTCCGCCGTAAACTTTGTCGCGAGGAACGTAATCTTGTCGCGCTTTCCGAGTGAACCATCGACGACACGAATATACGCGACAACACCCTTGTACTCGTCGTACTTGGAATCAAAAATCAATGCACGTGGAGGCTTGCTCGCATCTCCTCTCGGCGCCGGAATATCCGTGACCAGATGCTCAAGGATTTGATCCACGCCCTCCCCCGTCTTTCCAGATGCCAGAAGAATCTCTTCGCGCTTGCATCCGATGAGTCGCATGATTTCTTCTGCACGACGTTCGACTTCGGAGTTTGGAAGGTCGATCTTGTTCAACACCGGAATGATCGTGAGATCCTGTTCGATCGCGAGATACAAGTTCGCGATCGTCTGTGCCTGAACGCCTTGCGTGGAGTCAACGAGAAGGAGCGCCCCTTCGACCGCGGCGAGCGAACGAGAAACTTCATATCCAAAGTCCACGTGACCTGGCGTATCAATCAAATTGAGCTGATATTCCTGCCCATCTTTTTTGGACACATAGCTCATGCGAGCCGGCTGAAGCTTGATCGTAATCCCGCGTTCGCGTTCCAAATCCATCGTATCGAGAAGCTGATCCTTCATCTTTCGCTTTTCAATCGTCCCCGTCATTTCAAGCAAACGATCGGCAAGGGTCGACTTGCCGTGATCAATATGCGCAATAATGCAGAAATTTCGGATGCGGGACTGGTCCATTTGTGCGCCAACTCTGCCTGAAAAAACGATCTTTGGCAATCCGTCTCCGAACGAACTACCGAATCTCCAACGTCGTGTTGGTTTCCACCTGCATCGTGGTCGTGGGACCTTCGACAGATGGGTTCAATTCTGAGGGAGCGAAATCCGTTGATTCCACTCCTCGCGTCGGAAGCACGAATCCGCGCAACTGCGCTTCAAGCTTCACACGCTCACGAAGAAAATCCATGCGACGTTCAAACTGTGCCGGAATCGTCGCCTCGCCCTCCATTCGAATCACGGAAGCGGGACGCTCCATCTGTTTCGAATTCAATTTTTTCATCATGAAGAGAAAACCCACCTTCTGCTTTTCTGTCGGCGTAAGATCACGCACACGCGCCATCATGCCGATTCGCTTGAGCCGTGTCATCTCTTCCGCAGAGAGACGAAGACCTTTTCCGGCGACCAGTCGAACGCTGACATCTTTCGATCCCTGCGATCCGACTTCCAGCGCTTCAGACGTGACATCCACCTCGTGATCCGCAACCATCACATCGACAACGCCTTTCTCCATCGACACCCCGAACGCCGTTCCACGAACCGTTGCGACAACGCCATTTGCGTTCACCGAGAACTGCTCGTTCGGACCAAAAAGTTTTTCAAAACGCGTCCAGATATTTCCGGCGATCAACTGCATCTCGGTAAACGCGGTTCCATCTTCTCCTCCAGCCAACAACACGACCTCTGTTCCCACATCAAGCTTCGACATTCCGGATTCCGGATACACGATCGAAACGTCTCCAGAAACCGCTTGAATGCGATCACCGGAAATCAGTCCAACACCATCCACCGCTTCAACCGTGGTAGAACCACGTGTCACGGTTGCGGAACTGCTTGCCGCAAGACGGAGATAGGCGACCGGATCCGCGTCTGCCGCAATCCGTTCTGGCGCATCCGGAACGCGAACAACGCGAGGACCGAATGCAAAACAGCCTCCAGCAAGCAACGCGAGAGCAAACAGCGGGATCAAAAGCCGTGTCGTGGGATTCATAGAGAAGATTCGGGTAAGAGCGTAGCACTCGATGGCTGAACATCCAATGCATCTCGTGAGATCGGTGCGTCACCGGATTCTGCGAACGCATCCGCTGAGGCGCTCACATCGTTCATGGAACCATCCTGCGACATCTGGACCGCACGTCCGCCGATTTCCGTTATTTCTGACTGCGCGGTTTCGGCAAACATCTCATCAAATCCCGCCTTTCGCATCTCTCCGGTCGGGACCTCATCCTTCACCGTCAGCGCACGAACCGCTTGGCTTCGGACATCAATCGTCACGTCATCGTTTTCATCTCGCGTCACCCCAAACGATCCGCCGGAGACGTCCAGCAATACGCCCCCAATACGAATCTGAAACGTCTGCCCCTGAAATAACGTGTCATAAAACTTCGTCCACATGCGACCACGCTCGAGAGAGAGCTTTCCCTCAAAACGTTCACGGTTTGTACTTTCAAACACTTTCTGAAATCGAACAACGCTCCCCGCGGCGAGAACCGTTCGCCCGTAATGTGGCCAAATGATCACCACGTCAGATTCTTCCCCGACCTCTAGCTGATCGCCAGGCTGGAAGTCCAATCCATCATGCGCAGAAAAACGCTCATCACGACGAACCAATGTGGCAGAACCTTCACGAATCTGGAGGATCGCTCCGGCCTGAGGTGAAAGATTGGGATTAATCGGCTTTGCAGTTTCCGCAGGAGCGGTTTCGTTTTGATTCGCCATGCGTTCTGGAATAAAACGCGAAGCGACAACGCCGAGAACGACAACAGCGATAACAAGAAGAAAAATCTGCGTAGGTTTCATGTGATCAAAGATATCATGTCGACATCCCTTGAGCTTCTTCGGCACCCGCGACCGCACCCGCCTGTTTCACCAGCTTCTTTGTGAGCGCGGTTCGGAGTTCATTCAACTCTGGCGACTTCAAGAGCCACGCAACGAGAATAAATGCCGCGAGTCCCACGAATGATGCAGCGCTCGCCTGTAATACCACCTGCCACGTTTCACGCAACGGGAATGCGGTCCCGATAAACTGTCGCACAGGATATCCCGCAAGAATAATCGCGCCAGACGCCACCACCGTTTTTGCCAGTGAAAGCGCAAACGACCATGTCTGCAAATGTCCGTAGATTCGACGCAACTGCCACCACAACAAAAAGAGGTTGATGTATGTCGCGATGGAAAACGCGAGAGCGAGTCCCGCGATCCCGTAATAATCCTTGAGCGCAAACGCGAGGACAAGGTTCAACGCTTCAGCGACGAGCGCGGCCCAAAACGGGGTCCACGTATTCTGCAGAGCGTAGAACGCGCGCGCGACCAGCGGAACAAGACACTGAGCCAACAAAGAGATCAAAAATACACCGACAACGCCCGCCGTGAGAATCGTATCGTCCCAGCTAAACTCTCCCGAACCGAGCGCCATACGAACGATCTGTGCACGAGAAAGGAAAAACAGCGCAGTTGCGGGAAGAATAAAAAACGCGATCTTCCGTGCAGCCGAACCAAACGCCGACAAAAATCCCTCACGATCTTTTCTCCCCGCCGCACTCGCCAAAACTGGAAACGCGGCGATTGCAAAAGAGATTCCTAAAATTCCAACTGGGAACGATTGAAGATTGTTCGCCAAATTGAAAACCGCGACAGAACCCGGCGCAAGTGTTGATGCCATGATCAAAAGAACGATCAAATTCATCTGACTCACGGCGAGCCCGGCCGTGCGAGGAGCCATCAATTTCAAAATACGACGAACGCCCTCATGTTCAAAAGATGGAGGAGGGATCCGACGCAGTCCTAATCCGAGCGCGGCATAGGCTTGCACCGCAAAATGCAGGAACGCCCCAAAAACCACACCCCACGCCACACCTTCGATTCCAAATCGTGGAGCAAGAAAAATCGTTCCCAAGATAATTCCGACATTGTAGAGAACCGGCGCAATCGAAAACGCGAGAAACCGTCGCGTTGCCTGCAAGATCCCACCCATCACCGCAGACAACCCGAGAAAGAACGGCGAGAGAAACATGATGCGCGCCAAACGAATCGTGATCTCTGTTTGCTCGGGACTAAATCCGGGAACGGTGAGCGGAACAAGAATCGGCGCAAAGAGCGCGAGAAAAAGACATCCGACAACGAGAACCGCGCCGACAATCGAAAGAACCTGTTCCGCAAGGCGCCACGCATCCCGTCGATCTCGCGTTTCAAGATATTCCGCAAAGACAGGAATAAATCCCGCGGACAACGCCCCAAGAATCAACAAATTGTAGAGCGCATCCGGAACGCGAAACGCCGCATAGTACGCATCGAGTTCTGCCCCCGCACCAAACGTTCCCGCGAGCGTCCGATCACGAAGCAACCCAACCAATCGAGACGCGAGCGATGACGCGCCCACAATCAACGCCGCGGCCGTGAGGCCGTTCGTTTCTCCGTTCCAGAACTGTTTCAAAAAACGAATCATGCTTAGAAAGAAAATTCGTCACGAATCTCCAGCTTTCCAAAGATCTCATCACCTTCCGTCAAAAGTTCAATCGGCTTCAATCGCGTCCCTTCCGGCGCCTGCCCACTCAATCGCTCCCCTGTCGCCGGATCAAACTCCGCAAAATGCTGTCGGCAACGCAGGACGCCAGACGAATGCAAATCCGTTGTCCCACCCATATGCGTACATGCATTCACATACGCCTTCAGCGTCCCCTGATCATTAAATGCAATCCCCTTATGCACCCCAAACTGAAAATGCTTCGTGCGCCCCACCGGCACTTCCCCCACCTTCGCCACCGGAATTTTCTTCACAATAACCATGCGCCCGATTGTGCCAGCTTCACCGAAATCGGTACAGATTCATAATCCCGTCCGCAACTCGTCCTGCCCCACCTCATAAAATCGCCCTGGGGGTCTGGGGGTGCGTTATCTGCCCATCGGTAAAATCGCCAACGTCCCCCAACTCGCACGCAGATTAACGCACCCCCAGCGGTTTTGGTGACTTTTGCCGTCAAAAGTCACTCGCCGAAGGCATAAAACTATTTCTTCTTTTTTACCTCCCCACCCATCTCGTATTCAAACGGTAAATCTTTAATCGGCCCCGTCGTCAGCATCCGTACTTCTCCAAAAATATACTTTAACGCCAACGCAAATCGTCCGTCCTTCTCGAGTCGACGAACTGACACCGCGATCGGATGCGAACGTAGCAATCCAAATTTAAATCCGCTTTTTTGCGCACGCTGAACGTAATCATGGTCTTCGGCAAACACCACCTCTTCATCAAATCCATGAATCCCTCGATGCGCCTTCTGACGAACCAAAATGCAAAACCCCGGCGCGTGCGGACGAATTTTCTCCGTCGCGATCACATACGCGTTATATGCACGATGCAACGCATGATCGATTGGCTTCTTGCTAAGCGGCTTCACCTTGCATGTCGCGACATCCAATTTTTTCTTATCCATTTCCGCCAGACAATCTTCTAAAAATTTTGGCGACGGAAGTTCTACATCTGCATCCAAAAACGCCACGATATCCCCCTTTGCATGCAACGCCCCTTTATTCCGCCCTGGACCGGGCATCCCACCCTCGACAACCCGCGCCCCAGAAGCCTCCGCAATTTCTTTCGTACGATCTGTCGAATGCGCATCCGCCACAATGATTTCGTAATCCGACAACGTCTGGCTCTTAATAGATTCTAAGAGCTTTGGCAGAAGCGCCTCCTCGTTCTTCACGGGAATCACAATCGATACGCGAGGCATGTATGAGGATAGAGTATCTTACCCGGCGTTCAACATCCAATACGACGCAATCGCCGCCGCAACGCCGACGTTCATGGATTCTTTTGTCCCTTTTTGTGTGATAGATACGACATCGTCACATTTATCCAAAAGAAACGGCGGGATTCCTTCAACTTCATTTCCCAAAAGAAGTGCCGTCCATTCTGGAGCGCCGAACTGCGTAAGATCAATAGATCGACGATCGAGCTCAAGACCAACGATTCGAAATCCTTCTGCTTTGAGACGATCGATCACCTCCACCACATCCGTCGCCTGCTCCCAGGCTACCGTTCGCTCAGCTCCCAGCGCCGTCTTCTCCACTTTTGCATGCTCTGGCGTTGGTGAGTATCCCGTAATCCAAAGCTTCGTCACCCCCAATGAATCCGAAGTTCGAAACAACGACCCCACGTTTTCCGCGGATCGAATGTTGTGGGCGATGAGATGAAGCGTCATTTGAGGCTTCATAGACCGACGCGCCCCGGTTGTCAATCCGGCCAATCACGCGTATGATCCGCCCGAATGAAATTCGGCCATAAGATCACGGGAAAGGTAGAACGCTATGACTCCAAGGGTCGTGGCCAGTTTACGATTTCCAATCATGAAGGAACCACAAGCAATGTTGCGGTTCCGTTTAGCGCGATCGGAGACGAATTGACCGCCACCTTCATAAAACGTGATTCCGGCTTCAAGATCGCCCGTCTGGAAGAAGTTCAGGCTCCGGGACCATCCCGCGTCGAAGCTCCGTGCCCACACGCCGGAGTCTGCGGCGGATGCCTCTGGCAACATCTTGGATACGACGCCCAAGTTGATCTCAAAAAATCCATGGTCAACGCCGCGTTCGAGCAGGCGGGACATGTCGAACGCATTGAATCCGTGGTTCCGGCCGTCGAACAGTTCAAACATCGAAACCGGATGGATTACGCGGTCGGTTGGAACGGCGAGATTGGATTGAAAGAATACGGATCCTGGAATCGCTACGTCGATGTGAAGACATGTCTTTTATTGAAAGAAGATCCAGCGCCAATTCTTCATGCCGTGAAAGAATGGATGCACGCGCACGATCTCCAGCCGTGGGATGGAAAATATTACACCGGCGATATTCGCTATGTCGTAGTTCGCGATGGACAGCGAACGAATCAGCGACTCGTGAGCGTCGTCATCAAGGATGCAACGCGTGCGACCGCAGAAATGAAGACTGACCTCGCGGAACGACTGAAGAATCTCTGCACAACGCTTTTGCTCGGTGAACAATCTCTTCAGACAGACCTCTCTCAAGCACAAACGTTTGAAGCACTCATCGGTGAGCCTTGGTTCGAAGAAGAAACCAACGGAATCCGCTATCGCATTCATCCGAATTCTTTTTTCCAGACGAACACCGCCATGGCAGAGAAACTTCAACAGCTCGTTGGAGAACTTGTCGGCGCGCCCGCTCATCTCTTGGATCTCTATTGCGGTCTCGGCTTTTTTGGAATCGCTCTTGCAAAGAAAAATCCCGAGATGAAAATCTCTGGATTCGAAATCGATGCTGAAGCGATCGAGCTCGCGAAATTCAATGCGAAACAAAATGGCGTCGCAGATCGTTGCGATTTCACCGCAGGTCCGGCCGAAGATTTGTCATGGAAAGAAATTTCTGCGGATGTCGTGATCCTCGATCCCCCACGCTCTGGACTTCATCCAAAAGTGCTCAAGACGATTCGTGAGATGAAACCCAAAACACTGGTCTACGTTTCATGTAACTATCATCGTCTCGTCGAGGAATTGAAGATGCTAAAAGAAAGTTATCGCGTCGAATTTTTAACGGCGATCGATCTCTTTCCGCATACGCCACACGTCGAAGTTATTGCGAAGCTAACTCTGCTATAATCCAATCGAATGAAATCCGGATTCGTGATGCTGGCAGGACGATCAAACGTGGGGAAATCCACGTTGTTAAATGAGCTGATTGGCACAAAAGTCGCCATCGTAACGCCAAAGCCACAAACAACTCGCCGACCAATTCGCGGCATCTTGCATGAACAGCGAGGCCAAATCGTATTCGTCGATACTCCCGGTGTCTTTTTGGGAAAGAAAGATATCGTCTCGAACAAGCTCAACGACTTCGTGAAAGAAACACTCGAAGGCGTGGATGCGATTGTCTACGTCGTGGATCCGACACGTGAAGCAGGCGCGGAAGAAGAAGTGATTCGAAAGATGCTTCGTGCGGTCACGATCCCCGTCATCCTTGCGATCAACAAAATGGATCTGGCACGCCCAGGTCAAACGGCTTCCGCGAACATCATCGATGTCGGACAGGTGACAACGCTCGAAGTGAGCGCGCTTAAACGCAAAAATCTCAACGCGCTTGTCGATGCGATTTTTTCGATCTTGAAAGACGACGTCCCCTACTATCCGGAACATCAGCTCACAGACATTGAACACTCCCAGTGGATTGCAGAACTCATTCGTGAGAAACTGTTTCTGAATCTCGAACAGGAACTTCCCTACTCGATTCACGTGACGATCGAATCCATTGAACCGCGACCGGACGGCTCTCGCTACATCGAAGCGACAGTCTGGACCACGGAAGAGCGCTACAAAGGAATCGTCATCGGAAAAAAAGCAGAAATGCTCAAACGTGTTGGATCGGCGGCGCGGGAAGAACTGGAAGCCGCAATGAATTCCAAAGTTTTCTTGAAACTCGAAGTCAAAGTCGATCCCAAGTGGCCACAACGTTTCGCCTCCTAGTCCATGCGATCTGAATCTCCCGGGAATCCCTTCAAGCCCTCCGCGAAACGCGGCGTGTTTGAAACCCGGACACGTGGATCGAAAGCCCCTGGCGAAGCCGAACGACTTCGTGCACAGCGTGAAGCCGAACGAAAAGAAAAAGCTCCACTCGAGCACATGCATTCCGTCACCGATCTCCACAAATGGTTGGAGGATCGCGGGCACGTGGAAGCCTGCTCAAATCTGTATCGATGCGATCCGTGGAAATACGAACCGCTTCTTTTGGAAGAACTGTATCGCCTCAAACGAACAGAAGGAGCAGATGCCGCAGAATTAAATGAAATTCGTGGAATGATCCGCGCCGGATCCTGGATGACCTACGAACGCTTGGATGATCGCACCGCTGTCGCTGGACTCGGAACCGTTCGAGAACGCGAACAGGCCGACTGGCTCTGGAAAATTCGAAATGCCGATCCAGACACTGCCAAAGAACACGCGGAAAATCGCGATCAGCTTCTCGCAGACATCGATCGAATTGAACGAGAGTTGTACGCGGGAAAAATTGGCGAGTCACTGGAGAACACAACCACTTCCGTAGAATCTCTGATGGCGGGCGCGTGGCATGAGCTGAAAAAAGCGATCGCGATGCACGGACTCACCTGGGATGACGTGAAAAAACACCCCGCAACCAAGGGGCTATTTGAAGAGATCGAAGCCCTGCGTCCCGTTCGAGACCTCGCGTATTACCGACGACTCTATCCGCACCAAGCGCGAGCCGCGAAGTGAGGCGTTGACAAACATCGAAAAAACACGTATCTTTCCTGAGCTGTTTTCTCTCGTTCAAGGAGATATCGAATGCGTGATCGGTACGATGCTACGTTCAACGGCAAGAAGTCCCGCAAGGTGAAGCAGTCCGAGATCGACGACCACGTGGTCGAGGCCCACGGTCCCGACAGCGCGCCCCGCCGCACCTCTTCCACCCCGCCCTCGATGAACACGAGTGCGGACTTCCCGCCGGTCCTGCGCACGCGCATCGCCCGTCGTCGGATCGAGAAGCCGGGCAAGGACAACATCACCACCGCTCCGCCGAACTGAACATCGCCGGCAAGCGCCGCCTCTCTCCAAAAGCCCCCGAGACCTGAGTCTCGGGGGCGATTTTTATTCTTGGAGCTCTTTGAGTTCCTCGATCCGGAAGTCGAGGAATCCATCCAACGTCTTCGGTGGCAGCGTACTCTTGAATTCGAGGACGAGAGGATTCTGTGGATTATTCAACACCGTGAATTCTCCGAACCAGCTTTGGATCGTCAACACTTCGACCTCAATTTCTTTTCCATTCACCATCAGCTTGCGTGTTGATAGATCTTTCGCCGTCGCATAATACACGTCTGTTCGATCGATAATCTTCTTCACTTCTGCCTTCAGCGCGTTGATCCCCTTCACATACGGATCCTTCGTGAGCTCCAACTGCGCAGGCAATTCATCCAAATCGATTCTCAACACGCTTGATTTCGATCGAGAAAAATTCTCAAACACATCCGACGACAACCAGATCAATGATGAACCCAACGCGTTCTTTTCGCCTTCGGTCCAAAGCGATGGAGAAAGAATGTCAGGAGAATTTGTGAGACGCCCGTCAAGCACGGCTCCCACGTACTGCTTCGTTCCCGTCGCGCCTTCGGTCGAAATCTTCCATTCCAGATCCGCGCGATTTTTCGGAGCGAAGCGTCGAATCACGATCGTACGCGTCAGCTCTTTTCCCCAACCAAGCTTCTCCGCGATCTCCGCTCCAGAACCAGAGAACGATTGCTTCATCACGAGAATATTTCCTGCCGTGAAATTGATCTTCTTCGCGGCCTCTGCCGGAGAAAGCGATTCGAACGTCGCAGGCTTCGGACCGGCCGGAACGCCCTCCGGCGTGCCAGAAGGTGCCGTCTTTCCGGAACATCCGGCGCCAATCAGCGAAACGGCGAGAAATACAGGAAGAAGAGAGATCTTGCGCATAGGAAGTCCAGCGTACGAAACCCGCTGGAATCCCGCAACCATCGCTTGTACGAGCGGGTTCAGCGTCCTACAATCGCAGAGCTATGATCGAACCCACGAAAAAAGAGCTGGCCGTTGGATCTATCGCTCCCGCGTTTACGCTAAAAACAGAAAAAGGAGACTCCATCGCGCTCTCAAGTTTCAAAGATAAGAAAAACGTCGTGCTCGTCTTCTATCCTGGGGACATGACGCCGGGCTGTACGATGCAACTTTGTGCGATCCGTGATGACTGGTCGAAATTCGTTTCAGCAGATACGGTGGTCTTTGGAGTCAATCACGGCGATGCCGAGAGCCATCAAAAGTTCTCGAAAGCCTACGGATTCCCGTTTCCAATCCTTGTCGATACCGACAAAAAAATCAGCACGAAGTACGGCGCGATGAAAACCTTTTTCAAAGCGAGAATCATCAAGCGCTCGGTCGTGGGAATCGATAAAAAAGGAAAGATCGTTTATCTCAAACGCGGCATGCCAAAGAATACTGACATTCTCAAGGCCATGAACGCGGCAAACTCATAAACCTATGAACCCCAAGAAATCAGAATCCAAAGCGCTGACGTTTGCGCCGGGATCGCTCCAGGGCATCTCCGAGAAAACGCTCACGATTCATCACGACAAGTTGTACGCGGGATACGTGACGAAAAAGAATGAGATTCAAGAAAAACTCCAGGCGCTCATCGAAAAGGGAGATTATGCGTCTGCAAATCAGAGCTACTCCGAACTTCGTGGCCTCATGGATGGAGAAACGTTCGCGGTGAACGGCGTCTATCTTCATGAATACTACTTTGATGTTCTTGGCGGCGATGGACAACCATCCGGTGCGCTCGTCGAAGCTCTTGCGAAAGACTACGGCTCCATCGAAAACTTCGTCGCGTATTTCTCCGCCTGCGGAATGGCCGCACGCGGATGGGTCGTTCTCTGCTGGGACACGAAAGAACAGGCGCTCTGCGTCTACCAGGCAGACACACACAACCAGGGCGGGATCTGGGGATGTATGCCAATCATCGTGATGGACGTCTACGAACACGCCTACTTCATCGATTACGGATCAGATCGCAAAGCCTACATCGCCGACTTCTGGAAGAACTTCAACTGGAACAAAGCAAACGAGTTGTACGCAACCGCGACGAAGTAACCAGAATCATCAAAATAAAAATCCCTCCAACGTGGAGGGATTTTTTATGTCTTGTTGATTACGCCGCTTGCTTCTGACCGATCGCTTCTTCCAACGCGCCCTTGTTCCATCCCACGATGATAGAACCGTTCACGTCGATGACGGGTACACCCATCTGACCAGACTTTTTCACCATCTCATTTGCCGCCGCAGGATCCGCAGACACATCAACATCGGAAAACGGAATCCCCTTTTCCTTCAGAAACTCTTTGGTGAGTTTGCAGTACGGGCAGGTCGGCGTGGAGTAGACGGTCACTTTCATAAAATTGAGATAGGGCCCAAGGGGCGATTTGTGTCGAAAGTATATCACGGAAAAACACTCCAAACTTATCCCCAACAAAAAATCCCGCCTCAGATACCTGAAACGGGACAACGACTACCCAAAATGTGCGCGGTACCGCGACTGAAAAGCCGTCGACAACCCCTCCGGAAGAATCCCGTCCATGACATCGACAAGCTGGTACGCCTCCCTTTCCTTGTCCCACGCATGGATGTAGCAGACATCTTTTCGCTCGACGACAAACGGCCAACGTCGTTCTTTCGCCACGACGAGCAGTTCGCGATTTGGATTGAAACACATGGGGTACCCGACCTTCTCGAGCATCGAGACGTCTCCCGTGGTATCTCCGATGGCAACGGATTGTGCGAGATCGATCTCACACGCGCTCGTGAAATGATCGACCGCTCTCCCTTTTCCGGAGTCCTTGATCCAATCGAGAACGATCCCGCCGACGTAGCGGTCCGACGTCTGATGGAATGTCGTCCCGAGCGCTCCGTGCATCCCGTACAGATCCGCGAACGGCTGAACGACATCCAGCGGCGACCCAGAGATCGCAAAAACGGAAAACTCGTTTTCTCGCGCGGATGCGCACAGTTCTCGAGGGAACACGTGAACGCGAGCTCCGTGCCTCTTCACCACACGCGTCCCCGCGGCTCGCGCTTCTCCCGCATGCAGATTCACGATGTCGTTGAACAGAATCCGGATGACAGCTTGTGCGTACGCGTCGAATGTCTCTTGTCGATGCAAGAAGCGCTCGTACGCCCCAACGCACTCCGCAAGGGCGTCCTCCGGAAGATGCTTCATCCGGATCAGCTCTTTCAGCCACAAGACGACCAGATGATCACGAAATAACGTTCCGTCGCAGTCAAAGAAGACCGCTCCTCGTTTCGAACTCATGCAGACTCCTTTCAAAAGAACTGCTCGTTTCGTACCACGCCTCTCCCCCTCTATCAAGCACAAACCCGCCTCTGAGATGAGGCGGGTCATGAGGAGTCGTCATGCGACGTGCTGAGGAGCAGAAGCCTGGTCCGAGCCGAACCAGCGACCGAGCGTGAGGCGCAAGGACTCGTAGATGTTCGGAGGAAACGCTTCCCGCAACTTGCGAAGCGCTTCCTGCTCGGATCGTCGAACGATGTGCGGCAGACACTTCAGCCGCTGAGCGATGATCCCATATGGGACGCTTCCGCGCGGCTCGTCGAAGCCGAGACGGAGCTCGATCACCTTTCGCTCCATCTCTGGGAGCGACTGAATCGTGTCGATCACGAACGGCGGGATCGTCTGGGGCGTGAACATCTCTTCGGGAACCTTCTTCTCTTCGGTCATTTTCTTCCCTCCTGCAGAAAGTGCGCAGGAGGCAAGATGCCCGTTTTTGCGAGTTTCGTCAATTGGTCCCCGCCAGCCCCTCTTCCACAAGTTGTTTGAGTTGATTGTATGTCGGCGTATCCGAAAGAGATTCTCCATTCACAAAAATCCACGGCGTCCCTCGGATTCCAAATGATTCCCCGATCTTCCGCTCGTTGGCGACGAAATCAGAAACAGCGGCGTCATCCAAACAGGTTTCAAACGCCGTTTTATCCAACTTCAACGCTTCGGCATATCGAATCAAGTCCGGACGCTCAAGACTCGCCTGATTCAAAATCATGGCATCCGTATATTCAAAATACTTTCCCTGTTTGTCGGAACACACGGCCGCAATTGCCGCACCCTTGGCATCTGGATGAAGTTCCACCAATGGAAACTGACGTTGAGCAAATCGGATACGACCCGCGTATTCCTCACGAATCCGTTTCATCGTTGGATGAAACGCCGCACACGATGGACATTGAAAATCGAGAAACTCGACAATCGTCACCGTGGAACTTGCCGGGCCTTCCACGGGGACTCCTTCTGGGAGAATTTCATTTAGCCCCACCGGACCTTCTGCCGGAGGTTTCAATAATGCCCACATCAACACCAGAACACCCAACGAACCGGCAACGGTGAGAAAAAATGCTTTTTTGGAAATCATAGGTTATGGCGAGTTCGTGCAAGCCTCAGGCGACCAGAGCCCGCGCTCCGCCAGCTTGGCAGATTGCTCCGCCGCTTTCAACTCCTGCTTGCGAGTGGCCGTTAATGGATAATCGAGAAGCGCTTGCGCGTATCCGTCCTGAACAAGCTGAAGATTCACGTCCGTTCCATCTCCCGTAAAGACGTTTCGGAGAAGACGACCATATTTATCTCGCTCATCGGCTTTTGGATCTTCTTCAAGCCGAACGCGCTGGCCTTCAATCATCGTACGCAAGCGAGCCGAAGCCTCTTTCCCAAAACATTCCACCGGACGACGCGGATCCACGCTCTCTGGCGTATTGATCCCCAAAAACCGGATTTTCGTCTCCCCTTCCGTCCCATCAATCTTTGCAGAGATCGTGTCACCGTCCACCACACGAACCACAAGCGCGTTCGTTTCAACGGTGGATGATGTCGTGACGGGAGTTTCAATCGGCTTCGGGATCTTCAGTTCTGGACCCAGATCGTTGGACGATTCTGGAGCGACTGAATTGAATGTATAGACAAGCAAGATCACAAACACCGTCATGACGGTTCCCAGCATCTGCGAAAGGCGGCGTGACATAGCTGAACGAGATGATACCATCGCACACGACATGAAACGATCACCCGAGCAGGAACTTGTGGACGCCGCCCTTTTTGGCGCGGAATTAGGATCCGGCGTCCCAGAGATCGATCTCCACGGACTCTCGGTCCACGAAGCTCTTCGCGAGCTCGACACGTTTATCTACCAGCGATACTACGCCGGAACTGCGCTACGAATCATCCACGGACGCGGCTCTCAAAAACTCCGCAACGCGGTTCACGACTGGCTCAAGAAACATCCGAAGGATATCGCCGGATATCGCGATAGTCGCAATCCCTCTGAAGCCGGAGGCGTCACTGTGGCCGTGCTCCGTTAAAACAAAACATCCTCGGTGAAGAGGATGTTTTGTGTGGCTCGGAGACTTGGGATCGAACCAAGATTCACGGCTTCAAAGGCCGCTGTCCTACCATTAGACGATCTCCGAATGCGCGGGGACGATAGACGTTTTTTTCGTTTCCGTCAAAACCGGGCATCCTATTGACAATTCGCCATTTTTAGGCTATAGTATCTCGATTTCTGCGTGGAAAACGCCGAAAGTCAACTGAACTCCGTACCATCACACCACAAAGTGAGGATCGAATGAAAGTCATCGTGTTCATGATTTGCGCGCTATTGTCCATTTCCGGATGCGGCACCGCGATCAATGTCTATCCGGATGACGGAGAGGACGAGTCGGATGCGGAACCTGAAGGCTGCGACGCTTCCACGAACACCTGGGGCGACGAAGTTCTGTTCGTCTGCACGGAGCGACTCTCCGTGACCGAAGCCGTCGTAGGAAGAATCGTAGTCGGGAACTTCACGTTCCTGAACTACCACAGCGTCTGGACCCATGTGGAGAACGTCTGTCTCCGTAGCATCGGACCGAACACGCTCGCCGACGGGGTGAACGAAGTCATCATCGACGTCACGAACTGGACGCTCGAACCCATCGCCGTCACGGCCCCCTGGCCCGCGGATGGAAGGATCTGCGTCGACCTTCCGATGACGATCGGCGCAGCATCGATCGAGACGCTCACTGTGAGCATCCAGACCTCGGGTGCGAGCTCCGCAAACCGACAGTTCCAGTTCGAGATCACCGCGAACTCGGACGTCACCGTGAACGCTGACGTTTCGGAGCCCGTCGTGGGAGACTTTCCCATCCGATCGGACGCTGTCACGATTCTCGGAAACTGAATCTCGCGCACTCGCGCGGCGAAAAGCGCACCATCACGATTGATGGCAACGCTCTCGACCGTTCGGGTGCGCTTTTCTTTTTCTTTTTTATTTGAACGGATTCACCAATCCCACCTCAGAAAATCCTTCGACGACGCATCGTTGATCTTGTGGATCAAAAATCATGGGCTCAACTTTTTTCCCAGAAAGAATTTCTGAAATGCGCTTTCCACCGAAGATGGATGGAAGGATCCCGATTCCGTTGCATCCTAAATTATAGAGCAATGACGGATTACACGGCTCCGCTCCGATGAGTCGAATCCGATTCGTCGTATACCCCATCAACCCGTGCCACACATACGCCGGAGCTTTTTTCCGAGATGTTTTCGAGATGAGCGTTTGATGAAATGTTTTTAGCTCGTCTAGCTTCTCCGGCGGGATCGGCGCATGACGATCATATTCTTTTGATTCTGGAAGTGGATCAACCGGCCCGCCAAGGCCCACCAGCGTTTCGCATTTCCCCTCGGCTTTTTCGTACGGACGCTTTGTCACATAAAAATAATCCGCGTCAGGACCAAAGACTTGCGGAAGATAACTTGTCGCAGACGCAATCTCTTCCTCGCACGGTTCCAAATACGCGGCCATGTATCCGATCACCCCGTTCATCGTTGCATGAAATCGTGGATCAATATCCGCGCCCTCTTCACTCACGATCCTAAAATGTTCAAAGCCGTTCGTGCATAGCACAACCTTCTTTGCACGAACCGAATGTTTTGCGCATGCGAGTTCAATCTCATCCTCACGCAGGATGACGACGTTCACCGGTGAGTGTTCTGCGATCTGGAAACGATCTGCGTATTTTTTCACGAGGACACCTGCGAGCTCTTCACAAAACATCGCGCTATTCAAACACCCTTTTCGATCGGCCAGCGCCGCAAAATATTTCGAATCGTCCGTTTCTAACTTTTGCAAAATCTCTTCATGCGGAACAAGGATCACGTGGGCAAGAACTTCGGGTGGAAGATGTTTTGTCCACAATTCATCATCTGCGACAAAGAGCTCTTCTCCAACAATCCCGCCCTGCTTTTTCAATGTGAGGTCTGTCGCAAACTGCAACAGTGTTTCCACGCTACAAATCCCCATGTGTCCGCGCACCGAATAGAGCTGACCGGTCAGCTTTTCATCGCGAATCGCCTCTTCGAGCAAATCCCAGGCACCGTCAACCGCCTTTTGACCCGCGACCGCCGCTGGAAGACCAAACTCCTCAACGATGCTGTGAAACGAACGTTCAAAATAACTCACGACCTGCCCCGCGTTATGCCCTGTTGCCCCGTGCGCGATTCTGTCGGCCTCCACGAGAAGAACATTTCGTTTCGTATCTCGGAGCAAATAATACGCCGTCGATAAACCCGCGATTCCTCCACCAACAATCACGACATCCGTCTCACGATCTTCATTCAAAATAAACTCATGCCGATGGCGTTTGATTTGTGCGAGCCACGGCGAAACATTCATACCCGTTTCTTAGACCTTGCGATTGGCGCGATGAACTAAGAGAAGTGTTGCCGTAATCAATGCAAACCCGACCAATGCCAATAACGGAATCGTGATGAATCCAAACCACTCGATCGTTTTCGTCGTACACGAAACACCAAACATGCATGGTTGAATGCTCTCGGGAAGAATCTGGTAATAGAGAAGGTTGTGATAAATGGAAATACCGAACCCGATCAGCGTGAGCGGAAGCAGATACGAAACCGCATTCTTGTCATCCTTCCAAATCCCAATCGCGGCGATCAACACGAGCGGATACATCGCAATGCGCTGATACCAACAGAGAATACATGGCGGAAGCAACATCACATTGCTGAAATAAAGACTCCCCAGCATCGCCACCAGGGAAAACACGAACACGGCATACAATCCGTAGTCTTTGGCGAAAGATTCCAGTCGTTTGATCATAGGGCTTTAGAGTACGATACGCTCGACCGCCCTGCAACTTTCACGTACGATGCCGAAATGAAGAAAACACCTGAAAAACTCCCCTCCTGGGATCTGTCCGATCTCTACGCCAACGAGAAAGATCCCAAGATTGAAAAAACCTTTTCCTCCCTTCTTCGCCGCTCTGAGCGCTTCGCGAAAACATATCGAGGAAAGATCAAAAAAACACTCTCGCCGCAGCGATTGGCGGCGATTCTCAAGGAGTACGAACTGATCGCCCAGGAGCTCTCGAAGCCGGAGACGTTCGCCTATCTCCGCTTTTCTGCGAATGCGTCTGATCCATCCAGCGGAGCGTTTCTCCAAAAGATGCAGACAGAAGGCCTCAAGATTTCTCGCGTCCTCACGTTTTTTGAATTGGAACTTCTGGCGCTCCCCGAATCCGTCCTTCGTCGATTTGTGAATGCGAAGGAGCTCGTGAAGTATCGTCATTTTCTCAAACGCCTTCTGAGATCAAAACCGCATCGTCTCAGCGAGCAGGAAGAACAGCTCATGGAGGATCTTTCGTTGACCGGCCGCTCCGCGTTCATTCGCCTGTATGACGAAGAACACGCAATGAAGTCTTACGAGGCCGTGTCGGAGAAAGCGAAAGGAGAAATGAATGAACAACAACTTCTCGAACTTCTTCACAATCCTTCTCGCCGTATTCGTAAGCAGGCGGCAGAAACATTTACCGAAGGACTTCAAAAAGATGAACGACGTTTTGCGTTTATCACGAATATTCTTGCGCAGGATAAAGCCACACGCGATCGTCATCTCAAATTCTCGACGCCGGAAGAAGCGCGTCATGAATCAAACGACATCACCCAAGCCACGGTGGACGCGCTCGCAAAAACCGTCACCGAACACTACGACATTGTTCACGATTTTTACCGATTCAAGAAAAAGCATCTTCGATTAGATCGACTCTACGAATACGATCGCTACGCGCCGTTTTCAAAGACAAAAACGCTCTATCCGTTCAACGAAGCCAAGCGGATCGTGCTGGATTCATTCTCTCGCCTTTCTCCGCTGATGGCAGAAACCGCGGAAACATTCTTCAAAAATGGATGGATCGATGCCGCCGTTCGCCCCGGAAAACGCGGCGGAGCATTCTGCATGTATGTCACGCCGGATCTCCATCCATACGTTTTCGTGAACTACTCTGGTGGCGCAAATGATGTCATGACACTCGCCCACGAACTCGGTCATGCCGTCCATGCCTGTGTCGCGCGTCCTCGTGGATATTTCTCCATGCACTCCCCGCTCACTCTCGCAGAAACCGCGAGTGTGTTTGGCGAGATGCTCGTCTTTGATGCCCTGAAGAGCTCTCTGCCGCCGAAAGAACGATTCGCTCTCGTCGCGCAAAAAGTAGAAAGCATCTTCGCCACAGTTCATCGCCAAATTTCGATGTATCGGTTTGAGCAACAGCTCCATCATGAAATTCGCGAACATGGAGAGCTGAGCGCAAAAGAAATCGGAAAGCTCTGGCGAAAAACGCAGACCGACATGTTCGGCAATTCTGTGACGCTCAACCCGGGATATGATTCTTGGTGGTCCTATATCACCCACTTTGTTCACTCTCCATTCTACGTTTACGCCTACGCGTTTGGAGAATTACTAACGCTTTCTCTTTTTGCGCAGTGGAAAAAAGGTGACAAAAAATTCGCCGAGAAGTACCTCGAACTTCTTTCCAAAGGCGGCTCCGCGTCTCCGGATGAACTCTTGCGTCCTTTTGGAATTGATCTGACTGACCCCAAATTCTGGTCACAAGGAATCAACCTCATCAAAGAATTGGTGGATGAGGCAAAGGAACTTTCTCGCTGATCGTCAGGAAATCAAGAAACCCGCACGGTTGCGTGCCACTGGCCGTCTTCTCCTTTGGCGATATTTCCGTCAACGGCGATCTGTGAAAATGCTTTTTGAATGGTGGCGGGCTTTCCGACAAACGCGCCTTCAATCTTCGCGTCCGTGATCAATGTCAGTTTGAGATCTAAAAACGATTCCTTGTTCGTTTGTCCGATTTTCAACGCCTCTTGAAGAAGCTGCTGAAGAAGTTCTGGAAAGCTGTTTCCAGAGAATGAAAACGGATGCTCAATATCTTCAGCATCCAAATTCGGTGTGGCATCCACAATCATGTTCAATCCTTGAATCGATGCGATCACCAACCCCGGGCGTGTTCCGCCCGTGACCTGAATCGTCGAATTTTCAATCTCAAATGGCATAGATGGAGTGTATCAGTTAGATGCCGAAACTCGAACCGCATCCTGTAAGGCAGACATCCATCCATCCGTCTCTGATTCAGGGAGAGCTGAAAATGCGTAGAGCATGGAAAATCGTTCAACAGGACTCAACGGAAGACGAAGAAGCTGCTGCCAGGCTTGTAAGGACTGAGGCGTTGCCACAAACATGTGATATTGACGATCGTGACACCAAGCTCGAACCGCTTCAACGAATTCCGCATCTCGAGGATGAACAGATTTTTTCGTCGTCACACGCTCAACTCCATCTTTCTGCTGAAATGTTTTGTCCTGCAAAAAAGAAATTCCCTGCGTCTGCCACTCGGCAATCACCCCGCCCAGCACATGGTCTCCATCCGGAGTCAGAATAAAAGAACCAAGCGTTCCTCGCTGAGAAGAAAGCTCTCCAAGATGAATACCTGATTCGTCAAAAATAAAATACAGTTCTGACATATTATTTACTCTCAAGTTCATCCCTATTCACCAGCGGCGGATGAAACAAGATTTCTTCCGCATACGCATGCAGGTCATCCAGAAAACGCTCTTTTCTTGCAGAATCAAGACCTCCAAGTCTTGCGTCAATGACAACATGTCTTGGAGAAAAATCCTGCGGATAGTTGCCATGCCCCCTCCTCTTCTGAAACGTAATGAATGGGACTAGCAAGCTCTGTAGCTCGAGTATCGCCATACGCTCATGCCCATTCAGAGGGTAGGAAAATACTCGTTTTTCTACCTGCTCAAGAGTATATCGGCCTAGACTATTATCCTCTGCCTCTTCTGAAGAAAGAAGATCGTGGAGAACTGAAACTGTTCCCTCTTCCAGAGCCCGTTCAAAAAGGGCACGCATCGCGGGATTGAGCGATGCTGAAATTTCTTTTCTCCATGCTTTATCCGCCTGTGCATGCAAAATATCTGCAATCACCTCTCCGCGTTCACGATTCGCTATCCAGGGCTTGAATGTAGGCTCCGTCCATGAAAAGAATCGCTGAACAAGTCGCGCGTTCCATTCAGCCTGGTCATTTCCCGCTTCACATTCTACCTGAAGGTATGCGGAAAAAGATTTTCGCCAATCTTCCCATGACTCTGCGCTCGTCGCATAACTGAGGGCATTCTCCATCAGCACCGCATAGTGCTCTGTCATCCTCAATAAAGTCTCCTCTTTTTGGATCTTATCTGGATAATTGAACCCACAAGTTTTCGGACGCTGATCCGATTCAACGGCTTTTAACGTTCGATACAATAACTCCGTACTCATCGCGGGTGTCAGCTTCGGAGAAGTCTTCCAGCTCTGTGTATGGGCAAACTCGTGGAGCAAAACCCGCCGAAACGTATCAAATGTTGCTCCAGCCCTAACACCAGGATTTTCGCTCAAAAATCCTTCATCTAAAATTCTAATTTTTGCACTTTCATGCGAGATTATCGCATGGGCAGCTGCAGACTCTCCATGGATCGCTCCGGGATAATGGATGGGAACAAAACGAGGATCCAAGACGACCTCGGGGACACTCGCCGGATGAACCCAGCTCGCTGGCATGGTTTTGAGATATTCTTTTACGAGCTCAGGACGAATCTCAAACTTCTCGAACCCTGCAAGATTTGGTAACTCCTGTTTTCGCTCACGGACCTCACGTCGCTTGCCCTCATCTCTACTTTGATGCCTCCCCTGATCCCAAACCTCCCGAGAAGCGCCGGACCAGTCCAAATATTCTTTCCCACCAATATGCTCCTTCTTAATCACCCGAGGAAGCTTCGCCTTAACCTCTTCAGTCATCTGCTGAAATGTGAGAGGAATGTCAGATGCGACCGGGCCCTCACCGACCTCATCTGCACCCCAGAAATCTGGTACATGTGGCTCTTTGCTCCCAACACATCCAGCGATTCCATTCGTGCTTGCAAGGAATATTCCAAGCGAAGCAACTTTCTTTGCAGATTTTTCAAACGACGAACACATCGCGACACGCGGTGATTCTTTTTCTTTTTTTGGTTGTTTCTCAACATTCCGCTTTGGAGCAGTCTCAACTGGCATCGGCATTCCCTCCATTTTTCTCATATCAACGCTTCAAATACTTCCCCACTGCCGCCCAAGAAGAAAGTGCCACCAACGCTGAAAGAGCTCCGCCTTCGATCATGGCAAGCTGTGGAGCGTTCATCAGAAAATACGCCCGAAGACCGGGAACTGTTCCCCCAAATGCGGCCGCGAGCCTCGGATCTAACGCAGACGCCGCCGCAAAAACCATCAAGCCAGAAATTCCAAGTGCGAGCAACGCCAGGAGAATCCCCTCCAACACAAACGGAAGACGGACATAGGCGCTGGAAGCCCCCACAAGTCGCATCACCGCGATTTCCTCACGCTGTGTGTAGATCGCGACTCGGACGGTGTTAAACACGATGAGAACGGAGAACAACGCAAACACCGAAACCAATCCATATCCAAACACCGTGACGGAACGGCTCACACTTCGAACCTGCTCAATCGTTTCCGCATGGTTATCGTAACTCTTGGACTCGATCGCAAAATCAAACTGCGGATTCTGCAATGCTTCAAGCAAAAACGGATAATCCGACGTCTTGTTCGCCTTGAGCGTTAACGTCGCACCGAGCGGATTCGAATCAATGTCTTCGAGCGCGCCGAGAATTTTTGGATCGTCCTTATGACGTTCTTTAAACGCGGCAAGCGCATCTTCCGCAGAAATCAACGAAGCACTCTTCACTTGCGGAAGTCCTCCCATGAAAAAACGCGCTTGTTCCAAAATCGCCGGGCTCGTTCCGTTCTTAAAATAGACGGTGATATCGATCTTATCCTCCAAAATCGTGACCGCGTTTCGAACAAGAACATTCACCCCGATCAAAACGTTCACGGAAAGCAAACAGAGCATCAACACAAACACCGTCGTGAGCGCGAGCCACGCGTTACGAGCGAAGTTCTTCCACGCGGCGGAAACGACCCGACCGGATGTGACAAAGAGCGACATGATTATTGGATGAGGTATTTTCCTTCGGCGTGATCAGAAGCGACGCGACCGTTCGCGAGCGTGATTACTCGACGGCGCAACGCATTCACCACTTCACGATTATGCGTCACGAGAACGATCGTCGTACCAAAGGCATTAATCTTGAGAAGAAGATCGATAATTTCTTGCGTATTGATCGTATCCAAATTTCCGGTCGGTTCATCTGCCAAAAGAATCTTTGGACGATGCACCAGCGATCGAGCGACCACAACGCGTTGCTGTTCCCCACCCGACAGCTGTCGTGGAAACCGATGCATCTTTTCATCGAGACCAACGATCTTCAAAACCTGTGGCACGACATCGCGAATTCTTTTTGATGGAACGCTTGCAACTTCGAGAGCGAACGCGACATTCTCGTAAACGGTTTTCTTTGGGAGCAATTTAAAATCCTGAAACACGACACCAATCTGTCGACGCAGATATGGGATATCTCGTGCGGCGATCCGTGTGATATCCCATCCACCGATTTCAATTCTTCCTTTCGATGGACGCTCTTCCGCGATCAACATCTTTGCAAGTGTCGTTTTCCCCGCACCGGATTGTCCGACAATCGAAACAAACTCTCCCGGATGAATCGCGAGCGAAATATCACGCAAACTTTGAACATCCGGTTGGTAGACTTTTGAGATCCCCTCCAACCGAATCATCGGGGTCGCATGTGCAGCCGTCATGCGGCCAATGATAGCAGAAAAGAGCTGGGAAGGGAGGGAGTAAAATGCACTTTCTTTTTCACTATTTTCCGGTTACGATCGTTTGATGGAATGGCAAAAAACCACCGAGACTCCCTTTCGAGCTGGGTTCCGCCGAATGCTGACGAAACACTTTCGTTTGCCGGACGGACGAATCGAAGAATTCACGATCAAGGATGAAGGCGTCACCGTGTGCATTCTTGCGATGACATCAAATCAGGAAATTATCCTCGCGAAACAGTATCGACCCGGACCAGAAAAAATCCTCATGGAACTTCCCGGCGGTGGGCTCGAACCAAACGAGACACACGAGGAAGCGGCGGCTCGAGAACTTCTGGAAGAAACGGGATATCGCGGAGAGCTCAGAGCCGTCGGCGTTCTTCATGATTGTGGATATTCGAATATGACACGTCATGCGTTCGTCGCGATCAATTGTGAAAAAATCCAGGAACCAACTCCAGACGAAAATGAATTTCTTGAAACAGTCCTAGTCTCTCTCCCCGACTTTCGCTCACACCTCCGAAGCGGACAACTGACGGACATCGAGGTTGGATATGTTGGACTGGATGCGCTGAATCTTCTCTAAAAAAATCCACACAATAAAAAATCCCCGGTTGGGGATTTTTTATGTGGAGCCAGCTCCGGGGATTGAACCCGGGACCTCTGCTTTACGAAAGCATTGCTCTACCGCTGAGCTAAGCTGGCCTGGAGCGGGTAAGGGGAATCGAACCCCTATCCTAGGCTTGGGAAGCCCATATAATAGCCACTATACGATACCCGCATGACGCGGTTTTCAAACCAGTGCGCCGTGATGCTATCAAAGCCCCAGAAACCGCGCAAGACCTCTGCTTCTAAAATTGGAGATAAATCCGGACGTCATCCCCCGCCTCACGCTTCACCACCTCCTGCTCAAACTGCGCGTACCCTGCCTCAATCTGTTCTGGAGTAGCGTCAGCTTCCGTGGCACCAGCGAACGACATCGCGAGCCGCGTTTCAAGCAAAGACGGACGAATCACACGGGCGCGAAACTCTTCTTCGGTCCAGTGAAATGTTTCTTCCAGATACTGCGCAACGTTTGGGATGGTTGAGCTCGTCGTGAGAACGAGTTCGGTAAATGCATCGCGCACGTCTTCATCCGTAACGGAAATATTCCGTTCGCGAGCAATATCGTTGACGATGATTTCGCGAACCATACGCTGGAATCCATTCTTCTCGAGTTCCGGCGTAAGCTCCTGCGCGAGGTTCGCGTCTTTTGCGGCCTGTGAAGCCAAGTACACTTTCAGCGTTTCACGTGTGGTCAAAAATTCTTTGTACGAAATTTTTTCATCACCAACCTTCGCCGCTGGAAGCGCTCCAGCGAACACGCGAATCACCGCGTTATCTGCGCGCTTCGTATAAACCGACTGCAGGAGAAGCAGGATTCCACCCGCCACAAGGACGAATGCAACAAATGCTCCGACAACAAACATCAAACGGTTCGGACGGACGCGGACAGGCTCGGGAGATGGATTCTGGTCGTTCATAAGAATTGATTATCGATGAAAGAAATACTGAAACCAACGTTCGGGATTCGAAAGAACAGGCTCTGCCGGCAAAGCGGCGAGGGTGGATGGAGCTCCTTTCCACGTGGAACTCGCATCATATCCTGCCAATACTACGACCTGCTCGCCCGGTTTCTTCCACCCGAGGTCGCGACGCGCATCAAGCTCAACGCGTTCGGGAGACGTGAGATCGGACGCGAGCTCCACCAGTTTGAGCTTTCGGCCCTCTAATTCCTGAGCCTGAGCCTCCAACGCATGGATTTCTCGCTCAACCGTCCACCCGCGATACGTCTCACGCATCGTAGAAACACCCACCAGAAGGAACAAGGCCACGTTTGCCACGAGAAAGACGGGCCAGCGCAGAATGCGAGTCCAGGGCGAATGTGAGGGGCTAGAAGAAGGGCGCATGCGACAACGCAATCCTATCACGTCTTCTCGGCTTTATCTTCTTTATCCACAGCCTCATCCGTCCCCTCTTTTTCTTCGCCCAAAAACGCATCACGCAGAGAGGATCGTTCGCGCGCTTTCAAAACCGTTTCCACGCGCTGAAGCTCTTCAAAAGAATATGGTTCCAACATTCGACGAATGGATTCTAACAACTCACGTCGTTCACCAGGTGCTTCATTCTTCGGCGCACTCCCCGATCCGACGGACGGCGCATCATGACGAAGCTCGTTGATCAATTCAAAAACGCTTTCTGGTTTTGGCACGCCCTTCGCTTCGATCGTCGTCGTCGTACTCGCCGTTTGAATCTTCACACATCCCATTTTGAATACCGTGTCCGCCAATCCGGAACGCTTCCACGAAACATCCTGCACCGCACCGAGTGATGCTTCAGAAACCGTTCGAGTCAGAAGACCCTGTTGATCAACGTCGATCAATCGCATCGTCGTAACGATCAACACATCCGCATCCCAGAGAAGAAGCGCGCGAATCGCAATCACGATCCCCGCAACAACAGAAAAGAAAAACAAGATGACTCCGGGAATCCCCCAACTAAAAAGTGGGAAGAGGAGGAAGAATGGAACGACAATCAAAACCAGCGCAAGAAACAAAGACGGAATCAACGTCGCCACATGGCGACGGATCAAGGCGCGAACCTTTTCTCCGTCTTTTGGCTGTAAGACATCTTCAATCCTGAACATGGCAGATAGATTACAAGGCAATCATCCTCGCGACAAACGCACCTGAATCGCTTTTCGTGCTTCCTCACGCTCATCCCACGGCAAACGACGACCCTCGGCAAGCATAATCGCCTGTTCACATCCTTTTCCCGTGAGAAGAACGAGGTCTCCTTCTTCCGCCAAATCCACGGCGGTCTGAATCGCTTCACCGCGATCAAGAATCTCTTTCAAATCAGATCCGGTTTTTCCTGCTGAACGAGCACCTTCTGCAACATCGTGGATAATTTCTTGAGGATCATCATCGTACGGATCTTCGTTTGTGACGATCACGACGTCGGCGTGCTCCCCAGCCATCTTTCCGAGAATCGGACGACGCGCCACATCTCGGCCGCCGCCACATGAACCCAACACATGGATAATGCGCTTGTGAGGAAGTTTTTCTGCCGCCGCATAAAGCGTGGCAATTGACGCCGGCTCTGGAGCGTAATCGACGAGAACCGTAAACGATTGGCCTTCTTCCACGCGTTCAAATCGCCCCGGCACACCTGCGACCGATGCGAGACGTTTCATGGATTCATCCGCAGAAATTCCAAGCGCCTTCGCAACCGCAAGAGCCGCGAGCGCGTTTTCCACATTCGCCTTTCCTGGAAGATTCACAGTTGCGCGTTTCCCATCCACAGAGAACGACGTGCTCCATCCTCGATCTTCGAGATCAACGGCGGATACATCTCCCGAACCAATTCCGTACCACAGGGTTTGATCAAAACCAGCAACGACAAAATCTTTCGCATGTTCGCTCTCGCGATTCAGTACCGCAATTTTAGGAATCGCTTTTCCATCGATCATCTTCGGCGATCGGCGTGACGCGTGACGGAAGAGTTCAATCTTTGCGTTCTTATAATTCTCAAATCCACCATGCGCTTCAATGTGTTCCGGCGTGAGATTCGTGAGAACGACAACATCGTATTCAATTCCACGATGACGATGCTGAACAATTCCCTGAGAGGACGTTTCGACAACAACATATCGACATCCTTCCTTCACCATGTCACTCAAAAGCTTCTGCAAGGCGAAACGACCAAGCATCGTCATCTTGCTCTTGTTCAACCATTCTCGCTGACCGATCTTAAAAATCGCCGTCGTTGTACATCCCGTCGGAAATCCCGATGCTTCCAAAACCTTGGAAGTGAGGTAGGACGTCGTCGTTTTCCCATTCGTTCCCGTGATCCCCACAACGATCAATTTGCGTGACGGGTGGCCATACCAAGCCGCCGCGGCTCCAGAGAGGACGCGGTGATATAGGCCGATCAGAGGCCCTGGAACCAGTTTTTTGAGTCGATACAGCATGGCTTACAGTCCGTAGGTGTATAACGAAATAAGGGCAAAGACAATGGCAATCGAAAGCGTGCCGATGGAAAAATCCACGAAGAGCTCCAGACCGAACCACCGCGCAATCAAGAGGCCTGTGACGCCAATAACTTGAAGGAGCATCTTCACCTTTCCATACCAGTTCGCACTCACGATCTCTCCACCGCGCATCAAACGAATAAATGCAGACCCCGCAGTCAAACATTCGATAAAGACGATGACGATCGCAAATGTCACGTTGATCTCACGTGCGACGAAGAGCACAACCACCGCACCGATCAATAGTTTATCCGCGATCGGATCCGCCATCGTCCCCCACATCGTGATCTGCTTTCGTGTTCGTGCGACGGAGCCGTCTAGAACATCCGTGAATGCGGCAAACAAAAACAGCGGGACAGCGACGTGCCACATTTCGTGCCACACATAAAAAAGAACGAACGGAATCAAAAAAGTCCGGAAAACCGTAAAGTGATTTGGACGGAGACCTCGCGGGATGAGGCGGAGGATCGTCCGCGCGAGTAACCGATCGTGCGGGTAAACCCGCACGGTTTCATTCGTCATGAGCGTATTCATCCGCGTGCTACGTGCTATCATCGCGCGTATGAGCCGTGCGATCAAGGACCTCCTTCCGGAACTCGCTGTTTTGGGCGTAATCGCCCTTTCTGCCGTGCTAGGAATGCGTTTTTCGCTCCTAGCCGGCTTTTCTGCGCTATTCGGAATTCTCTACGTCGGAAGCTCGCTCGGACGCCGCCTTTTTGCCGATCGCCATCTCATCCCCGCCTCGCTCGTCGGAATTGTTCTCGTGACAGGCATCCTCGCCACAATCCAAACCATCTGGTTTTACGCCGGAGGAAAACTCGCAACATCCTCAGATCCGTGGACGCTACTCATCTCACTCTCGATCGCGCTCATCCTCGCGCATCTCATTCCCGATACAGAAACGCACTCGCTGAAACAATTTCATCTCGACATCAAGCGCATCCTTCTCGGAATTGCCTGCTTCGCCGTCACCGCGCTTTCATCCGGATACGTTCTCCTCGGCGCATTTCGCGGCGCGACGACAGATTCGATTCGGACAACCTGGCCGCTTCTTCCCGCCGGAACGCTCACCGCCATCGCTCTCGCCTGGGCTGGCGTTTTGCTGGGAACGTGGCTCGTCAAAAATCGATGGCTCGCCATGGCGCAAGCAATGATTGCCCTGTTTGCGACAACCGCCATCGCTCCGCTCATTTATCAACTTGGATATGGATTCGATGGCTTTCTCCATCTCGCCGGCGAGCGCGTCATCCTCGCGACCGGAACACTTTCTCCAAAACCGCTGTCCTACATCGGACAATATGCATTCACGACCTGGCTGGTTCGTCTGACAGATCTTCCGCTCGCAGCCGTTGAGCGCTGGCTCGTTCCCGCCGCAAGCGCGATTCTCCTTCCCCTCATGCTGGCCGTTGGGCGACGAAAAGAATCTTCCCTTTTTGAATTCGGTGCGCTCGCACTCATCCCGCTTGCTCCATTCGTCGCAACAACTCCGCAATCTTTTGCCTATCTTCTGGGACTTGCAGCGTTTCTCCTCGTCTCCGGGAATCGATCTGACATCCGTCACTCCATCGCCGCACTGATTCTTGCCGCATGGTGTGTCGCCGTTCATCCACTCGCCGGCGCACCCTGTTTCGTCATTGTTCTCGCGTTATCGATTCTCCCATCTGCAGAAGGAGGCCATATCATTCTTCGAATCATTCTCGCGTGGGCTCTCGCCATCTCCGCCGCACTTTCCGTTCCCCTACTCTTTGCGATTTCCAGCGCTACGGGTGCGACGCCAATTCAATGGAACATCGCGCAACTCGTGAGCGCGCAACCGTGGCTCGATCTTCTGCAATCCCTGACACCATGGTTTGAAAATCGTTTCGTCGTCTGGAGCGCCTGGGCCGCACTGATTGAAAAATCCATTCCCGTCATTCTGTGCTTCTTTGCGGTTGCAACGATTATCAAAAAACAGGATGAACGCCATCGCGCCATCCTTCTTCTCGTAACCGCAATTCTTCTTTTTCTTTCCAGTGCCGCGCTGAAGACCGCTGGAGATTTTGCCTTTCTCATTGACTACGAACGCGGAAACTACGCAGATCGTCTCCGACTCGTCGCACTTCTCTGTTTGATTCCCGCCGCGCTTCCAGGAATCGCGATCGCCATCGAACGAATGCGGAGCGGATTGATTGGAGCCGGGGCACTCGTCTTTTTTCTGGCGGTTGTGAGCGCACAATCCTACGCCGCACTTCCTCGACATGACGCCGTCACCGTCGGACGAGGCTGGAGCGTTGGCCGATCTGACTTCGAAGCCGTACGCGCAATTGATCGCGACGCGGGAGATCGTCCATACACCGTTCTTGCGAACCAATCTGTTTCTGCGGCCGCCGTTGGTACGCTCGGATTCAAACGCTATCACGAAGACGTATTCTTCTATCCGATTCCGACAGGAGGCGCGTTGTATGAAACATTTCTTCGCATGACCTACGAAGATCCCTCAAACGAAACGATCAAAGAAGCCGCCGCGCTTGGCGGCACAGATCTCGTGTACGTCGTGATTAACGACTATTGGTGGAATGCGGAACAGCTCAATGAGCGCATCAACGACATCGCGCTTGATTCCTGGATCTTCGGCGAAACCGACAAAGGCCCTGGTCGATCCGTGCGCGTCTACGCGTTCGACATCAACACACTCAAGAGCGCATCCACAGCAGAATCCGGATCGTGAGCGCGTAGAATCCGTTCCCGTTCTGTAGAGCGCGCTTTATCTTCCAACTCAGCTCCCGCGGAACGAATCCCATTCACCAACGAAGAAACAGAACCGGGTTGAATCAACCACCCAGCCTGTCCCAACGTTTCTCCAACGCCCCCAACGTCGCTCGCAATCACGCGACACCCGGCCGCTAACGCCTCTAAAATCACGGTAGGCTGGTTTTCCTGTACGCGTGACGGCACCACACACAACCCCGCGCTTACAAGCGTTTGAAACACTTCTGCGCTTGGCAGAACACCTCGCAGGATAATCCTCGGATCATGCAAAGCCTCAAATCGATCGCGCCACGTGCCATCTCCGATCAACACGAGCTCGGAGACGACATCACGCAATTTCGGCCAAGCATCAAAAAGAACATCGGCGCCTTTATCCGTATCCAATCTCCCCACATAAACCAAACGTTTGGGATCGCGATCAACAGAAAACACATCTACCGCATCGATCTGCATCGGATTTGAAATGATGCGAGATTCTGCCGTTTGAAAAAATCCAAACTGACGATGCGCACCAAGCAACCAATTCGTCGGTGATACGACAACGTCGGGTAGACCAAATGTCGAACGTCGAAGATCAGACCAAAGACGTCTCCACAGATCTCGAAACTTCGGAGAGGACTCACCTACGATCATCCGACCGGATGGTTCGAACAATTGAACGTCATGCAAAATATGAACCCAACGAACTCCACGCTCGCGAATTTTCTGAGGAGTTCCGAATCCGCATCCCGTGAGATTATGCGTCAACAAAACGTCGGGCGCCCATGTCACAATCTCATTCACCGTTTGTTCGTTCGGACGAAGGTCACGAAGATGACGTGCAAGACGACCGAGCGGCAATGTCGCGTGCAACTGTTCAAACCATTCCGCCGGACCGAACACGCGAACTTCATGGCCGCGTGCCATCAATAGCCCGTTGTAAACAGACGCAATTCTCCCTGCGCCCGTCGAAGAGCTTGTCGTGTTCGTTAAGACAGCGATGCGCATACGTCGGTATAAATCTGAACAAGCTTTTTCTCGTATTGCTCACGCGTGAATTTGGATTCGACGAATGAGCGCGTTGAGCTTGCGAGGCGCGCACGTCGTTCTGGCTCCATCATCTGTTGAATCGCTTGTACCAATCCTTCGACGGATGACGGCGGTGTAAGCAAACCTGTGTAGTCATGCAAAACCACAGTTCGAACGCCGGGCAAATCACTCGCGATGACCGGAGTTCCACAAGCTTGAGCTTCGAGTGCTACGAGACCAAACGCTTCCGCCCCAGATGTAGACGGAAGAACCAATGAATCAATACTTCGATAAAACGAAATCAGTCGTGACTCAGTCATTTTTCCCAAAAACGTCACACGATCCGAAATCTGGAGATATTTCGCCAACGCTTCATACGAGGGACGAAGATCTCCATCGCCAACAAGAAAAAGTTGAGCTGACGGAACTTTTGAAATCGCGGAAAGGAGAACATCAACACCCTTGAACGCATGCGCCGTGTCCATTCCACCAACAAATCCAAGCGCGAAAGAATCTGACTTGATCTCAAAGGATTCTCGTTCAGCAGGGCCTGGGGAAAATTTCTGTGCATCGATTCCAAATGGAAGTTCGATGACACGATCTGCAAACGGCGCAAACGAAGATGAACGAACGTAATCTAACGAACTCGCGATCAGCCGGTCTGCAGATGCGAGAATCTTTTTTTGAAATAACAATCGATGCACAGCAAATACAATCCCCTTTGGACCGTCAGCCGTCGCATCCATGTGAAGGGTCATCACAAGCCGCTTGATCACACCTTTTCGTCTCAGCTTCGCGACCATTCCGGCAGTACCGTAAAACGGATAATGCAGATGAACGACGTCCGCCCCTTCGAGCGCGGCTTCAAGCTCTTTCGGTTTGATACGCCCCGCATTCCCGAACGTCCATGTTGCCGGCAAACGAAGCACGTTCGGCACAGTGGAGACTTCTGCAGAAGCGGGTGCAATCTGTGTCGCCGAAATCCCTCGCGCCAAAAGCAGGGACACGTCTCCAGCCGGAGTACGTCCCATTCCACCGGTTTGTGGTGGCGCGATACACGAAAGATGAACGACACGCATGATTATTCTTTTGGAAGATCACGCAACGCCTCCCGTCGAACTAAATCCGTCAGCTTACGCTCCATCTGTTCCAGCATGATAAAAATGCGAAAGATGAGAATGAAGATCAGTACGACGGATGCGTAGAGAATAAAGTCCGCTCCACGACCAACGCCAAAAAGATTTGCGACAATCGTCGTTGTTTGCGGAAGAAGAATAACGACACTCGCGCCAATCCAAAGCACGCTCCATGCGAGCGCTTCACGGCGTGAGATGACTTGCTGAGTTGCGCGTCGCCAGGTGATGACGAGCGCCGCCAGCAAAACGATGATGAGAACAAATTGAATCAACATATCTTATTTGGCGAACATTCCAAGAATAATCTGCCAGGCAATCTTGAACGCGTCCGTCGACTTCTGACCCTTCGCAAGTGAATCGGCGGTATATCGAATTTCAACCGGAACTTCCTTCCATCGAAATTCAGATCGCGTTGCGAGCCGAAGAATCTCGGAACAATGTGCCATTCGATCCTGACGAAAATCCAAACGACGCGCCGCATCTTTTGTCATCGCGCGCATCCCACTTTGCGGATCGGTCACACGACGCGGGATTCCCATCACCATCGCATTAAAAATCGTTGCGGCACGAAGAAGCATCTTTCGCATGAGCGGCATTCCCTTTGGCGTGCGTCCGAGAAAACGAGATCCGAAGACGATTTCCGCTTCACCATCTTTGATCGGATCCACAAGCGTAGGAATAAACTCTGGGGAATGCTGTCCGTCCGCGTCTACATGAACAATGATATCCGCTCCGCGAATCAACGCCGCTTCGGTTCCCGTTCGAAGCGCTGCGCCCTGACCACGATTCAGGGAATGACGGAGGACGATCGCCGAAGTCGATTGAGCGACCTCAACCGTTTCATCCGTCGAACCGTCATCGACCACGATGATTTCATCCACAAATGACCGGACACCCTGAACCGTCGCCCCAATCCGGGACGCCTCATGAAAGGCAGGAATAACGGCCACAATCTTCATGTCCCGAGCTTACGCGAAACCCGTCTATGCTACAATCCGGCCATCATATGCCCAAGCAGAAACCCGCCAAAAAAGGCACAAAGCGCTCCCCGCTCGCCAAACTCCCCACTTGTGAATCCCTGGATTCACTCCTGATTGAGCGCGTTGAGCATCCGGAACGGATGAAGATGGTTGATAAGAAAATCAAGGCTCAATTCGAGAAAACTGCCGCCATCATGATTCTGGATATGTCAGGATTCTCTCGTCTCGTTCAACGCTACGGGATCATTCATTATCTCGCCATGATTCGTCGGATGCGTCGCGTGGTCGCTCCGGTCATCGGACGAAATGCCGGTGTGATTATCAAATTCGAAGCCGATAACTGCTTTGCCGCGTTTCCAAAACCAGACGATGCTGTCTCTGCGGCACTTCAAATTAAACATGATATCGATGTCGCGAACCTCGCGACGCCAGACGAGAGTGATATCCATGTGTGTATGGGAATCGGATACGGCCCTACGCTTCTTGCGTGTGACGACCTCTATGGCAACGAAATGAACCTCGCCTCAAAACTTGGCGAAGACGTTGCCGAACGCGGAGAGATTCTCATCACAGACGCCACAAAAAAGAACTGCAAGAAAAAGTGGAACGCCACATCGTTCCCGCTCACGATTTCTGGTGTGACGATCAAGGGTTGGAAAGTGAAAGGCTAGCCAACGTTGAATCCAAGGAGTCCCTTATGTGCGATCGTATAATCGATCGTACGTTTGAGTCCTTCATCGAGCTGAACCAACGGCAACCAGCCGAGTTTTTCTTTGGCTTTCACGATACTTGGTAATCCAAGCGGTGTGAGAAACAAGAGCGGAGCCTCGAAGGTAATGCGCGATGAGGAACCTGTCATTTCAATGATGCGCTGAGCGACTTCGACAATTGGAACATCCAAATCACTTCCGATGTTCACCGGACCGATATCCGCTGGTGCGTGCATCAATTTCATCAGCGCGTCCACCATGTCTGAGACGTAACAGAGCGAGGTGTGAAATGTTTCATCGCCGTAAATCACGAGATCCTTTCCATCGAGTGCATTCGTGATGAAATCCGGAATCATCTGTCCATCAAACAACGCCATGCGCGGACCGAATGTGCGGAAGATGCGTGCAATTTTTGTATCGATTCCATGAACCTGGTGATACGTTTCCACCATCGTTTCAGCATAACGCTTTCCTTCGTCGTAACAGGAACGTGGCGTGAGCTGATCCACGCAACCAACTTCTTCCTCCATGTACGGCGCATTTCCTTCGCGGCGTGGACCGTAGACGACAGAAGCGGAAGCTTGAAGAAACTTCGCGCGATATCGAACCGCTAGATCCAACGCGTTCTTCATGGCTTGAGAATTCGCGAGAAGTGTCTGGAGTTTGAATTGATCAAACTTCTTTGGACTTGTTGGGCACGCGAGATGATAAATCTCCTGAATCCCCTGAAACTTAATCTTGAATCGCGCGAGCTCCGGAAACGCTTCGGGATCAAACGGGGTGTTGAAATCGTGACGAATGAACTCGAAGTCCGGATTCTTGAGCAGGAGGTCAATGTTCGATTCCTGCGACGTCACAAAGTTATCCACACAGATCACTCGCGCATCCGCGAGGAGTTTTTCACACAAAAACGACCCAATAAAGCCGGCACCGCCGGTTACGAGGATGTTTTTCTTTTCGAAGACAGGAGCGTCAGCCATATATTTCCTAGAACGATACTAAGTGACGATGTGATTTGGCAAAGTCGATCATGCGGCGAAGGCCGTCGTCGAGGCGCACAAGTGGGATCCAACCGAGAATTTCTCGAGCACGCGTTGTGTCCGGTAAACCCGCCTCCGTGTAATGCGCGAAGGGGGCTTCAAAACGAACTCGTGACGGAGAAGCCGTCAGCTCAAGAATTTTTTGCGCGACCGCTACAAGTCGTAAATCTTCGTCTGAACCCAAGTTGAGGAGCGTGACATCCACCGGCGTTTGCATGAGACGAACGAGACCGTCGATAATGTCCGAGACGTAACAAAGCGATGTGCGCGTTTCTTCATCACCGGCGATGATAATGTCTTTTCCATCCAACGCCGAAAGAATCATGTCGGGAATCAAATTGCCGTCAAAAATCTTCATGCGCGGGCCGTAACTTCGAAAGATGCGTGCGATCTTCACATCCAATCCATATACGTCTGCATACGTCTGAAGAATCGCTTCAGAAAAACGTTTTCCCTCATCGTATGCACCACGAGATGTGAGGTGGTCGATATGACACTCATCCGTTTCGGCGTAATGAACTTTTCCTGGGAGGCGTGGGCCGTACAAGACGCTTGATGAGGCGTAAAGCATCTTGGCGTGATATTGAACGGAAAGGTCCAACACGTTTTTCACGCCAACGGAATTCGTGAGCACGGTCGCAATCTTGAAATCATCAAAATGTCGCTTTGAGATCGGACAGGCTAAATGATAGATCTCTTGGATTCCCTGAAATCGAATTTTGAACCGTTCAAGTTCCGGCATCTCCGAGAGATCAATCGGCTTAATGATATCGTGATTGATGAATTCAAAATTCGGATCCTGCAACAGATGATCAATGTTCGACACCGAGCTCGTGATGAAGTTGTCGATACAGATCACGTGCGAATCCTTGAGAAGACGTTCGCACAGATGCGATCCGATAAATCCAGCGCCACCAGTTACGATGACGTTCTTGCGTTCAAAAATATGTTCTGCGGGCATGGACGGAAGTATACCTCACGCGCGCCGAGACCGCTCAAAGAATCGCCATGGTCGTTCATGAAATGTCCACAGACGATGCGACGAGAAGGTAAAAAACGCGACGAGAGCCGTCGCACCGACGATCACGCCGTAGTCCCACAAACGAAGAACATCATGCCCAAACCAAAACAGCGTACTGTTTAATCCCGTGGCAATCACCGCAACCGTGGCAAATCGTGCCAAGGATCCCGAAGACCGATTCTGCTTTCCGAACGTGAAATGACGGTTTGCCTCATAGTTGATAAATGCGACGATGGAGACAACGAGAACATACTGTGGCGTTCGTGGGCCAGACGGCCACAGAACGTCAGAAACGAGGGCGTAGAGCGCAATCACGCACAACATCGAAAAGGTCCCAATCAGCCCAAAACGAATGAGACGCGGGAGCTCAGCGCGAACAGCTCGGACAAGCGGATACTGGAGAAGGCTCGACATTGCGCACATTCTAGCATGATGCATGCAGAACCTCGACGGAGACCCCGAAATCTGCCACCCTAGACCCGATATGTTCCAACAGAGCATCCGGCTCAAACAACTCCTGCTTCTGGGCGGAGATTACCTCGTTTTCCAGCTCGCCCTGTGGCTCACGCTCACCATGCGATATGGCGGCGTTTCGGAGAACATCGGAAGAGTTCACCTTCTCCCCTTCTCTCTATTGGGGATCATTTGGCTGGTCTGTTTTTATGTGACCGGTCTCTACGATCTTCTACTCACGCGAGACAGCCTGCGCTTCTTCCGATCGTATCTCGAAGGGATGCTGTTGAACCTTCTCCTTGCCGTCGGATTCTTTTATCTCATCCCCTTCGGCATTGAGCCGCGCACAAACCTGATTCTGTATTTTGCACTCGCGCTCTTGTTCGGATATGCCTGGCGCCTCGTCTACAATCGCTGGATCGCACAAACGCTGTTTCGAAATCGCGTTCTCTTCATTGGACGAACAGATGACGCCGCTCGCATTCGAGATCTTTTGACGAAGAGCGCCCTTGGTTTTGAATTGACTGCCGTGGTTGAAACCGCTCCGGGCAGTCGCTTCACCGATGGAGCTGTGACCTGGTACGCGGATTTTCGACAGATTGAATCCATTCTCAAAGAACGCGGGATTCACACGGTGGTGCTTGGTCATCGACCAGATGACATTCCTGGATTACGCGATGCACTCTTCTCCACCATTTTTACCCCGGTCGCATTTTTAGATCGCGCATCGCTGGAAGAAGTTCTCACCGGCCGCATCCCGCTCGAACAGGTGACGCAGACCTGGTTTATCGAACATCTACGTGAAGGTGAAAAAGCCTGGTACGACAGCGCCAAGCGCGTGGGCGATCTTCTCCTCTCTCTCCCGATCGGTGCTGTCACAATCTTTCTTCTTCCGTTTGTTGCCGCTGCCATCAAAATCTCTTCGCCGGGACCGATTCTCTATTCGCAAATTCGCGTTGGACGAATGAACAGTTCATTCCGCATTTGGAAATTCCGTTCCATGCGACAAGACGCGGAAGTCGCGGGTCAACCACAGTGGGCAAAAGAAAATGATCCACGTATCACGAAAATCGGTCTATTCCTCCGCAAGACGCGAATCGATGAACTTCCTCAGATCTGGAACGTCTTGCGTGGCGACATGAGCTTCATCGGCCCACGCCCAGAACGCCCGGAATTCGCCGAAGAACTCACGCGACAGATGCCGTACTATCAACTTCGCCATCTCACGCGCCCCGGACTCACGGGCTGGGCGCAGGTGAAGTTTCCGTACGCGGGAACCGTTGAAGATAACCTGAAAAAACTGCAGTACGATCTGTACTACGTGAAACATCGTTCTCTCTTGTTAGACGCGGCGATTTTCCTGAAAACGATTGGGATCGTCCTTCGGAGACAGGGAACCTAGCCTACTATGCCGACAACTCTCCTTGGATCAATCTGGATGCTAGTCTTCGGAATGCTGGCGGGCATCGTCTCATTTGCTCTTCTCCATCCGTTTTCGTATGCCTACGCGCTATTTTGTATAGCAACCTATTATTTCGTTTTCCATCTCAGTAAAAAACACCGAGACCTCGCCATCACAACCGCCAGCCTCGGATCCGTATTCCTCTGGATTTCACTTTGGCTTTCTATAAAAACGCTTACGCAATCTAGTCCGGTAAACGTCAACGCGCCTATTGAATCTGCAGGTTTTCCATTCACCGCCTTCCTCTATCCGCATCCGCCCATGGGAAACGACACTCCTCCGCTGAACATGTGGCCTCCATTTTTCTTGAATGCCGTCATCTGGATGAGTATTGCTTGGGTCATCCTGCATATCACAAAACGATTCGGGTGGAACCAAAGAAAAATCTATTTCACAACCATCATCTTGGGGATCCTCTGCTCGCTGATCGGACTAGGCTATACGCTTGTGAAATTCGACTGACCAATCCTCATTAGGGATTCCGTTTCGGACTTCCCTCGACCCATTTCGTATCCATGCCTTGTGAAGCAATCAACTTGTCGTTGTAGGCTTCCGAGACTTCGAGAAGAGAAAAATCCAATCCAAAAGATTTTGCGAGCTGAATGAGTGTTCGCACATCTTTTGGCAGACACTTTCCGCCGTATCCTCGATAGCCTTTGTGTACGACATCGAGATGCGTCCGTCCGATACGCTTATCTGCGGCCGCACCTTCTTTGATCACATCGTAGTTCAATCCCATCTTCTGGCAGACATCGAAAAACTGATTTGCAAACGCGACTTTCAAAGCGAACCACGTGTTCCCAAAATACTTCACCATCTCCGCTTCTGTGGAAGACATCACACGTTCAAATGGAGCAAGCGGAAGAAGCGCGAGAACATCTCCGGCCGCGGTGTAGCTTCGCTCCGTCGTTCCCACGATCTGACGATCTGGAAAACACATGTCCTGGTCGGCAGAAACCTCGGTCAAAAACTCGGGGTTAAACATGATCCGAAGATGCGGATATTCCTCCTGCAACTGCGCCGTTGTTCCCGGCATGATCGTTGATTTAATCACGACCACCTTTTCGCCGGTGAGCTTCTGCAGTGCGGCATCGATGTAGGAACGATCAAACCCCGTATCTTCGTAGTACGGCGTTGGGACGCAGACAAAGACAATTTCGGCACGATCAAGGACGGACACGTCATCCAGCCCTTTTGGAGGGTCATACAAACCCGCCTCAATCTGGCGTGTTTTGAAATATCGGTCGAGCGCTCCCCCGACCATTCCGGTCCCCATGATGGCGATATTCTTCATATCAGAATGAACACCGTATCAGGTGCTATTTCTTTTTCCAAGTGTAAACGCGATACGACCAAAAAACGCTCGGGAGAACGAGTCGTGAGCAGGATTCCCAAAAGGAAAGTTTCCAACGAAGCAGTTTCGCAATCCACACAATACGTCTTAGCGGCGAATGGAAGTGTAACCAGAAACGCCACGATGCGGATGGAGCCGTACGGATCACTTCTGCGTCTGGAAACATCTCTCTCATGCGAGATTCAGAGATCGAACGCAATCCTTTTTCTTCTGGAACCGTCAACGACAATGCAAGAATCATGGGATTGAACGGATTCGGTTCAATCGCCGCAATAAAGCCTCCAGGTCGCACAATCCGATGAAGTTCCGAGAAGAATCGTTTTCGATCTTCGTCATTCTCCAAATGATGAAAAACATCGCGACAGAACGAGGCGTCGAATGAAGTCGACTCAACCTGGAGCTGAAGCCCATTCCCCACCTGTACGTCCAATCCATGCCGCCCAGCTTCTGTGACCGCTTCTGGGCTCAGATCCACACCGGAGAACACCGCATCGTTCTCGGTGAGACCAAGTTGTCGCAGATGAATCATGTTCACCCCTTCTCCACAGCCGCTCTCGAACACACGCAACGGACGCCCCACACTCGCACGCAACGCGCGCAATCGTTCAACAAGTGGTTTCAACGTTTCATGCTCCTGCGCGCGAACAAATGGATCTTCCGTTTGCCAGACAAAACGCTGGGCATGGTCAATGCTCGCAAAGTACTGAAGCTGTTTTGCGACGTGGTCCATCAAAGAAAGTACATCTTACGCGCCGCAAACCAACACATTTGCAACAAAAGCCATCCATCGCGAAATCGATTAATTTGCGTCTCCCCGTACGTTCGACTCTTGTAGTGCACCGGAATTTCCGAAATCTTGAGATTTAATTTTGCCGCACCGAAGATCAGATCAAAATCTCCAAACGGATCAAAATCCCCGAAATAGGAACGCCCTTCCGCAAGCTCCAAATATTTCTTTCGCCACAAGCATTTTGTTCCGCAGAGTGTGTCGGAAAGATTTTGACCCAGCAGAAAG
>JAGOQY010000063.1 GCA_018063125.1 Patescibacteria group bacterium | reverse complement strand
CACCACCGCCTCCATCTTCCTGCACGCGGAACTTATCGAAGTCCTGCAGACAGGCGCAGAGGCACAGCGCGATCATCACAAACCCCTGCGCGCCCATTCGAGCAAGTTGCGTTTCACGCATCACGAACCCTCCTCTTCGCACGATTGTCAAAAGAACATCTATTCAAACCTTTGTTTGGAATATCAAAAAATGCGCATTTTGTCAATCGTCTCCTCGTTGAGAAATGAGCAGCGCAAACGCAATGAGCGCCTGCCCCGACCAATACGACCACAAATAGTGATCAAACAATCCGACGACAAAAAGCGGTGCAAGAAAAATACATGCTGGAAAAATTGGCCCCACGGATCGAGAACGCTTCAAGCGGTACATCAACGCTCCCCACAACATCATTCCCAGAATTCCAAAGTTCGCGAGGGCTAGAAGCAGGAACGCGTGAGGTGGTTCGAGTGGTGAAGTAGTGCGGCCCGATTCTGGAACGTGCACCAGGAGATCCGCATTTGGTCCGGACCCGATGAGCGGATGCGCTCGAAAACTCATCCACCCGTTCTGAAGGCTCTGTGCACGTGCCGAGAGCGACTGCGCTTCAAGTCGAGAAGAAGTATCTCCCCGCGCAAGCAAATGCTCCTTCTGGGAAAATCCCACGATCCCTCCGGCGAGAATTGTCGCCCCGCACGCGAGGAGAAAAAAATGATTCAGTTTCTTTTTTCGAATCACGTATCCCAACAACACGATTCCACCAACGAGCAACGCAAGCCACGCGCTTCGCGAATATGTGAGAAGAAGCGCGATCAAAAAGAGCGATGACGAAGCCATCGCAAAGAGCGCGAACTTCTTTTCTTCACTCCAAGTCGCAAGAAGGAGTGAGGTGAGAATCCCGATCACCAGCCAGCCGCCAAAAATATTCGGATGCGGGAATCCTCCATAGACTCGAAGGACACGGAATAGCCCATGCTCCACCACAGAAACCCCCGCGTTCTCTGGAAGCTGTGTAGCGATCCCCAGCAACGATGCGCCCCAAACCTCTTGATTGGCGTATTGAATAATCCCAAGGATCGCGTGTGGAATCAGTGCGATCACGGTCCATGTCGCCACCTTTTTCCAACAAATCGCCTGGCGTCGAAGAACGAATACGAAGCTCGCTAAAAGTCCAACTTGAACCCACCACTGAAGTCCCGCACGTAACGCCGAAACGTCGAATCGCGTGGCGATGATCGACAAGACAAACAACCCCGCAATCAATCCCATCGTTGTCCGCGATACCCGACGCTGAGACCGAGGGATGAGTCGCCAACCAAGAACCACGGCCACAATCAATGGGATCCAGCTCACATAAAACGACAACCTCCCCTGCTCCCACGGCCAACCCGCAAGTTGTGCATCCAAAAACCATCGCGTCTGCCACGGAAGTGCCAAAATCGCGAATTTCCAAGCGAGAGAAAAAATCTTCATAATTCAAATTTCAATTCTTTCGCTCGTGCGCGATACGTTTCTCGAAACGCGGCACGCGCGTCCTCCACATGAAACTTCAACACGGCATCCGTCACCATCACACGGGAATCGCGATTCTGCAGTTCTTGGACCGCTTTTGGAAGTCTCCCCAATTGAAACCAACGAACTAACGACTCCACAAACGAAAACGTAGGAAAACGAAACATCGGAATCTGAATACGCAAATCTGGCGAAACACGCCACGGCTCCGCAAACGGATGGCGTGCTCGGATGTCTCGATTCGCATCCCATAACGCTTGACCCACTCCGTCGTCCGCGAGTAGGAGGAGCGATAAAAACCAATATCGATAATACGGGTCATCGTGTGCAAGCTGATGGGATACAAGATTCAGCTCAGCATCCGAGATGAAATAAGAAAAACATACGGCATCTCGAATCTCATCACCACGCGGCTGAACGCCAAACAACTTTGCCGCCGCCGCAGAGATAAAACGATTCGTCCAAATACTTCCATCTCGGACGATAATAAAAAAATCTAAATCCCCAAAATCCCGTGCCGCGCCGAGTGCCGTCGTATTTGCAAGCGCCACAAATCGAACGCCCCGCAATCGAACAAGCGCACGCGCAACCAATCTGGCACGACGAAGTTTTCGTGCCTGAAATCGATCACGCCGTTCAAGCTCCTGCACAATTTCCTCCACGGAGGACGCAATCCCCCATCGTCCTCGAAACAAACGGATCCGATGCTCACGCTCAAGTTCCTGGAGAGCTCCATTGATCTCCTCTCGATCCATGATTCGGCCCGCGGTATCAAGCGTATTCACCAGTTCCGAAAACGTCGGTGCGTACTGCCACGTCTCATGAAATGCGAGCGTTCGGAGAATCGCCTGCCGGAACCCGTCTGACATGCGCCTAGCGTAGCCTGCTCTCCGCAGAAAACAAAAGACCCTCGATCATCTCGAGAGTCTTTTGCATTTATGCGCTCAATTGAGCTTCGGTCTTTGGCGGCAATGGCTTGCGAAGAAACAACGCCTGCTGAGCCACCGTGAGAAGTCCCATGATAATCCAGTACAGCGAAAGTCCGCCTGGAAGCGAGATCCCGATCAGAACGGTCACCGCTGGCATGATGTACATCATCTGCTTGTTCATGATCGCGGCCATTCCTTCATCCTTCGCCCCTTCACTCCCCTCCACTTCTGCCGGAGGCGGCGAAGCTGGGCTTGGCTTGCGCATGATCTGCCAGGACTGCCAAAACTGGACACCACCCGCAATCACGGCGAGAACAATATTCGGTTTCGAGAGATCCACAGCGCCCAGAAACATCTGGTTGATCGCCCCCGGATTCGCGACGAACGAATACAGCATGTTCAAACTTCGTGAGGCGAGACCCTCCTGCAAAGCATGGAAGAGCCCGATAAAAATCGGAAGCTGAATCAAGAGCGGAAGACACGAAGAAGCGGGGTTCACTTTCTCGCGCTTGTAGAGCTCCATCAGCTCTTTTGCCTGTGTATCTTTGTCATCCTTCAAACGCTTTCGAATTTCATCCACTTTCGGTTGGATATCCTGCAACGCGCGTTGTTGCTTGATCTGTGCGGCGGTAAACGGATAGAGCACCACTTTCACGATGATCGTCAGCGCGATAATCGCGAGCCCCATGTCGTTCCCTGGAATCACGTTATACAACCAGATCAGCAGGTTCAGGATGGGCTGAAAAATGATGGTGTTGAAAATGGACATAGAACGAACAATCGAGATGTTGTGTGATTATGAAGTTGTTTCTTCCTTCGGCGTGGCCTCCGCTTCGGCGACGACCTGATTCTGTGCGCCTTCGAGCGGTTCTTCTGCCGCAACCGTTTCTTTAACGTCTGCCTCTGCCGCAGATTCTCGAACTTCGGTCGATTCTGCAGACGCGGCTTCGGTCATATCACCACGTTCCGAATCAGCAACGGTGCGACCGCCCTGTTCCTGAATCGTAATCTTCCAGTTCGTGAGTTTTGCGGCGAGACGAACGTTCTGTCCGCCTTTTCCGATCGCGAGGGAAAGTTGATCTGGAGGAACCGTCACCGTGGCGAGATGTTCGTCACGATTCAATTCCACCTTTTCCACCTTCGCTGGGCTGAGTGACGCAGAGATAAATTCCGCTTCATCTTCAGACCAGAGGACAACGTCCACCTTTTCTCCGCCGAGTTCACGGATAATCGTCTGAATACGCGTTCCACGCTGACCGATACACGAACCAATCGGATCAATTGCGTCATCGTTTGCGGACACAGAAACTTTGGTTCGAGAACCGGATTCACGAGCGATGTTCTTGATTTCCACAATACCGTTGGCAACTTCCGGAATTTCCTGAGAAAAAATTGCGGCGACAAGACCCGGAGAAGAACGCGAAAGACGAATCTCCGGACCCTTTGGGGTCATCGCAACTTCGCGAAGAAGCATCTTGAGACGCACACCAGGGAAATATCGTTCCGTTTCAATCTGATCTTCTGGAAGAAGAATACCGGATGCGCGACCAAGGTCGATCAACACGATACGACCTTCACGACGCTGAACCGTGACGTTCATGAGCTCGCCTTCACGATCCTTAAAGTCGGTGTAGATGACGTTGCGTTCCGCTTCACGAAGCTTCTGCATAATCACCTGCTTCGCGGTCTGAGCGGCCATGCGACCAAACGCGGCTGGCACGCTGAGCTCCACACGAATCTCTTCGCCAATCTGCGCATCGCTCTTCAAGTCGCGCGCATCAGAAAGCATGATCATCGTCTTTTGGTTGAACGCGAATTCTTCGTTCGTGGTTGCATCGATCACGGGCTTCGTCTCTGGAACGAAGGCACTCGGACGATGATCTTCGCGCTTCGTGGACTGAGCGGCTTCAAAGCGTTCAAAATAATCTGCCGGAAGTTCCATGTCGGCGACAACGGACTTCACGTCAAACACACGGATACCCGCTGTGGCACCGTCGTAGGATTCAGGATCAAACTGAACCTTGATGTTCTGATTTTTGTTTCCGAAGTCTTTTCGGAATGCGGCGGAAAGAGCCGATTCGACCGTTTCAAGAACGGATTCGAACGGGATGTTCTTTTCGTCGCAGATTTGGCGCATGGCCTGAGAGATTGCGGATGCCATAGAGATAAGTGGTCTTTTCAATAAAGAAACTCGTTCATCCAGAACGAGTATTGGGGAAAGAATACCCAAACCCA
>JAGOQY010000011.1 GCA_018063125.1 Patescibacteria group bacterium | reverse complement strand
GAGGTCGATATGATCGGAACTGCGACGCAGGGCGTCGTGACGTATAACGTGAAGATTGCATTCCTCACAGAGGACGAACGCATCAAAGCCGGAATGAGTGTCTCCGCGTCTATCGCGACGGATGTGAAAACAGATGTCGTCCTCGTTCCAAACGGCGCCGTGAAATCCGGACAAAATGGCGGATCATCCGTTCAGATGATTTCTGGCATCACTGCGCAGGCTGCGGCAAATCCGCTCGGTGTCACATCTCCAACGCCCCCGGAATCGCGCGCAATCACCACCGGACTCTCCAATGATTCCATGACCGAAGTCACGGAAGGGCTCTCTGCGGGTGAATTCGTCATCACGAGAACCATCGACGCCTCCGCACAGACAGCGACGCCAGCGGCTTCCACCGGAGGCGCAACGCGAGCACCTCAGAGCGGAGCTGGAATGACGGGTGCCATGATGCGGTTCTAACCTATGATCGAAGTTACGGACATCGTGAAGGAATACGTCACGGGAAAAGAAACGACTCGCGTCTTGAAAGGCGTGTCGTTTCAGATTCAAAAAGGCGAATTCGTCGCGATCATGGGTCCGTCTGGCTCTGGAAAATCGACATTGATGCATATTCTTGGTGCGCTCGATACGCCAACGCACGGAACCTACGTGCTTGATGGAAAAGATGTTTCCACATTGGGAACGGACGAGCTCTCTCGGATTCGCAAAGCGAAAATCGGATTCGTGTTTCAGGCGTTTCATCTTCTCCCGCGAGCGACCGTTCTCCGAAATGTCGCGCTCCCCCTCGTGTATGCCGGAATGGATCGAGAGGAACGCGAAGCTCGCGCAAAAAAATCTCTGGAAGCCGCGGGCCTCGATGAATCACGCCACATGAATCTCTCCAACCAGCTTTCTGGTGGACAGATGCAACGCGTCGCCATCGCACGCGCCCTCGTGAATGACCCCGCAATCATTCTCGCGGACGAACCCACAGGAAACCTCGACTCAAAAACGGGCGATCTTGTGCTGGGAACGTTTCAAAAACTTCACGAAGAAGGACGAACCGTGATCTTGATTACCCATGAGCCGTATGTCGCCGAACACGCGGAACGCATCATCATCGTGAAAGATGGACTCATTGTCGAAGATCGGAAAAATACGAATCGTAAAGTTCAGTCACACGTATGAAAACGATGGACTTGCTCGAGGAGATCTACCTCGGTGTCACGGCGAATAAAATTCGCTCGGGATTAACGATGCTTGGAATTGTGATCGGCATCGCGTCCGTCATCGCCATGATTTCGATTGGGCAAGGATCCAAAGCCCAGGTTGAGACAAATATCCAATCCATCGGATCAAATCTTCTGTTGGTCATGCCTGGCGCACAACGCGGGGGTGGAGCGATGGTGAGTTCCGGCCGAGGTTCCGCGCAAACACTGACGCTTGATGATGCAGACGCACTTAAAACCGTGGAAGGTGTTGCGGCTGTGGCTCCAGAAGTTTCTGGCCGATACCAAGTGACCGCAAAAGGAACCAATACCAACACTTCAATCATGGGAACGACACCTTCCTATTTGGAAGTTCGAAACGTTTCCGTTGAATCTGGATCGTTCTTTTCGGATACCCAAGCCGTGTCGCGTGCAAAAGTCGCCGTCCTCGGGCCCACGACGCGAGACGACCTTTTTGGAGAAGGTACAGATCCGATCGGACAAAAAATTCGCATTAAGGGAATCGATTTCACGATTATTGGCGTCACGAAAGCCAAGGGCGGCTCAGGATTTTCGAATCAGGACGACATTATCTATGTTCCGGTTTCAACAGCTTCGACATTTTTGAGCGGAACGGAATATGCCGGAACGATTAGCGTCAAAGCGGAAAATCAAGAAACGATGACGGACACCCAATCTGCGATCACGGCTGAGCTTCTTGAACGTCACAAAATTTCGGATCCCGTCGCGGCTGACTTCAGCATCATGAACCAGTCGGACATTGTGAGTGCGGCTTCGAGTGTGACGGATACGTTTACGGTTCTTCTCGCATCCATTGCCGGGATCTCTCTTCTTGTTGGTGGAATTGGAATCATGAATATGATGCTGACGACCGTTACAGAACGCACGCGCGAAATCGGATTGCGACAAGCGATCGGTGCAGAACGGACAGAAATCGTCTGGCAGTTTTTGGGAGAATCCATTCTCCTCACGGTCTTTGGCGGCGTTATCGGGATCTTGCTGGGATATGGAGCTTCAAAGGCCGTGAGCGTTCTCATGACGACTCCAACCGTTGTGAGCTGGTCTTCTGTTCTTCTGGCATTTGGTGTTTCGGCAGGGATTGGACTGGTCTTTGGCTTTTATCCGGCGCGACGAGCGGCGGCGTTGCATCCGATTGAAGCATTACGTCACGAATAATTCTTTTCTCACATTTATATGGAAAACACTTCTTCACGAAACCCACTTCTCATTCCGATGATCATCGGCTTTCTGGTGATCGGCGCGGGATCCTTTTACGGCGGCATGACCTATGCGCAAAAAACGGCATCCCCCATGAACGAGATGCGCATGGGTCAGATGGGACAAATGGGCCAGATGGGGCAGATGCGCACGATGAACGGAAATACCCCAGGTGGAGCGACCGGCGCTCGCGGTGGAATGATGGGCGGAATGACGTCCGGAGAAATCGTCTCAAAAGATGACACCAGCGTGACCATCAAGCTCACAGATGGCGGATCAAAGGTCGTTTTTCTCTCGACCTCAACAACGATTGGAACCATGTCGACCGGATCATTGGATGATCTCTCAACGGGAACGAATGTGATGGTTGTCGGATCAACAAACGCAGATGGAAGCGTCACGGCGAGCACGATTCAGATTCGCCCAACTGGTGAAATGCCGATGATGGCGCCTCGTCAGTAATCCCCACTTGCGCTCCCCGCCCGCTCCTTTTACGATCGTACCCTCAATCTCTGAACTCTCTATGAATCGTACCCTCAAAATCTTCCTAATCATCGTTGCGTTGGCCGTTGCTGGTGCTTTTGGAACCTACGCGTTCGTTTCTCGTCCGACCAAAGCTCCGACGCAGACCGCGCAAGACACCGTGAAGCCGATCGTTGTCGCGACAGAACCGAAAGAAGAAACACCGGAACCGACTGCGACCGAAGAGACAGACGGTTCAACGTTTCGCATCGTGTCTGAGAAATCCACGGCTTCTTTCTCCCTTGAGGAAGACCTTCGCGGAACGCACATCACCGTTCTTGGAACCACGAAGGACGTCGGCGGTGAAGTTTCCGCGGATCGCATGGCGCTCGCAGATGCCAAGATCGGAACGATCCGCATCAACGCGCGCACATTCGTGACGGATAGCGAACAGCGCAACAACGCCATTCGCCGCATGATTTTGAAGACGGAAGATGATGCCAACGAGTTCATTGAGTTCGTTCCGAAGTCTGTGACCGGCCTCACCGCAACCGCAGAAATTGGGAAAACCGTTCCGTTTACGGTGACCGGTGATCTCACGGTTTCTGGCCAGACGAAAGAAGCAACGTTCAAGGGAACCGTGACGTTCGCGTCTGAAACGGAACTTTCTGGATCCGTGGAATCCAAGATCCACTACCCAGACTGGAACATCGCCGTCCCGAACCTTCCGTTCCTCGCGAACGTGGATCAAGATGTGACCCTCAAACTCGAGTTCGTCGCCACGAAATAATCCCTGGAAAAAACAGCTTTCGAGCTGTTTTTTTCTTGCCCCTCTTATGCGATTCAATCCTCTCTTTCTTTTCACCATCATCCTCGTTGGTGCGGGTTGCTCTCAAACACCAGCCGTACAAATGCCACCCGCTCCGACAGATGTTCAAGCGACAAAACCAGCGATAGAACGCGTGACCGTACAGCCTTCTTCCAGCGAACCTGGAGATCAAACGCTTCGCATCATTCTTCGCGGAGCGGATGGTCAGGAACTTTCCGCTGATGATCTCAAGGTCGTTCATGAGAAAAAATATCACCTTCTGCTCGTTCGTGATGATCTGACCGAGTTCCAACATCTTCACCCGGAGTTTGTGGATGGTTCATGGAGGGTAACCACGACGATTCCAAAATCCGGAACCTACCATCTCTATTCCGATATCGCTCCTCTGAATGAACCGACGAACGTCACACGAACGTCGTTACGTATCGGATCAAATACCATGGATCCGCAATCTCCCACACCGCAACTTGTCACGATGACCGATGATATCCAGGTGACGCTTTCATCCGACGTATCGCCAATGTCGGGAATGACTCATGCGTGGACGTTCCTCGTGGAAAAGAACGGCACACCCGTTGCAAAGATCGATCCGTATCTTGGAGCGTTCGGTCATGCCGTTCTACTGGAACATGGAAATCCCGATGAATTTGTCCATGTTCATCCCGTGACAGACTCCGCCCCAACAGACGGCCGCGTCATCTTTGAAGCGGCGGTCCCCCGCCCAGGTCGCTATACCTTCTTCGCGCAATTCAAAATCGATGGAGTCGTACGCACGTTCCCGCTCACGGTAGACGTTGCCGACTCCGCTACCTTGCCGGCGATGGATCATTCGATGCATTAGAGTCTGATATTCTGACCGCATGTCCGATTCCCCCATCCTCTCGCTTGCGGCACTTCATCGAGAAGTGAAAAATACCGCTGAACCGAAAAAAGGCGCGTTCTTTCAACGGTTCTTCAAGACGGGTCCAGGACAATATGCGGAAGGCGATCTCTTTTGCGGACTCACAGTCCCACAAGTTCGTGAGCTTGTTCGACGCTCTGGAGCGCTGACCGTTGAGAATGCACTCAAGCTCCTCCAATCTAAAATCCACGAAGAACGACTTCTCGCACTCATTCTTCTCGTCAAACGATTTGAGAAGGGATCCGATGCGGAGCGGAAAAAAATCTACACGGCATATCTCGCGAATACGAAGTACATCAATAATTGGGATCTCGTGGATACGAGCGCGTACAGCATCGTTGGGACATGGCTTCTCGATAAGAACATCGCCCCCCTGCGCAAACTGGCTCAATCAAAAAATCTCTGGGAACGACGGATTGCCATCGTGGCGACGTTGGCGTTTATTCGCAAAGGCCAAAGCGAACCGACGATCATGATCGCGAAGATGCTCCTCAAAGATTCACATGATCTCATTCACAAAGCCTCAGGCTGGATGCTGAGAGAGGTGGGAAAACGTTGCTCCGAAAAAGAACTTCGAGATTTTCTCGATGAACACGCCACTGTCATGCCGCGTACCATGTTGCGTTATGCTGTCGAACGGCTTTCACCGACTCTCCGCCGTCGCTATACTTCTCGCTAATATGACCCCACAAAAAATAGCTTCCATCGTTGCCGTGTTTGCAGTCGGCGTCCTCATCGGTTTTGTGGGCTATCGCCTACTTTTGCCGACATCCTCCACTCCGGTGGAACAGCCAGGAATCGTCATCGAGCCAGAAGCCACGGAACAACCGACCAAACCAACGGAACCGAAGAGAGTCGCGATGAATTGGACGGGATGCGAACCCAAATCCATCGACATCATCGAACCGGAGCTTGGGGGCGAAGTCTCTTTCCCTTTTATCCTAAAAGTGATTATCGATAATTCTAAATATCCGAACTGTCGCTGGACGGTCTTTGAGGCGCAAGCCGGAAGTGTGGTGGTCAAAGGCCAAGACGGGACGGTCGTTGGCCGTGGGATTCTCCAGACCGAGGAAGACTGGATGACGAATGGTCCGGTCTCCTTTGAAGCAAAGGTTGAGGCTCTGCCGACCATGAATCCAGGCGGCCGATTGACCGTGGAGATCACAGAAGATGATCCGAGCGGAGAAAAAGTTCCACAGACGGTTTCGTTTCCCGTTGTCGTCGCATCACCATCTGCGCGATGTGGACTCCAACCTGAAACCGGTACGTGCAAAGCGGCGATTCCGAAATACGCGTTTGATGACAAAACCGGAACCTGCAAAACATTTATCTGGGGCGGATGTGGAGGCGTTGTTCCGTTTGAAGATCTCGAAAGCTGTGAAGCCGCGTGCGTGAATCCGTAACATCTAGACAACAAAAAATCCCCCGACACGTTCGGGGGATTTTTTTGTTTCGATTTATTTCTTCTCGAATCCGGAAAAGGCTTTCAGAATTTCGAGCGGAAGCGTAAACACAATCGTGTTCGAGGCATCCGAGGAAACATCGTTGATCGCGTTCAACGTACGAAGATGCAGAGCGCCCGGGCTCTTTGCGAGAAGCTCGGCGGCCTTCTGCAAGTTCTCTGCGGCAATCACTTCACCTTCGGCATTAATGATCACGGCGCGACGCTCACGTTCGGCTTCTGCCTGCTTTGCGATCGTACGAACCATGTCCGGCGGAAGGTTAATGTCCTTGAGTTCCGTCGTCACAACTTCCACACCCCAATCCTTCGTGGCTTCATCAACGAGATGCTCGATACGATCCGCAATCGTCTGACGCTGAGAAAGAAGTTCATCGAGCGTCACTTCACCAACGATGTTGCGCATCGTGGTCTGTGCGAGCTGAAGCACCGCGTAGTGGACGTTCTCCACTTCGAGAACCGTCTTCGACGCATCCACGATCTTGTAATAGATCACGGCATTGATCTTAGCCGAGACGTTATCCTTCGTGATGGCGTCCTGAGCCGGCACATCGACGGCTTTCAAGCGCATATCCACCTTCTTCATCCCCTGAAAAATCGGGATCACCACACGCCAACCCGGATTCACCATGCCCGTAAATCGGCCCATCGTGAACATCACGCCACGTTCATACTGGTTCACCTGTCGCAAGGTGATCAGAAACACAAACACGAAAATGATAATGAGTACGTACATATGACGAGAGCTTAGACCGACCAGCCCGCCTTGTCCATATGACCCCGTCTACCACAACCACGGCTCAATTTGAGGGTACCCGAGCTCGACAACTAACGTTCCGAGGATCCCCCACACCAACGCATGAAACAGCTCAATGCGACCATGAAGATCCCATTTCCATTTCCGATAATTCCACAGCTTCTTGCCGAAGACTCGTTCCGAAAATACGCCCGCCACATATTCCAGTGCCGCGAGCATCACCGTGAGCATCAAGAAGGTGATGGGAAGAGCATATGCACGAAAGAACGGTGCAAAGAGAATCAGCAGAATCGTACCAAAACCATAGACCGGACAGATCGGGAGAACGGAAAATCCCCCGCGAGACCACTTCCGATCCAAAATACTGCGCCCAAGACTATCAATAATCCAACCGAGAAAGCTTGCAATGAAGAAAACAAAAATTAGCCGGGTCACGTTCATGACGATACTTTAGCACTGAAACACCCAGCGGACAGCCCACGCCCCTCCTGCTACACTCTCTCAATGAAATCTTCGTCCTCAGATTCACGTCCCAGCTTCATTGCGAGCTTTGCGGATGCGCAAAAACTTCCTCGATCTGCCAGCCCGCTCATCATGATCGTGGGTCGTTCGAATGCGGGAAAGTCGACATTGCTCAACACAATCTCTGGCGTCAAAGATCTGGCACGAACCAGTAAAACTCCGGGACGCACGCGGCTCATCAACCTCTTTGATTTTGGAACCTTCAAACTCGCAGATCTTCCGGGCTATGGATTTGCGAAAGCGGGCGGAGCGGTAAAGGAGGCATTTCAGCAACTTATTTTTGATGTTCTCGATGGTCCAATCAAGCCCGTTCTCGCAATTCTTGTCGCGGATACGCGTGTCGGACTCACTCATCTCGATAAACTCATGATGGAATCGTTAAAGAGCCGAGATGTACGCTTGGTGATTGCGGCCAATAAAATTGATGGGATGTCAGGCAATGAACGGCCAAAAGCGCTGAGAGACGTGGCAAATGCCGCGGGTGATGCGCTCATTATTCCCGTTTCTGGAAAAACCGGCATTGGCAAAGGCGAACTCCTCGCTGTCATGCATGATGCAGTCAGACGTTTTCATTGATATACTGCACCGTACATTTATATGAACAAGAGTCATCGGCACGAATGCGCGTACGTTGTTTCCGTAAACATGGGATACGGTCACGAGCGCGCGGCCTATGGTCTACGCGATCTCGCCAAGGGATCCATCATCACGGCGAATGATTATCCTGGCATTCCCGCGAAAGATAAAAAACTCTGGGCCGACAGTCGGCGGATCTACGAAACGATCTCTCGACTGAAACCGGTTCCGTTCATCGGCGATGCCGTATTCGAGGTCATGGACCGGATTCAACGTATTCCCAACTTTTATCCGCGTCGCGATCTCTCCACCCCGTCCCTTCAAGTCCATCAAACCTATTACTTCATTGAGAAGCTTGGGCTTTGCCGTGATCTCATTGAGAAACTCGGAAAGAAACCGCTCCCGCTAGTCTCCACGTTCTTCATGCCCGCGTTTGCCGCCGAGATCTACGGATATCCTGGCGACATCTACATCGTGATTTGCGATGCTGATATGTCGCGAGCCTGGGTCCCGCGCGAACCCGCAAAGAGTCGGATCAAATATTTTGCTCCGAATGGCCGCGTGGTTGAACGACTCAAAGCGTACGGCGTGAGAAAAGAAAACATCATTCTCACAGGATTCCCACTTCCGAAGGAGCTTATCGGCGGTCCAGAAGGTGCAGTCATCAAAAAAGATTTGATGTCGCGTCTCTGCAACTTGGATCCGAATGGCATCTTCACACGGAAATATCGAAAGACACTCGAGGCGGAACTTGGTGCGGGGACCTGCCCGATGAAAAAGACCAAGCCGCTGACCGTGACGTTCTCGATCGGTGGAGCGGGTGCACAGCATGCGCTTGCCCTCGATGTTCTTACGAGCTTGAAAGCGAAACTTCGTGCAAACGAAATGATCTTTCGACTTGGTGCGGGAACGAAGAAAGAGATCGCCGATACGTTCAAGAAAGAAGTGAAGAAAATGGGTCTTGGTCCACGTCTTGGAAAAAATCTCTTCATCGATTATTTCCCGGATCGTCCCAGCTACTTCGTGGAATTCAGCAAAATTCTTCGCAAGACAGATATTCTCTGGACAAAGCCAAGCGAACTTTCGTTCTATTGCGGCGCAGGACTTCCCATCATCATGGCGCCTTCGATCGGATCACAAGAGGTGTTTAATCGATCCTGGCTCAAGATGGTTGGAGGCGGCGTCACACAGAATGATCCGAAGTTTACCGATGAATGGCTCTTTGACTGGGTAAACAGTGGTGGATTGGCTCGTATTGCCTGGAACGGATATATCGAAGCTCCGACACACGGCTCCTACCGGATCGAGAGCATCTTGACAGGCGAAAAATTGGAGGTCGAAGAATTACCGCTCATCATCTAATCTATCTCTTATCTATGAAACATCCCCGACAGATTTTGAGCGCTTTTGCACTCGTAGCACTCGTTGGAGCCGGCTGTGATCCTAATCGCATGATGCAGGGATCCTCGCTCAAGCTCCCCGGAAGTGAAACAGAAGTTTCTGCCACGCAAGGATTTGGCAAACTTCCTGGAATTGGCGCAAGCGGAATGCTCGGCTCAAACGCCGCGCGTTCTTCCGTTTCTGTTCAAGGCATGGAATCTTCCTTCGCGGTCGCCCCAGGAGCTCCGGTTCCGATGATGGCGAATGTTGCCGTCTCGATGGATAGCTCTGTCGGTTCTGGCGGCGGCGTATCCGGAAAAATGATGGCGATGCCCGCTCCGGAAGAATATCGACAAGTTCCCGTGGATTACGCCGTCACTGCGACACTTCCCTCGTGGGACGCCTCTGGCGATGTTCTGAAGGTTCGCAACGAACTTCCAGATACGGCATCCGCACGGATGCTCGCGACCGCCTCTGGCGTTCCGACTCAGACGTTTGGGCAAAACTCCAATGTCACATCGATCAACGTTCAATGGAAGAGCGGCGACATGCAGTGGACATTTGATGCCGCGAATCGTTATCTCTCCTTCTGGAAAGAAGTTTCGTACCAGGAACCCGCAAACGAAAAGCCGCAATACGATGCCGCAGAGATTAAACGCGTCGCCGATGCGTTTCTCGATGCGAACGGTTTTTCTTCCATTCGTGAAACCGGTGGAGAAGTTGATGACTCACAAATGCAGATCATGATGAAGGAATCTGAAAAGATGGCCGCGGGCAGTATGCCGTGTCCCATGCTTCGCTCGGATATCTCGGTCTCCGCGACTCCAGAAATGGCGCCGTCTGCGGGAGCGAACGCCGGCGTGGCCGTCGACCCAGCCATGCCGAGCACGATGATCTATCCGAGCCCGTGCAACTGGTGGCCACAGCAAGTTTCTGTGTTCTACAACACGACTCGTGAAGGCCTTCCGGTCGTCGAAATCGGCGGTTGGCCGAATCGCTCAAACTCGGTGACAGTTGATCTTCGGACCAAGCAGGTCACGAACGGTGTTCTCCAGCTTGATCAACGCCTCGATCGCTCTGCCTATCCGCTCATCAGTTCTGAAACGGCAATGAAGAAGCTCATGGCCGGCGGAACGAGCCCCGCATATTCCTGGGGTTCAGAAAAGCAAAACGTCAAAGTCACAATCAACAAGGTTGAACTTGTCTGGATGCGCTATGACTCATGGATGAATAATTCGCACGAAACGTTCTATCTCCCAGCTCTTGCGGCCAGTGGAACGGTTGAACGCGACGCCCCTGGAGCTCAGCCAGAAGAATATAAAACCAGTGTCCCGCTTGTGGATGACAGCGCGTTCCAAGACCCGCTCTCCCCCACTCCGGTCGCAGTTCCGCTCATGATGGAAGCCGTGTCTGAACCGGCCGTCGTTCCTCCGACGCCAGCCGTGATGAAACGCTAATGACGGTTGTAGACGGATTGATTCTCGGAACCGTGCAGGGACTCACAGAGTTCCTGCCGGTTTCGTCATCAGGTCATCTCATCCTCGCGCGTGAAGTTCTTGGGATCAATGTGGCGGGCGGTCTCGCATTCGATGCGATTCTCCAGCTCGGCACCATCCTCGCCGTCTTCGTCTATTTTCGCACAACCATCTTTAACCTCATCTTTCGTGACGGAATTCGGATGGTCACGGGGCGAAGCAAAGAGGTGAAAAAAGAAGACCGAAATCTTCTTCTTGGATTGATCGTGGGAACAATCCCCGCGTTCATCGTCGGTCTTCTGCTGGAAGATCTCATGGATTCGACATTCCGCTCCGCAGAAATCGTCGCTGTCACGCTGATTCTCGGGAGCATCCTCTTCTTTCTCGCAGAGAGATTCGCGAAACAAAAAGACACGGATCCTACCGTGAATCAATCCTGGTGGGTCGGTGTATTTCAAACGCTTGCGCTCGTTCCTGGCGTCTCACGCTCTGGGGCCACGATCTCTGGAGGGCTTTTATTGGGCCTCACACGCGAGTCTGCGGCGCGTTTGAGCTTCCTGCTCTCTCTTCCGATTATCACGGGCTCAGGCCTCAAAAAACTGGTTGATCTCGTTCAAGCGGGGACATTCGATGCGGAATGGACGACGCTCATTGTCGGCTTCGTGAGCGCATTCCTCGTGGGTTTTGCCTGCATCCGTTTTCTTCTCGACTATCTCAAAAAACACACGCTCGCCGTGTTTGCGTGGTATCGCATTGCGCTCGCCGTCCTCGTCCTGATTCTCGTTAGAGTTTAAGAAGAAACGTCGCCACCGCGAAATAGACGGCGAGACTGACTAAATCCTGAATAATCGTTGCGAACGGTCCGGAGCCAAGCGCTGGATCGTTTTTTCTGAGCGAGAGAAGAAGTGTCATTCCAATCGCAACCAAGCCGGAGATTGAAATCGTGATAAACATCGCGGTTCCCAAAATCCATGGAATCATGTCATGCGCAAACAACAGGGACGCAATCAAGAAAGAAACGACTCCCAGCGTGAACCCGATGATCATGTCGATCGCAAGTTCTTTCATCAAAAATTTGGAGATGCGAACTTCTCCAATCGTGATTGCGCGAAGAAACAACGCTTGCGCTTGTGAACCAACAGCGGCGCCCATGTAGACAACGGCGGGCGTAAAAAATGAAAGCTCCACCACCTGACGAAGATGTTCTTCAAATTGCCCGACAAACAAGGCCGCGAGCATTCCTCCGCCCAATCCCACCACGAGCCAGGGAAGCCGACGACGAATCAGCAAACCAATCCGTCCATGCAACACGTCGAGCAAATGACGATGTTCCAGATGAATCCCTGAATATCGAATCGCGTCGTCGATTCCCGCATGTTGAAGTGTTTCCAAAATCTCGTCCGTTCCGATCACTCCGACGAATCGACCATTGGATTCGACGACGGGAACCGTTTTCAATCGATGATGAATCGCCAAAATTGCCGCGCGCTCTGGATTGACTGCTGGATGCACGGTGACAACACTTTTCTTTGCGATAGAACCCAACGTCGCATCACCGGACGCACGCAAGAGCTCCTTGATTGAGAGAACACCTTTCAATCGCTGTTCAGCGTCTAACAAATAGATGTAGTTGATGCTTTCCCAGTCTTTCGTCCGTTCCAAAAATCCTCGCGCGAAATCTACACGATCCGTGAGATGAAAAATCGGCACGCGACGCAAAAGATTCCGCGACCGCTCATGGCGCGAACTCAGATGCTGTCGAATCCGCTCCCCCGTCTTCATACGCTATCGAGTCGTTGGTGCCGATTCAAGCGTCGGTGGCTTCTTTTTTGTCTTGAATCCTTTTGCTTTCGCGTCCTGCTCATTGGCAAAACAATACAACTCACGAAGACTTCCCAACTGCGCCGTATTCGTCACCTCTTCGCGAATGTAGTAGTACGAATTTCGTTTCTTCGCTTTTCCAAACACACGGCAGTTCAACAAGTTCTCCATCGTCTTCGGCATCCCAACAAACGGCGCGCCCGGATACGTCACCTTGGGCGCAACAAACGCCTCAACCCTCGCTTCTTCCGCCGACACATGCAATCCATACACAATCGAAATCGCCAACAACGCCAACGCGCCAAGGACGATGCCAGAGAAGTGATGGGAACGGAGGGGCATGGAGAGGATTATAGCAGAAAGTAACCAAACTATAGCTTATATCTTCTAACGCCTGAACGAATTTAAAATAACAAATCTGACGAAGACGAAGGAACTGTGTATTGCTCCCTCCAATCATTTACCTCATCCCAAAGATTTTCACTAGAAACGTCCTGGATCGATTCCCCGTCAAATTTCTTTTTTGAACTAGAAACTGGAAGCCAGTCCGATCTACTCGCATCAAAAATAAAAAGTTGCTCATCAATGATATAAGAATCTCCACTAGGCTCTTTGAAGGCATCAGATCGAAGGCCCGTATAAGGAAACTCTACATGTCCGGTTTCAGCGTACTTTACTTTCTCTGAAAATAAGACGGCTCTATCGCTTCCCGATAAGGTCTTAATTAAACTCTCTTTTAAGGGAGAGCTGGCATTCTCTAGAAGAATATCTTCTTCGAACATGCTGATCGCTTCCGAAAAACGAACATCTGTCGTTGTGCCGTTACAGCCAGCACCGGCTAGAATCAAGGTTAAACAAAAACCTACGATGAGCTTCATATTATTCTCAAGGATAGCATGAAATTAGTCTGCTTTTTTTATTTTTGATTTAATAAGTAATTCGCTAATTGCTTTCTTAGGTATCTCCATCCTGCTCCACTCTTTAAAAACCTTTCTCTGCCTAAAGCATCAGCTTTACTAAGATACGCTTCGTAATAAATCAATCTCCAGGGAGAGCCGTAGCGAGTGGATACATTCTTTCCCTGATTATGGTACTGAATTCTTTGTTCAATATTTTCTGAAAAACCGATATACCTACGGTGTAATTTTTCACTTTCGATAAAGTAGACGTAATACATGCTCCATCGCTTCCAAAATAATGCGTTCCTGTCAATGGCCGTGCCACGTGAATCCTCGCAAAGGAAGCCCCGTAAAGCGCGTAACTATTTTAGTCTATGCGCCACGGGGCACGTAAAAATCCTCGTTGTGCGAGGATTTTTACGTGGTAGCGCTAACGGGAGTCGAACCCGTCTTACATGGATGAGAACCATGTGTCCTAGCCGATAGACGATAGCGCCCTGCAATTTTACGGTCGTGCGAGCCAATCTTTCGTGTGACGGACGAGAAGCGTCTCTGCGAGATCTGGGCGAGCCATGAGCTCTTTGGTGACGCGCTCCATGCGAATTCCCTGCGAGCCTTTGATGAGAACGACATCGTTCTGCTTGAGACGTTCTTGGATGAACATTCCCGCATCTTCGCTCTTGGGAAACACGATCACACGATCTTCCGACATGCCAGCGGCGATCGCGGAGCGAGCCGTGGCATGCGCGAGAGTACCACAGAGAACAAGCATGTCAATTCCCGCTTCTGCGGCGGCGCGACCCACTTCTTCGTGACTTTCTTGAGCTAATGCGCCGAGTTCCAACATATCTCCCATGGCGGCAATACGACGTCCACCTTCTGCGACGGGAAAGCTCGCGAGATCACGGAGCGCGGACAATGCGGCGAGCGGTGACGAGTTATATGTATCGTCGATGAGCCAGGTTTTTTTAATCCCTTCGAGAAGACGCATACGCCCCGCCATTCCGTGGTAGCTCGCTTTGAGGCGCTGAATCGCGTGCGCGTCGTCCTGATCCAGTGCGCCAACAACGGAAACTGCGGCGGCCGCAGCAAACGCGTGCGGACGTCCGACCGTTCCTGCGAGACGAAACTGCCAGCGCGAACCGTATCGAGCAATCGTGATTTCCAATCCGGACTTCGAAGGATCTTCTTCATCAATGATCGGATCTGCGCGAAGAATGCGCGTCGTTGCGGCTTCTGAGAGGCCGAATGAAACAACTTTTCCCTCCACGGACGAGGATTGATGCAGAACGCGTTCGTCATCTCCATTCACGACCGCAACGCCATCCTCCGGAAGCATGCGAATGACCGAACCTTCTTCTTCAGCAACAGCTTCAACGGTTCCAAAATATTCCGTATGTTCGGCACCGATTGCGGTGAGGACACCAACGGTCGGCTCGACCATCTTCATGAGTTTTGGAAGATCTCCGGGATGATCGGTTCCGAGTTCGAGGACAAACGTTTTTGCGCGCAGTTTTGAAATCCCGAGACTCGTCATCGTCGCTTTCATCAATAACGACATCCACTTGAACGGTGAGCGGCCTGGCATGGAACATCCAAATACCGTGAGCGGAACGCCGAGTTCGTTATTGTAGTTCTTCTCCGTCATGACAACCCCACTCCCCGCTTCCAACGCCCCGAGCGCGATCCCGACGGCGGTCTTGGTCGAACTCTTCCCAACAGATCCAGCCACAGCCACGACAAGCGGTTTTTCACGCCGAATCGCCCGCGAAACGCAGGAAGCGAGATAAGACTCGAGAGATCGTTGGAGAGACATAGATTTATCGTTCTTTAGGCACTTCCATGTGAGTCATGAGGAACTTGGCCATTTCACCAAAAACTGGAGCGGCCGTCGACTCTGCGAACTGTACTCCCTCTGGACGATCAATACGAACAATCATCGCGAACTTGGGATCATTCGCTGGCGCGTACCCCGCAAACGTTCCAATCGTCACATCTTTGTAGTACCCCGGTCCATCCTCACGCGGCACGAGCGCGGTTCCGGTTTTTCCGGCGACCCAATATCCTGGAACACCCGCCTGCTTCCCGTGACCATTCTCCACGACATTGATCAACATGCCTGTGATGAGACGAGACGCGCGACTCGAGATCGGAGTTCCCATGAGTTCGGGTTTTGTTTTTTCGCGTGTGCCGTCCGGATGAATAATTTCATCCACGATGTAGGGTCGGAACAATTTTCCCCCATTTGCGAGCGCCGCATATCCCGCCACGATTTGAAGCGGTGTCACCGTAATTCCATGCCCATACGAAGCGGTTGCCGCGAACACCGCGCCCTTCTTCGTTAATGATGACGTATCTCCTTTTGCTTCTGGCGTGAGTCCGATATCCGTTTTTCTGCCGAATCCAAACGCTTCGACATATTCACGAAATTTGTCCTTCCCGAGTTGTCGCTGAACGAAAATCGTTCCCGTGTTGAGCGACTGCTCGAGGACCGCTGTCATTGTCTGGACGCCATGAGCCTGTCCGTCCGAGTTCTTGATCTTCATGTCGTCGATCTCTTCCAATCCCGTATCCACGTAGGTCGTTTTTGGATTGATCTTTTGCGCATCAAGACCCGCCGCCATGGTGAACGCCTTAAACACCGAACCCGCTTCATACGCGCCAAGCGTGACGGGATTGTTGAGAATCGAAAGGTTCGAAACTTTTCCGTATTCCGCAGAATCAAAATCTGGCCACGAGCACATCGCAAGAACCGCGCCCGTGTGCGGATCCATGACCACGATTGAACCATCCGGCGCGTTATGTTGAATGGTTGCGCGGCGAATCACGTCACACGCCTTGAACTGAATGGCGCGATCGATCGTAAGGACGACATCCGAACCGTTTCGCGCTTCGACGATGTTCGTCTGTCCGATCGCCAATCGGCGACCACCGGCATCCTTCTCTGCTTCGAGTGACCCAGGCGTCCCGGCAAGAAGATCATTGAACGAACCTTCTACACCATATCTCCCGACGTTAAATCCCTGTTCATCTTTTGCGACAAATCCGAGTAACTGTCCACCCATCCCCCGCTCTGGATAGAGTCGCGTCGTGGATTGAACATATCCGATCCCATCCAGTCCGAGCGCTTTCACTTTTTCCACCATGTCCGCATCTGCATCCTTCACGATCAACTCGTACGGATCGTTTTCTTTGGAAAGTTTCGCCACAACTTCCGCATCTACCTGTCCGGTGGCTTCGGCGAGCTTGTGCGCCGCATCAATCGGATCCTCCATCTCTTTTGGCACGGCGTAGATCTGCCAGCTCAACCGATTGATCGCGAGCGGATGAAGCGATTCATCCGTGGTATCACGCACAAAGATCTGACCACGCGTCGGCATGAGCTTTGACGCCAGAACGTGCTGGTCCGAGGCGTAGAGCGCATAGAATCCGTATTGCGCGATCTGAAGATACGCCAGGCGAAGGACAATCGCCGCAAAGAGGAGCACGAAAACCGCTTGGACAAATCGCATCCGCGTTTCCGCAACGGACGCCGAGTCGCGTCGATGTGCTCCTCGCTGAAACATGCTAGTAAAGATTCTTTTTCCGATTCAGCTCTTCTGAATATTGCTGAAACAGATCAATCTGTGACGGATCAAATTTCGGAATGACGGCGGGCGACGTATTCGTCGCCGCGCCTGGACGAATGATGGACGATGGAAGCGACGGCACGGGACGGTTTCCTCCAAGCTCAGATGTGACATCCAGCGCGCCTTCCGGAATCCCGATCGTGACCTCTGTATTGTGTCCGGCAAATCCAAGGTCAATCCCCAATCGCGAAAGCTCATTTCCTTCATCATCGACGCGTGGCCACGAACCCGTCAGGCTGACGAGCTCTCGAGAAGAACGGTCCACCGTCACACGAAAGGATCCGCGTGCCAGGCCTTCAACTGCTCGATCGATCGCCGAGTATTGATCGATGGTTGGTTCTTTTCCGGTCCATGCGGAAACCAGTGAAATGAGAAACGGACGAGCGAGACGACGGTCAACGCGAAAACTCGTGGAAGCGATCTTTCTTCCTGATCCATCCAGACCAAGCTCAAGTTCACCCGTAAGAATCAACGCCGGAACCAGAGACGCGAACGCCTGACGAACCGCGGAATTACGCCCTGTGGCAGATGGAACACGCAATCCAGAGACATTCGTGAAAATCGTTCGATCTACCGCAAAAAAAGACTGACCCGACGGATCACGCGCAAACATTTTCGCGAGAACATCCGCCTGTGGCTTTCCCGTTCTCGGACGAATGATCACCTGCTCTTTTGTGACAATCAGATCGACCGTCTGATCCAAATCCGTCGTGGTCTTTGCGCCAAGGCGAAGAGAGCCCAACGCTTCCGGCAGAGTGGCATCAGCCAGATTCAATTGTCCAACAAACGTGAACCCCGTCGTGGCGTTCGTTCGCGGATTTGTTGTCGCAAAATCAATTCGTGCGCCGCCCACTGTTTTTAAGCCGATCAACGACTGTAGAGCGGATTCCGCGACACGCAGAGAAGACTCACGCGTCAGCCACCAATAAGCTCCCCCGGATCCCGCGAGGATTAAAACAAAGAGAACGAGAAGAAATCGTTTCATGGCTCATAGGATAGCAAGATCTCACCCGTCATCCCAGCTAAAGATACTTTTTGCCTTTTAGTCGGTCTGGA
>JAGOQY010000062.1 GCA_018063125.1 Patescibacteria group bacterium | reverse complement strand
ACCTGACGCGTGAAGATGGCGACCGCTGGACCGTCGACTTTTGTCGCGCGGAAGTTTTTGATCTCTTCGGCGGTCAATGTCACACGTTCTCCCCATCCATCTTTGAGGATGATCGTCTGTTCCGCACCACCTGTCGTGTACCCGATCGAGACATCCTTGTTCAAAAGCGTTGGAACAACCTTCGTGAGATACGCGATACGATCCAGATCCGTCATCGCAGTATCGCTCCACTCACCTTCAACCCAGGCGAACAATTTCGGAGCGGATGTGTGGGCAAAAATTTGCGCGAGCGATGCAGCTTCTGCCGTCGCTTCCAAATTGGCACGCGGATCTTCTGCCACACGGACAAACATCTTTCCGTCGGCTTCCTCGGCCTTTGTCAGCAAACGATCCAACTGGACACGCGCGGCTTCACGATCTCCCGAAGCTTCGAGGCCACGAATAATCGCAAGCTCTTCACGCCAGGAAAGATCCTGAAGTGCGGCGTAGGCCTTCAATTGATTCAGAACTGGCTCTCCAACGGATGCGAGACCAGAAACGGCGCGAACCGCCTCCTCACGAGAAATCGACGGATTCTTGGCCTGTTCCCAGAGATATCGCGCAAGCTGTGAGCGATCAAAGAGATCTGGAGCGATCGCCGCAACCTTTGCAGTCAACTCCGCATCTTCAGACGCATACGGAAGAATTCCGATGCCACCAGATGTTTTCTGATAGGACGCGATCGAATCTGTATTTTCAATATCTTGTTCGTTATATGCCTCAACGAGAAGTGTACGTGCAAGCTTCTTCGCGATCTTTGATTCCACACGCTGGGAAGAGGAATAGGCGAGATCGCGGACCTGCCAGAGCAGTGCCGCACGATTCTTCGGAAGGAATCGAATTTCTGCTTCACGAGATTCTCCGGCGCTCCCGAGAGGAGTTCCCGGCCCGAGCTCGGTTTCGACATCTTCATTGCGCAGAAAGCGAGATGGAAGAACCGTGATCTTTTTCTCGATCGCATCCGTACCCTTTGAGGACTGCACGCGAATGATCATCGTGTGTGTTCCTGGAACCAATGTTTCAATCGCGACACCGGTCGGCGTTCCGGCTTTTCCGGTCACCCGTTCTCCACGAAGACCGAGCGTCGGTGCATCAACCGTGAAGGTGAGCGTTTCATCGATCGGTAATCCGGTTCCAAACGCGCGAAGCTTCATGACCGGCTTGTCCGCGATCAAAAGCGGCGACGGCGCGACGGCGTCTACGAAGACGGGCTTCGTCACTGGAAGACCTGTGCGTGTTGTCCCGGCAAAACGATCTGCGGTGACGGCAACGGCGGTCACGCGCCAGCTCGTGATGTTGTCCGGCATGGTCATGGTCATCGTTCCGACGCCGTTTCCATCGAGGGTCACGGCTTCAAACGCGGCGGTGTCTTTGAAGTTTCGGCGGACGGAATCTCCTCCACCTCCACCGAACTCAGCACCACCCATCCCAAATTGATCCGCGGTGCTGTCATGCGAAGATTCGGTGACGAGAATTCCGTCGTTGACCCAGGAATACAGAGATCCCAACGGGAATTCGTCTCCGGTTGTCTGCGCGGCCGCGAACACCGCTTCATCCACGACACCAACTCCCACGCGAGCATTTCCCGCGGGAGATCCATCTTTCTTCTTGGCTTCAATACGAACGGTTGCCTGTGCGCCCGGCGCGTAGGACGTCTTATCTGGCGTGAGCGTCACGGTGAGCAAACGATCGTCTGTTTCAAATGACGCATCCAGCTGTCGCGCGACGAATCCATCCTGCAAGAACACGACGCCGTGAAGTCGCATATTTGGCACGTGCGCTTCAGAGAACGCGAATTCATACGACGCCGCGTTCGTGACTTTGAGCGTGCGAATTCCCTGCCGAGTTTCAACATAGAGAAACGTCGGGTTCGCGGTGTTCGCCATCGGTTCATCGTTTCGGCGGAATTCCACGCCCACGGTTTCGCCGATGTGGTAGCCCGTGCGATCCACGAGCGGAATCTTCGGCTCGAGTGACACGCCCTGAACCTGATAGGACGACTGGCGGAACCAGCCCTTTGCGAACGTTGCAATGCCGTATTCATCCACGCCGCGTTCATCCTTCATGGTCGTGATCACGGTGTAGTACACGTCATCACTCATCGGAACGGACATCGTGGCTTTTCCTTCTGCATCCGTCGTCACGTTCACTGATCCGACGTCACGCGTCTTGAGTTCGTATCGATATTTCGGGATGACTTTCTTTTCAACGAAGTCGTACCAGGTCCCATCTTCAATACGATCCCAGCGCTTTTCGACGATGCGCCCGGTGATATTTGTGGCGCGAATCGGATCGCCGAGAACATCGGTTCCTCCACCAAGTTCTGCTTTTGCGAGATCAACCTTGCGAGCCGTGAATGTGAGCGTCGCCTGATTTCCTGCGGTCTTGGTTTCGACCTCAAGAGATGCACGCGAACGCCAGACATCAACGGATTCGCTGGTCCAAATCTGTGCTTCTTCCCCGTCCGTCGGACGCGCGGTAAACGTCACGTTAAACCACGACGGACACCACACGCTGATATTCGACGGATCGCAGACCTGTCGTTCCGTCATCACACGGAATGTTGCGCGACCACTCTCGTCGGTCGTTAATGGAATCAATTCATTCTTCGAACCAAACGAGACATCCAAGTTGATTCCCATCTTTCCGACCGGGGTGCCGTCAAAGAACATCGCGCGGACTTCGCCCGTCACTTCATCCCCTGCGTAGACCGCTTGCTTATTGGTCGTGATTTCAAGCGTGTACGCCGGCTTCACGAAATCACGAACCTCGATGCTTCGCTGAGAAACCTGTTTTCCGTCCACCTTCATCGTGAGCGAGTAATATCCAGGTGCCAACGTCGACCAATCCAGGGACGTCTTAAAGAATCCAGACGCGTCTGGGGTCACGGACACACTGCGATAGACTTTATCCTTATTCCAATCGTAGAAGTCGAAGAATCCGCTCTTGGAAAGTTCGAGCGTGACGTTCGAAGAGGCATTTTTTGATTCACGGTCCTGCACCACACCAAACGCCTGCGCCACATCGGTCGTGCGATAGATCGGACGGTCAACATAGAGATACGAAACGACATTCTCGCTGTTCATGCGGCCGCCAAAATCGTAGACATACTGCCAGCCACGACGCGATTCCAAGCGGATGATCGAAGAAAGATCCCCTTCACCGATCGAGAGAACCACCGCGGCAGGCGTTGATGTCGCACGAAGCTCTTCCGGAGTGGCGAACCGCGCAATTCCACCTTCATCCGTCATGACACGCGTCCCCTTCACCGTGACCGGGAGGCTTGTGAGCGGACGACCCGTCTCAATGTTCATCGCCCAGACAATCGTCTGACCGGCGTCGGACATGGAGTAGGTTGCGACGTTGGTAGATTCCAGGAAGAACCAGCTCGCTTCGCCGTCCTTCGGCTGAACCTTCATGACATAGCGACCCGCCGGAACGCCCTTCGGGAGCACGAGATACGTCTGATATTCAATTTCTTGCATCTCGGGTTTCATCTCCAGTGTCTTGTTCTTCGCGTATTTCGTGTAGACATCCCCACGCTTGCGCGTTTCGTACGCAAACCATGGCGTGTCGGATTCCTCGAGAAGAAACGCCGTCGCTTCCTCCTTGGAGAGCGAATATCCCGTTACCGCAATATCTTCCAACTTGGTGTTTGCGGCATCATTCATCCAAACCGGAACGAGCACGTCCTTTCCAGGCGCGCCCTCAACCACGATGCGGCCCATGTTGATGTAGGGCTTTGGCGCGGTGTACGAGCCGGAAGAAATCGGAGCGGTTTCAAACCGAATCACGACATCGCTCTCGAGCACGCGATCACTGTTCGTCACCTTCCATCCCTTCTTATAGGTCACGGTGTAGACGCGACCGGCATCAAGCGGCTTGGCCGGAATGAACGCGACACTGCGGCCATGCGTTTCAAAACGACCATCGACTTTCGGAGAAATTTCAAAATATGGCGCGACGTTCTCGAAATCCGACATGGACATCGTGACTTCGATTCCCGTGTTCACCGGAACGCCGGAAGAATCCGGACCCGGAACCGCAGACGTCACACGGAAGACATTCTTGGTCTGAACAGCCCAGGAAAAATCGCGCGCGGCGAGACTTCCGTCCGGTTTTTCAATCGCGGCCAACAGCTCGACGCGATAGATTTTTCCACTTTCAAGCGGAGCGGCGGGTTCCACACGAAACTGATTTTCACCCGCAGACGTCACACGAACCGGAACCGTCACCGCAGACGGACCACTCGTCGATGGAGGAACCAAGCGAAGATGTTGTGTGAGTTGATCCGCAGAAATCGCAACCGTCGAGGAAACCATGAACGACGTGGACGGATCTGCGCCAGAAGCATCCTGTTTTTCAATCATGAGACTGAATGCATCTGCGGCGTGGACTTCTGGAATCACAAACCGCGCCACGGATCGGACGCTTGAAAGATCCGCGACTGTCGGAACGGTCACTGGACCCTTCATATTCAGCACGAATGCAATCACAACCACGGCGGCGGCTGTGGCAAACGCTCCTCCGGCCCAGGCAAACCAGGGTTTTGTGAGGAATGAATCTTTCTTTTCTGGAGTTTTCTGCACGGGAGTCGGAGCGGTCGCGGGGGAGGACATAGAAATAAGTGCGGCGCGCTGTTTAGACTTCACCGAGGAAGAAAGTTTCGCCGATGAAACGTTCGCCTCTTTCTGAAGTGCCGCGGCCGTCTCCACAAACGGCTTCAGCCGAGCATCATGACGTTCTCCGCCGTTCTGGAGGAGCTCGTCGAGCTTCTTTGCGTCTGATTCGTTTTGGGGATTCATAGAGATTTCTCTGCGGACACGGTTGTGAGTTTTTCACGGAGGCGACCAACGGCGCGATAGACGAGAACAGCGGCGTG
>JAGOQY010000061.1 GCA_018063125.1 Patescibacteria group bacterium | reverse complement strand
AGAGAACCGAGAGAACCCGTCGTTGCGGTGACAGACGTTGCACTCACAGCACCAATCGCAAGATTCGTTCCGGTCGCATTGCGGAAGGTGACATCTTGCAACGTCGATTGACCGAGAACCGCGAGTGTCCCAGTGGCCGTGAGGTTCAACGTCTGAATTCCGCCGAGCGCATAGATGATATGCGTCGTCGTCGCACCCTGCGCCGTGACGGTTGCAAGCGTGTCGGTTGCTGAACCCACCGGACAGTTGGTTCCGTTCGTGAGACACACGGCCTGACCATTCACCATCACGGAACTCGCGAAGAGATTTGTTCCGCTTGCGGTGGCGAAGCCGAGCCACGATGTCGATGTTCCGTTCGTGAACGTGAGTGCGCTAATCGCTCCGTTCGTGGATTGAAAATTCGTGGCGAAAAGATTTGTCGAAGTCGTGTTTGTTCCCGTCGCATTCGTCCAGATCAAATTCGCAAACGTCGTCGGACCAGAACCGGTGACCGTCAGATTCGCAATCGTTCCGTTTGTCGCAAAGAAGTTTGTTGTCGTCGCATTCGTCGAAGTGACGTTTGTGAAGACACCAGTCGACGGCGTGATCGCGCCAATGGTCGTTCCGTTGATTGCGCCTCCGGAAATCGTCGCGTTGGAAGAGATCAACGTCGGCGCCGTGAGCGTCGTGATGTTTGCGGTCGATGCATTGATCGTCGTTCCAGATGCCGTTGCAAAACCAAACCATGAAGTTGAAGTTCCGTTCGCGAAGCTCAAGTTTGAAATCGTTCCGTTGGTGATCGTGCCATTCGTGATCGTTCCGTTGGTTGCAAACAAATTCGTCGAAGTCGTGTTCGTGCCGGTCGCGTTCGTCCAGGTGAGATTTGCGATCGAGGAAGGAACGACACCATTCACCGTCAATCCGTTCAGCGTAAGCGTGGAACCGGAGGCGGAATTGAACGTGAGATTCGAAATGTTGGCGTTTGTTCCCGTTGCGTTCGTAAACGCGAGGCTTGTAAACGAAGAGCCCGAAGCGCTAGAAAGCGTTTTCCAGATTCCAGAAACCTGATCGTAATAATTCAACGAACCGTTTGTGACGTCGTAGTACATTCGACCACCCGTTGCAGACACCGGAGCCGAAGAAAGCGCGTTGATTCCAGCCGTCGTCTGCGAGTACGGCACAGAGTTCACGGGAATTCGAGGCGTCATTTCACCATCCGAGGCAACTTCGACCGTGAAGTAGAGCTGTTCGTTGAAATCAACAGAAACTGGGAACGGGGTCACGGATCCAAGCTGAGCCGTCACAAATCCATCCGAAACGGCGATCGACTGTACTTCAGACCAAAGCGTTGAACCGCCGGCTGAAACGTTGTAGAGACGAAATGTAAAAGAATATGTTCCCGTCAGCGCGGTTCCCGAAGAATTCTTCAAGCGCCCCTGGTAACCGATCGTGTTCGGAATCGCAGCCTGAGCCACAGCAACCCCAAACACCGGAAGATCCAGAAAACCAGGTTGAAGTGCCCCAAGAGGAGCAATTTGGGCAATGCTTAATAAGACGGTCAGAATGGACCGTAGAAAAGGACTCTTTATTTTCACACGTCGCGAAAGCGTCTTGCTTTCGGGTTTCTTCTGCTCATTTTAGAGCAGAACGGAATCTTCCTCCTGTCGAAATATTCCGTGCGTATATCATACCATATACAAGCCCCATTTCGGCATTTTTTTTCCACAGGTATTCGGCTCAACGAACGCACAGGATTTTCTCGTTTTGCTTCTAACTTTTTCATCTCGTGTTTTGAGCCTCTTCTCGCCAGTCGTTGCGAGGCTCGACGAAGCAATCTTGAGCGTGGGCACCGCACGCTCAAGATTGCCGCGTCGGTCATCGGATGACCTCCTCGCAACGACAGAAGACAGTGACCCGATCGTCGCCTAGACGATGACTATGCCCACCTCTTCGCAAACGAAAAAAATCTCTCTCTATTTTCCTCTCAGCCGACCACTCCGAGTGGATCAAGAATGAGATAGAGAAAAACCGCTCGGCGAGTTCCGGAGGCGATGGCTTCGGGACTCACTGAGCGGTTCTTCGATTTGGCTTCTGTCTGTGTATTTGTTTTTGCGTGGGCGCCAGTTGAATGGGGGTGGTGGGGAAAGGAGCGCAGGCGCAGATCACGCGTAAAGACATTGTATAGCCATTTTGTTCTATTCTATATTTTCTTCTTTGTTGAGCCATTTTTTCCACTTTTCCTATTGTGGACAATTCTTACTCATTTGTGGATTTCTTTTTCGTTTGAGCCAAATATTCTTTTCTTGGTTCAATGATGAAATCAATCGCTCTCGCCTCCGAAGGATCATCTCAACGAGGAGAGAAGAGGCCACCGATGGTGATCCGAAGGAGGCTTAAGCCCCTCCCGAATCGACCCGAGAAACACCCATCAGATAGACACTCTTTTTATGCGCTTGTGAGGAACTCTTTTCTGGATCAATTATACCATCCCGGAAGCCGTCCTTCCTTCGCCTGTTCGTGGAACAAACTCCGGACACAAGCCCGCTCCCCTAACCCGTGAGATCGTCAGCGTTTCATCTGAGGATCCTGAACGCTCTCTCAAAGCTTAATCAAACAAATCAGAGGCTTATCCTGGAATGGATCAGAAAGGATCATCCAAGACTTCCATCGAGAACAGTTTGGAGCGATCCCCCAGGCTCTTGCCTGAAGACTAGCCGCACCATCACACCATCCCGCTCCGCCCCATCCCCCATCTCTGTCGTTGCGAGCATAAAGCTAACGCGAAGCAATCTTGATTGATCCTCCGGAACGTATGCGAGGGGAAGAATCCAGGATTGCTTCGCCGAGCCTCGCAAGGACAGACAGGGGAACACGAAGCCGATCTCACGTAGAGATTCATACAGACTTCTCCGGATCGCTGTCGAATCTCGATGCGTTCTGGGCCATACACGAAATCCCTTATCTCATCGCTAAATAATCTTATCCCTACTCTATCCACAGCTTAGTCCAATCCATTGGCTTTCTTAATTTGCCGCTACATTAAAACAAATAGTTTTGTTTTATCTCTTCAAAATATCTTCAGATCGTCTAACTGTGAATAACCTGTGAGGACAAAAAAGATCCGCTTGGGCGGATCTTTTTACTCTCCTCGCAGGAACTCAGAGATGCTTTTCAATGCGGTCAATCTGACTTCGGATATTCTTCTCGGCAACCTTGAGATCGCGCTTCAACGTCTTCAAGATGCGGTCCTCTTCCTGCGTCAGTTCGCGCTTGGACTTCGCCTTCTCGAGAAGCGTGATGTGCTTCTGAATATCATCCTTCAAGACATCGAACGCGCCATGAACCGCTTCCTGTGCGCCGCGTACTCCATGACCCAATCGCTTGGTCATCAAGAGATACTTGCGACCCAATAGCCCCAACAAGATCAACAGGATCAAGTTCGTCAGCATACAGAGATCGATCCAGGCCCAAATACCGAGAATCCACGCCACAAAATCAAACGAAGGAGCTTTCACTGGAATCGAGATTTTTTCGCTCGGTCCGCTGATATTTCCCAATGAATCGGTGACGGTCGCCCAAATTTTATAAGCTCCTTGCAAGAGCTTCTCATCCGCAACGTACGTAAACCGGCCGTTTTCGTCACTCTGGATCTTCACCCCGATCGCTTCCCCTCCTTCTTTCTGAACCCACAACGTCACCTGAGAGTCCGGATACGTCGTTCCCTTAATCACCAATGAATCCCCTTCATTTGCGGTCTTTGGATAATCAACGATCAAGGGTGCCTGAATTCCTTCTGCGGTGAACGTTGCGCTGGATTCGAGGTAATTCCCTGCCTTATCAACCGCACGTGCGGTCAACGTGTGTGCGCCGGCACTCACCGGTGGCGTCTTATACGTGTGCGTTCCATCGTCTGTCCATGCAATAAACTCACTATCATCAACCTTCACATCGTAGTGACTGATGCCGGAAAGCGCGTCTTTTGCATCAAAAAGGAAGGCGTATGCGGAGGAATTCGTTTCATCCTTTCCGATAGCCTTGATCGTGAACATTTCTGGCTTCACGGTATCGATCTGGAAAGTGAAATGCGAAACACCACTCCATCCATTCTTATTACGGACACGAAGGTGGGCGTACCAGACACCGTCTTTCACATCCTGATAGGTGTAGGTCGAGAAAAGACCATCAGAGCTGGTTCCAGGGTCAGAACTGGCGTTCTGGTCGGTCAAAATATTCACGGCGTCCACACCATTCGCCAAACCCCACTTAAACGTGGCGTCATTGAGGGAATACCACTTTGCCGAGTCAGGATGCGTTGGTGATGAAATGCCTGGAATACCCGGCTTTCCTGTCACCTCCTTTGGTTCTTCTGGTGTCGTTGGCTGTTCCACGCCGTCTCCGATCGTAAAAGTGGCGGTTCCGAGGCCTGTCAGGATATTCGTTCCTTCTCCATCATTCGCGAGAATGGAACCGGTACTCACACGAACCACCGCAGAACCCGCTTTTTTTGCTTTAAATGTGAGGCTGATGATTCTTCCCGCTCCCCCTTTATATCCTGGGTTGAACGTCACGCCTTCAAATGTGGCGCGAGTAGCATTCGATGACGGCTCTTGAACCAACAAACTCACCACAGACCCGCTCTTTCCGAGTCCCGTCATTTCCAGCGTATCGCTGGGATACGTCACGGTTCCAGAATAAGCGTTCGCGGCTTGGTCTGGCGTTGAAACCATCACGTTCACGGTGAACGTTTTTCCAACGGCGTAGGAACCGGTCGCAGGCGAAACGTAGAGCGATGCAGCTTCCACGCTCTGTGCAGAGACAACCCACGAAAAACACGCAAACAAAAATACGCAGAGAACGCGCACGAGTTGATGCGCAACACGCGATAAAAGACCGTCTACAGATTTGATCATTTCTTTCTCCAAGACGAACGGATGCGCGTGCCAATCGCGACACACATCACGGCGATGAGGAGAAGTATACCCAACAACACGACGAGATCATAGATCTCATTTCGTGGTTGAATCGGTTCCACGCGAACGACACGTTCATTTCCCGCACGGTCAACAGCTTTTACAAAAGATGGACGCGTCGGATCCTGTGATTTTAATTCAAATGGACT
>JAGOQY010000060.1 GCA_018063125.1 Patescibacteria group bacterium | reverse complement strand
AGGAAGGACGCTTCGTCTACAGCCGCACCGTCGAGGAAGTATTCGTTGGAATCAATTTCAACGAGACGGAACGCGACTGCGAGGAATGGTATGTTGCCTGTCCGCCCATCAAGATTTTGGAACCCGCGCCTCTCCGCGTGCGGACGTTCACCAAGATCCTCGACCTCGAAGTTCTGCGTTCGCTGAGGAGCACGGTCGCCCTGGCATGATCCTTCGCCGAAACTCAAAACCCGCTCGCTATTCCGCGAACGGGTCTTTTTTTATTTCTTGATGTTGATGTGGGCTTCGTCGAGACGCTTTTGCTCTATCTCGGAGGGCGCACCCATGAGCGGGTCGCGTGCATCGCCTGTCTTTGGAAACGCGATGACTTCGCGAATGTTTGGCTCTCCCGCAAGAATCATCGCGATGCGATCGATTCCTGGGGCGATTCCTCCGTGCGGAGGCGCACCATATTCGAAGGCTTCAAGCATATGGCCGAATCGTGACTGAATTGTTTCGGCATCGAGCCCCAGAAGTTCAAACACGCGGTTCTGAAGTTCGCGAGAGTGAATTCGGATAGATCCTCCACCAATCTCATATCCGTTCAAAACGAGATCGTACGCATTCGCACGAACGGAAAGCGGCTCGCTTTCGAGAAGATGTGCATCCTCTGCTTTCGGGGACGTAAACGGATGGTGCACGGCCTGAACGCCGCCTGCGTCGTCGGTTTCAAACATGGGAAAATCGACGATCCAGCAAAACGCGAGCTCATTGGGATCGTTTTTATCCGCACGAAGATCTGGCTTGTCGTTTCCGTATTGATTCATGGAATCCTGATACGAAATCCGTGGGAACGGCGTCTCTTTGATCTTTTTATCCGGCGATGTCGCACGAACCATGGCGATCATCATGTCTTCGATGAGCGACATCACGTCCTCCTGCTCGACGAATGACATCTCCAAATCGAGCTGAGTGAACTCTGGCTGGCGATCGCCGCGCTGGTCTTCGTCACGGAAGCAACGTGCAATTTGAAAATATTTTTCTACACCACCAACCATGAGCAGTTGCTTGAACTGCTGAGGCGACTGCGGAAGCACGTAAAACTTTCCGTCATGTAATCGAGATGGAACCAAGTATTCGCGAGAACCTTCTGGCGTTCCTTTTGTGAGACACGGTGTTTCAATTTCCAAAAATCCTTTGTCGTGAAGATAGGTTCGGAAGAACGTCGTAATCGCGTCACGCAGGACCAAGTTCTTCAACATGCGTGCAGAGCGCAAATCCAGATAGCGATACGTAAGACGCGTTTCTTCATTCACCTTGGCCGTGTCATCCAATTCAAACGGCGGCGTCTTGGACGCGTTTAAGACCTCGATATCTTTGACGAGAAGCTCGACGGAGCCCGTCGCGAGATTGGGATTCACCTGTTTCTCTCCCCGCTTCTGCACGATTCCCGTGAGACGGAGACAGTACTCCGAACGAATATCGGACATGATGGTCTTCCCGCGCTCTGAAAGCTCTGCTGGGACCAAAATCGCCTGAAGCAAGGCCGAACGATCTCGGACGTCCAAAAACGCGAGTTTCCCCATATCTCGGCGGGAATGCACCCATCCGGAAACCGTGACTTCCTGACCGACCAGATCGGCGGTCTCCAAATTCATTGTACGTTTCATGGCGAAAACCTTAGCGAATCTCCGGCGTTGGCGCAACGTGGATCACGAGGGAGGAACGATCCATCTCGCTCGTCCCTCCAATCGCGGTGACGACCAATTCCGCCTCTGCGGATGGCATTTTCACGTCCACTTTCCAAATCCCTCCGTCGGATTCTGTTGCGGTAAACGACTCTTTCTTCTCTCCAGAAACCAACATCACCGAAAGAGACTTTGCGTTCACGGTTTGAATCTGCGCAGAAGCAACATCTCCCGGAGCACCCGTGTATCCGCCCTGAACTGGCTGAAATCCATCGAGACGAACCGATGCGACATGTGGCGAAGCAGAAGAAGATGGTTTACAGGTCCCCGCCGTTCCACCCGTGTATTCACAAACCAGTCCTGGCGCACACGATGGCGTTTCTACGATATCGCATTCCGCATTCAACTGCGGATAGACCGCCGGAGTTCCCGGGTCTTCGTTGCACACACCGACCGCTGGAGCCGTTGCAGAACAGATCAACCCAGGACGACATGGAAGATGCGCGTTACTTCCACATCGACTTCCTTTTTCTCCCAACGGTTCATCTTCGCGAAGCACGATGTCATTTGTTTCTGATCCGCTCAGTGTTGTGGATTTCAGAAAAACGATGTAGCCGAGAAGAATCGGAACGGCGAACATCAGCACCGCAACGATCGCGCCCACAATGGCTAAAACTTTCAGATCTGAAAGTTTTGCTGGAGATGAAGAGGAAGACGGAGTTTTCATGAAGTAAAAGAATACCTGCTTAGGGCGCATCTTCAAAGAGGAACACGCGGATGGAACCTTCTGGCAGAGATCCGATCTTGGTCGTGGCGTTTGTTTTGAGATCAAAAACAGCGAGATCAAACCCATCACGAATCAACAGATTTCCGTCCGGCAAGAACTGGAGCGGACGTCGAGAGCCGAGTGTGGCGCGACTGGAACCATCTCCAAGCGTCATGACGAATGATTGACCATCATCCGTCGTATACGCCAAATGTTCCGCGCCATCCGTCGCCACCGAAGAGATCACGCGAAGCTCATCCCGTGTCACACGAATCTCTTCTCCATTCTTCGAAACACGGATGAGTTCAGACGGACCCGTTGGCGGACTTTCCAATCCCTCTCCGATCGCCCCCGTCATCAGCCACGCATATCCTGAATGCGCGTAGGCGAAGAGAACGTCACCGCCAAGATCGCGAATCTTTGTGGATGCGCCGATCAGTGGAACCGCGGCGAGAACACGATTTTCATCGAGCGTGGCTTCGACCGCGATCGTTTCATCATCAAACCATCCCACGATCGCTGTCACGCGAAGTGGAGTTCCATTCGCAAGTCGCGTGATGATTCGCTTGATCTGCCCATCCTCCCCCGTGACCTGAATAATTCCCGCCCCGTCAGACTGCGCCTCCCCCATCACGGCAAACTGACGACGATGTGGCGAGACTTGGCCTGGAACGGGCGTCGTAGATGTGGAGAAAAAAACAATGGCTCCAGTTGCGGCTTCTGTACCGTGGGATCGGATCGACGTGGAGCCGTATTGGCTCAAAAATGCGTCAATCGTCTCATAGCGCTCTGAGCGACCATCAAACGTCATCACCGTAATCGCATGATCGCTCTGCAGAACCATTCGAGGACCTGTCAGTCCGGCGTTTGGCGGCGCGGAGGATTCTGACGGTGGCGTTGGTCCCACGGGCGCAGGCTTCTCCGAAGAGACATACGCCACCGTGACGATTCCCACGACAATCAGGAGCGTCGCAAAAATCGCCGTAGCTTTCTGAAATGACGGTGGGAGCAATGCAGGCTTTTTTGACATACGCCGATGATAGCTCAGCGACGAATGGACCGCGACTAGGGTTCCAATCGGTTCAACAAACGCGGGAATGGAATCGTTTCACGGACATGCTGAAGACCACAAATCCAAGCGACGAGGCGTTCAAGACCGTAGCCAAAACCCGAATGCGGGACGGAACCGTATTTGCGGAGATCGAGATACCAGCTGAATGCCGCTTCGGGGAGGTTGTGCTCTTTCACGCGTTGCAGAAGTGTTTCGTAATCATCTTCACGCTGAGATCCTCCGATCACCTCGCCGTATCCTTCCGGTGCGAGAAGATCCGCGTTCAAGACACGTGTTGGATCTTCGGGATCACGCTTCATGTAAAACGCTTTCACCGCCGCCGGATATTTTTCGATGAAGATCGGCGTCTCGTATTGCTTGGTGAGAATCGTTTCGTCATCCGCCCCAAGATCATCCATCTCGCCAATATCGCTTCCGAGTTCACGAAGTTTCTTAATCGCCTCAGCATGTGTGAGTCGCGGGAACGGCGCTTTCACTTTTTCGAGCGGCGCGGTGTCACGTTCAAGGATCTTCAACTCTTGCTGACAACGTTCGAGAACACGTTGAACGATGAACGAAACAAGCTGCTCCTGAATTTCAAGGTTCCCCTTGTGATCCGTGAACGCCGCTTCGGCATCCATCATCCAAAACTCAATGAGATGACGACGTGTCTTTGATTTCTCGGCGCGAAAGACAGGACCGAAATCAAAACAGCGACCAACGGAAGAAATCGCGGCTTCGAGATAGAGCTGACCGGACTGCGTGAGATAGGCTTTTCGATCTTCAAAGTAATCCACTTCAAAAAGTTCCGTCGTTCCTTCGCAGGCGCTTGGCGTAAAAATCGGCGCGTCGATCTTGATGAAATCATGATCGCGCATCCAGTCGTAGGTCGCATGGATAATCGTGTCGCGCACGCGTTGAATCGCCCACTGAGACGGCGCACGAAGCCAGAGATGACGGTTGTCGAGAAGAAAATCCGGACCGTGCTCTTTTTTCCCGATGGGGTATTCTGCGGCTTTTTGAAGAAGCGCGACGGCAGATGCCTGAAGTTCGTACACGCCTTCCTGTTTTGGATGCTTCGAAACAACACCCGTGACGATCACGGAAGATTCAATCGTCGCTTCAGTTGCCGCCGTCCATGACGCCTCATCGACGTTCTGTTTCGCCACAACCGCTTGCGTGAATCCAGAACCATCGCGGATCTGAAGAAACGCGATACTCCCAGAAGATCGCACGTTGTGCGCCCATCCTTTGATCGTCACAGTCTCGCCAACGTGGCCGGAAAAACGGGAAATCAAGACATCCATATGCCCCGCATCTTTGCATATGTTCCCTGAGACGAAAAGCCCCCGCACCGAGATCGGTACGGGGTCTGTGGGGGTCAGTGACGAAGGTTCGGGGGACGGTTGGAGTACGTTGCCGCACGACGCTTCATCCGGAAGTGCGAGCGGCGAATTCGATCGAACTCCTTGATCGTCTTCAGCGCCTTGATCGTGGCGCTCTCCGTTCCGTCTTCGAGAATGAGCACCATGCCCATCGTCCGCCCAATTCCGGGAATCCGGATCTGCACGCCGATATGCCCGCGAGGAAGTTCGTGTCTCAGCCGACGACCCTTCTGCGCGAGATCGAGAAGGTGCTCTTCGATGCCCTGGACCGTCTGCTGTGCGAGCGTCTCGGCGAGGACATGATCCACCGCCCGACATTCGTTGCGCGC
>JAGOQY010000059.1 GCA_018063125.1 Patescibacteria group bacterium | reverse complement strand
GGAAGATCGACCTGAAGCTTTTTCATGATCGAGGGGACAACGCTTCCGTCCTGCTCCAACAGAGCGGCCAACAGATGGATCGGATGGAGCGCCTGCTGGCCGTGATGCAAAGAAAGCTGATGCGCCAGCTGGATCGCTTCTTGTGATTTTGTGGTGAAATTTTGGGGCAACATAACGATTAGCAGTCTAATACCATGACTGCTAATCGTCAACCTACTTCGTCGGCTTTTCGATCAAAAAGACGGCGTTGTAATCAAAATATTCGATTTTCAGGGGATTGCTTGCGGATTTAATTTCTAGAATTTTGGGATACCCATCCGCAACACAAATCTCGACCTCATACGCTTTCCCATCCTTGTCCGTCAGGGATGTCCGATAGAGGTCGCATTTTCGTGAACGATCGGCCGTGCGCTTCACGGGAAGGTTCTGGTCGACACCCAGGTTATCCAAGCTCGCTTGGCCTGTGAGAGAATCCTTCATCGAAGTCGCGATGGTTTGTGCGCTGGGAATCTTGCTGATGTTCGCCCATGGCTCATTGTTGAATCGCAAAAATAATTCATCCTCGGCAAACACCATGTCGACGTTGGTTCCGGGACGAAGCATGATGTCACCACGGATGCGCTGAGGCTTTTGAAAATCCATCTTCGCTTTAAACGTTCCCTCGGATGTTTTCAATGTGACATTCGAACGAAATGATTTGGACGCATAAAAGTTCTGCATCGCGGAGAGAAGATCTGCACGAACTTCCGCCTCCGTTGGAGGCGTATTCTTTTTTGCCGTCGCAGAAACGGTCGTCGTGGGGGATGTAAACTCGGCGGGCTCAAGATCCGTATTCTTTTTGAAGGGATTCCAGCATCCGGCCCCGATGAGCGAGACGACGCTGAGAAAAACCAACAACCGCCCACGAGAGGAAACGTGCATATGGCAACAGAATACCATGCGTTGCAGGTCCGGCTGAATGGCCGTATCATATTCCCGATGTTCAAGCGTTCGATTCCACTTCTCCTTCTTGCCGCCGTCCTCCTGTTTCCGCAGGCGGCGAAAGCGGATTGGTACTGGTTCAAAGCCTCCGCTCACGACAAAATTGAAAGTGCGCGGATTATCACGCAACCCACACGGTCGCAACGATTCTTTGGACGACTGGAAACCCGCAAAGACGTTGATTACTTCACATTGACACTGGATCAAGGTGAGGAATTTCGAGCGAACCTCTTTGTTCCAAAGGCCGATGAGGAATTTCGTCCGGCACTCGTCTTTTTTGGACCTGGGATCAAGACAGCTGGGGGAGATCCAGAAATCGCGATCGGAGATGGGAACGGATCCGTGATGGTCCGAAATACGAATGAGGAACGTGAGGCCAGATTCGAAGATGTTCTTCTCACTTCATTCTACGGCGATACGGAAATCTCATTCACCGCAGAAAAACGCGGAACCTATGGACTGGCTATCAAAAGCCCGGATGGAGAACGGGGTCGCTACATGCTTCGTGTCGGTTTGAAAGATGAATGGAAATGGTCAGAGCTTCCGACGCGTTTCTGGGGTGCCACAAAAGCGATTTTCAGACTCTACTAATCACATGCCCGGAAAACTCTCCATCGTCGCCACGCCGATCGGTAATTTAGAAGATGTCACATTGCGCGCACTCAAAACATTAAAAGAGTGTGATGAAATTGCGTGTGAGGATACCCGCGTCACGGGAAAGCTGATGTCGCTTCTCGAAATGAAGAAGCCGCTTTCCAGTCTGCATGAGCATTCAACGGATTCAGCAATTCTTCGCATTTTGAAAAGTATTCGAGAAGGATCGCACATTGTGTACGTCTGTGACGCCGGAACGCCGGGTGTGAATGATCCAGGCGGAAAACTCGTCCAAGCCGCATTTGAAGCGGGGATTCCCGTGGAACCGATTCCCGGCGTTTCTGCGATGACAACAGCGATTTCTGTCTGCGGATTTCCGATGGATGATTTTGTGTACTCCGGATTTGTCCCACATAAGAAAGGACGCGAAACATTTTTCGCCGAAGTTTCGGAACGAAAAGTCTGTACGATCTTTTTTGAATCAACGCACCGGATCGATAAGTGTATCGAGTCGCTGAAAAAGCATCTTGATCCAACGAGAAATATCTTTGTCGGACGTGAGCTGACAAAGATGCACGAGACGCTGTATCGCGGAACGGCGGAAACCGTTCAAGCCGCACTCAAAGCGACCAGCACAAAAGGGGAGTTTGTCCTGATTGTCGGACCCAAACCAAAACGCTAAGCTCATCCTATGCTCATCATCGACATTATCTTGCTGATCGGACTCCTCGGATTTGTTGGCGCCGGAGCAAAAGACGGATTCATTCATACGCTCGGACGACTCGTTGGAGCCGTGGTCGGGTTTGTGATTGCGCGAAGCTGGTCTGCATCCGTCACGCCGTTGCTGGATCTCTTCATGCCAGCCGGGATCGCACGTGTCCTCGCGTTTATTTTCATCTTCCTTCTCATCACGCGATTAGTCGGTTTTGTTTTCAAACTCGCAGATGGAGCGTTCAAAATCCTTTCGATCCTTCCATTTCTCAAATCCATCAATGCGCTTCTTGGAGGGATTCTTGGATTTTTTGAGGGCGTTATCATCTCCGGTGGAATCATTTATCTCATCGTCACGTTTAAACTCAACGCCACATTAATGGGCTGGCTCGCAACGTCCGTGATTGCTCCGTGGATTCAACGAACCTTTCAGATACTTCTTGGGGTTCTGCTATGACGCCACAGCTTATTGATAGCCACAGCCACATCCATTTTCCGGGATACGACGAGGATCGCGCAGATGTTCTCGCGCGCATGAAGAGTCTCGGTGTGTGGAGTGTGACCATCGGAACAACGCTTGGAACGAGCCGAGGTGCGATCGCCTGCGCCGAAGCGAACGAGGGGATCTGGGCAACGGTCGGATACCATCCTGAACATTTTACGAGTACCTACGAATATCAGGGGGAAGAGGACAGGGGGACGTATAGCATCGCAACGCTCAAAGAAATTGCGCAGTCGTCCAAAAAGGTCGTTGCAATTGGAGAAACGGGGCTGGATTTTTTTCGCATTGATGAAGGAACTGACATCGAAGAGGGGAAGAAGAAACAAGAAAATGGATTTCGTGAACAGATCCATCTCGCGAAAGAATTAGATCTTCCCGTCGTCATTCATTGTCGTGATGCATTGACGCGACTGGCGGAAATCATTCAAGAGGAGAAAGACGCGGGATGGGATGTTCGTGGCGTCGTTCATTGCTACACCGGAACATGGGAAGAGGCTCAACCGCTGATTGAACTTGGCCTCCATCTTTCGTTCACCGGGATCGTGACGTTTCCTGTAAAAAAGACAGATGACCCAGAAAAGCACGTTCACCGTGTGATCGAGCGAATGCCTCTGGACCAAATGATGATTGAGACCGATGCGCCGTTTTTGACCCCAATTCCTCATCGTGGAGAGCGAAATGAACCCGTGTATGTTGAGTTTGTGGCTCGAAAGATCGCGGAATTACGAGGAATCTCGTACGAGGAGGTTGCCCAACACACCACGGAAAACGCAAAACAGCTCTTTCGGATCTGAGTCAAGTCCCATTCCATTGACATTACACACGAAAAGTGGCCAAAAGCCCGTTGACGATGAAGTCGATTCGTCATATGCTCTTGGCGTCATTTTTCTATGACATCGAAAGATTCCCCAGGGAATGATCCCTCTCCACTCGCGGCATTCGCCATGGTCGGAGACGTCCTTCTTTCGATCGCCATTCCAACTAGCGCATTTGCTCTTGCAGGTCGTTGGTTAGATCAACGCTTTGACGCATCGCCGTGGTTTGCGGCGGCAGGACTCCTTCTGTCTGTGATCGTTGTCTGGATTCTTGTCACGCGCAAAGCAGAAAAACTTCGCAAACGCTTGTACTCCAATGAACGTCCCGATCGCCGCTGAACCGATCTTCCAGCTTGGAAGTTTTCCGGTCACCAACGCGTACATCAACTCGACGATTGCTCTCGTCCTGTTTGTGATTTTTGCGATCATTCTTCGAACTCGAATTCAGAAGATTCCTGGAAAATTGCAGAACGCGACTGAATCATTGCTTGAATTTCTTCTGGGATACTTTGATCAAGTTACGCAGGATCGTGAAAAATCAAAGAAATTTCTTCCGCTCTGTGGAACACTGTTCTTGTTTATCTTGATTTCAAACTGGATGGGGCTGTTTCCTGGAACCGGCTCGATCGGTCGATGGATCATGCATGAAGGTCATCTCGTACTCGCGCCAATTCTTCGTCCAGCAAATAGCGATTTAAACCTCACGCTCGCAATGGCCGCGGTGTCCGTTATTTTTTCGCATCTGCTCGGCATGGTCACACTGGGCTTTTTCGTTCACTGGAACAAGTTCATTCAGATTGGAACCGTGGCCAAAGCATTGATCACACTGAATCCTGTCAAAATCCTCACCGCGTTGGTGGAGTTTGTCGTGGGAATCATCGAACTGTTTTCTGAAGTCGCAAAAGTCGTCTCACTTTCTCTTCGTCTCTTCGGAAATATTTTCGCCGGCGAAGTTCTCATCACGGTGATCTCAAGTCTCTTTGCGTTCGCGTTGCCGATTCCGTTTATGGCGCTTGAACTCATCGTCGGCGTCGTACAGGCGACGGTGTTCACGCTTTTGACGCTCGTCTATCTCACGGTGGCAACCGAAAAACCGCACGGAGATGAAGAGCACGCAAAAGAAGAACACGCCCACGCGCCAGCTCATTGAGGGAAAAGGGGATCTCATCTCGCAAGAGGTGGTGTCCCGATTCACTCTTAATGAACGATTGAACGACGTTAAAACCCTCTTTTACTCGTCGAATTCAACGTTCTGACTTTCATGGACCAGGAATCTACTCTCCTGCTCGTAAAAGGACTTACGATCGCCTTGGGAGGTGCCATGCCGGCGCTTGCCATCGGAAAGATTGTGTCCAAAGCGATGGAATCCATCGGCCGCAACCCGGAATCTGCCGGCAAGTTGTTCGTCCCGATGCTTCTCGGTGCCGCATTTGCGGAAGCCATCGCCATTTACGCGCTCGTCGTCGTGTTTACCTTGTAATGCACTCCGACCTCCGTTGAATTGTTCAACGGAGCGACCGAGGTCACTACCTCATCTCTACTTATGGAAGCCGAAATTCTCCAGCCGACGGAACACGCCCCAGAAGAAACCCACGCGGAAACCACTGCGCATCCCGCAGAAGAACCGGGCGTTTTGGGTTCGCTGGGCGT
>JAGOQY010000058.1 GCA_018063125.1 Patescibacteria group bacterium | reverse complement strand
AAAAAAATCCTCCGATTCATTCGGAGGATTTTTTTGTTTATCTTCTTTTCTTTGCGGATGCGTTCAAAAATCCAAGAAACAACGGATGCGGATGAAACGGTCTCGATAAAAGTTCTGGATGAAACTGTGCGGCGATGAAAAATGGATGATCCTTGAACTCCACGATTTCCGCCAGCTTCCCATCCGGTGAAAGACCTGAAACGGTGAGCCCCGCATCTTCCAGCTCACAACGATATGCTGGATTTGCTTCAAAGCGATGACGATGTCGTTCCAAGATCTGACTCTTTCCGTAGAGCTTTCGTGCAAGCGTTCCCGCTTTTAGATCACACGGGTATTCTCCCAACCGCATACTCCCACCGTAGTTTTTATCCTTCATCTTCTCTTCCTGCTCATTCATGAGATGAATCACGGGATGTTTTGTTTTTGGATTGATCTCGGTCGTGTTTGCGTCCTTCCATCCCAAAAGATTCCGCGCAACTTCCACCGTGGCTAATTGCATCCCGTAGCACAGACCAAGATATGGAATCTTGTGTTCACGAACGTATTTGATCGCTTTGAGCTTTCCTTCGATGCCGCGCGTTCCGAACCCTCCAGGGATCAATACACCATCAAGTTTTTTCAGGGTTGTCGCGACGGAAGCTGGGTGTTTCTCAAAATCCTCGCTATTCAGCCACACGATTTCCGGTTTTCGATGGATTGCCCAGGCCGCATGCTTAATCGCTTCCAAGACAGAAAGATACGAATCTGTCAGAACAAAATCTCCCGTGGAAAAATACTTCCCGACCACGCCGATCTTTACGGGTTTCGTCGATGTCCGAATCCGACGATTCAAATCCTTCCAACCGTTCATTTCCGGTGCACGTGTCTTGATGTTGAGCTTATGCAAAATCCGAACCGTGACGCCTTCCTCACGAAAGTGTAACGGGACTTCGTAAATTGAGCTGACGTCCGGCGCCGCGATCACGTCTTCTGGAGACACGTTACAGCTCACGCTCAATTTCTGTTTTCGTAGCTCATCAATCGGATGCGTTGAACGACAGATGATAATGTCCGGCTGAAGCCCAGCCGCATTCAGTGTTCGAACCGCATATTGCGTCGGTTTGGATTTCATCTCGCCGATGCTTCCCGGAACCGGCATGTAGCTCACGATCGCCACGAGCACATCTTTCGGCGCTTCGAGCTTCATCATGCGGCAGGCCTCCAAAAAAATCGCGTTTTGATATTCCCCCACCGTTCCGCCAATCTCAATCAGTGTCACGTCGGCATCCGCAAGCTTTGCGGCGGCTTTGATCCGATCAATCACCTCCAACGGAATATGCGGAACCCACTCAACCGTTTTTCCGCCATATCCCAACGCGCGTTCACGATTGATCACGGCCTGAAGAACGCTTCCGGCCGTCATACAATTCACACGGTGAAGATCCTCATCCAAAAATCGTTCGTAGTTTCCGATATCTTGATCTGTTTCCAATCCATCCTTCGTCACGAAAACTTCTCCGTGCTCAATCGGATTCATGGTTCCCGGATCCACATTGAGATACGGATCAATTTTTACCGCCGTCACACGAAGTCCTCGTGCCTTGAGGAGCGCCCCGATCGATGCGGTCGCGACTCCTTTTCCCACTCCGCTCATCACTCCGCCGGTCACAAACACATATGTTCTGCGGCGGCGTGCACTGCGAAGCTTTTTCGCCATATCGCGGCAGTATACACGAACAGGATATGGCTCGTCAGGGGCGACGAGGCGTCTCTTGGGGATCTTTTTTGCTTCGGGATTCTTGCCCGATCAAGCGAAACGCTCGCGCCAACAAATGGTCTGAATTTCGATATCCACTTACGGAAAACGCGCGGTGCATCGGAACCCACTGCGCTTCAAAGATCGGCTCTTTCCCTTCGGGAAGGTCCTGCGGTGTTGCGAGTTTCTCCTTTGCATCCGCCGGAGCTTCAAACAGAAAATAGTTCACGATCTTGTGGATGAGTCCGACTTCCCGTCGAAATCGAAACGAAGTCTTTCCAAGCGGAGCGATCAACCGTAATCCTTCGAGTCCCGTCTCTTCCTTAATTTCTCGCACGGCCGTCGCAACCATCGTTTCTCCGGTCTGCTGTTTTCCTTTCGGGAACGTCCAACGCCCAAACGGGTCTTTGATGAAAAAAATCTCATTCGCACGCCCACGTCGGCGAAAAATAATCCCACCCGCCGTCATGGAAATGACGGCGGGCTTGCCCTGAATCGCAGGTCGAGGAGCGCGTGTGGCGCCTCGGCGTCTACGGTTTCTTCGTCGTGAGGATTTCGAGGGCTTTGTCGAGCTGGGGATCTCTGTCGGCATTGATGTCTTCTGGAGTTTTATCGACCTCCACGTCGGGCTTGATGCCAGTCTCCTGAATCGAACGTTCTTTCGGGGTCAACCATTCCGCAATCGTAATCTTATACGAACTCTTATCTGGAAATTCTGAGTAATCTTGAACCGAGCCTTTCCCAAATGTCGTCTTTCCAACAATGGTCGCCAATCCATAATCTTGGAGCGCACCCGCAACGATTTCGGACGCAGAGGCCGAACCTTCGTTCACGAGGACAACTGTTGGAATGCTCGCCAATCGTCCGTTTCCGGTTCCGGAGAAGCGCTCGGTAATGACGCCGCGCTGTCGCTCAAGAACGACTGGCCGATTTCCGACCCATTCGCTCGCAACATAGGTTGCACGGTCCAAATATCCGCCCGGATCATTCCGAACGTCGAGAATAATGCCTTTAACATCCTTCTTGATCACCTCCTCAACCGCCGCATGGAATAGCTCATTCGTGTCCTGATTGAAATTGGAAATCTCAATCAATGCAATTCCTTCTTGCGGATATTCCACCTTCACGCTCTTCACAACGATCACATCTCGTGTGATCGGAACTTCCAACGTCTCAACGTTCTTTTGATCGCGATCCTGCGCATCCTTGGTCACCGTCACGCGTCCGATTTTCAATTTTACGATTGTTCCTTTATTTCCACGGATTCGATAGACCGCCTGATCGGTGGTCATCCCCCACGTGTCGACGCCATCAATCTCGAGAATGAGATCTCCGGCACGAAGACCTGCGCGAGCGGCAGGCATATCAGCCAATGGAGCGATAATCTGCAACTGCTCGTTCTTGATTCCGATCTCTGCTCCAATCCCTTCAAACTTTCCCTGAAGTGATTGAGAAAATTCTTCCGCTGTCACGGGCTCCATGAACGCCGTGTACGGATCACCCAATGATTCCGCAAGCCCTTTCATCGCTCCATAGAAAAGCGTGGAATCCTCGACCGGCTGTTTATAGTAGCGACTCTTCAATTCTGACCACAGTTCCCAGAACTGCTTGAAATCAGCCGGAATTTGAACCCCGTCAGGAGCATTACTCCCGACCCCAAGTACATCCCGGCTGGCAGAAGCCATGCTCGTCGACGTCGCAGACATCCCCCCGTTGACACGAGAAACCGCCATTCCACTGCTGAACGCCAGAACGCCGGTGACAACGATTGCGGCAACCCATTTTCCTGTTTGTGAAGACCCAGTAGGCACATTTTGCATGGTATGATGATATCCGTCACAACCGCATGAGTCAACGCTATCGCCGCCCACCAATTCACCGCCGATTACTGCCGTGGATCTTCGTTTTAATGTTCGCTTTTGCGGCACCCGCACTTGTCCTCTATACCGCAGGATATCGTTGGAATCCCAAAAAGCAGAAGATCGAACGGAATGGAACCGTCATTTTTGATTCCACGCCAACGGGAGCCTCCGTCTGGATTGATGGACGGCTGACCGAAGATCAAACGCCGGTGACACTTCAAGATATGCCACCAGGCTTCCATCGATTTCGGATGGAACTCCCAGGATCACATTCTTGGGAAAAAACATTGGAGGTCAAAGCGGAGCACGTCACTTTCGCGAACGACGTCTGGCTCTGGAAAGATGCGCCGCCTACAGAACTTCTCGACGAGTCTGTCCGTCACGTGACCGTTTCTTCCGATGAGCGCATGAGCGTCTTTCTGACCTCCGCGAGCCCAACCGTTGCCGTGATCACGGATGATCTTTTGGGAGGAACATCTCGTCTTTCTTTTTCGTCAGATCTTCCCGAAGAGCTCGATCTCGTCTGGTCGCCAAACTCTCGCAATCTTTTAATCTCGTCCCCCGCTGATCAGCGGAATTGGCTCATTGATACACGAGGGACCGCATCTCCTGTCGAACTTCCAAATGCGCGATATCGATGGATTGACGGAAATCTCGTTGGAATCACAGAAGATGAACGGTTCGACTATAACGTCACCTCTGCGAGCCTGGCGAAGACCGTTCTTCCACCGGGTACAACGGATCAATTTGATACGGCGACGCTGAGGAACGTCACGGGAACGTCGGATATCGTGCTCGTCTCTGAAGATCGTCCTGATACCGGCCTTCTTCTTCCCCGTGGCAAATGGAATTTTTGGGGAGAACTTGCCGGTCAAGAACTGTTTCGTGATGGTTCGCACTGGATGTCACTCGATCGTGGACAAGATCCACCACAATTTCACCTCGCAAAGGGCGATCTTCTCAGAACGATTGTAAGAAATCGAGAAACGCTTTCGCTTCTCGTAAACGGCACGGAAATTTGGATCTGGAATCCGGAAGAAGATCCACAGCTTATTTATCGTCAAAGTGAAACGATCACCGACGCTGTGTGGCATGAAGCCGGTGTGAACATTTTCTTCGCAACCAAAACACAAGTTTTTGCGCTCAGCCTTGATCCGCGTGATGGATTCCTCATGACAACTCTCGCAGAATTTGAACAGATCGAAGATCTTGCTTATCGAGAAAACCAACTGTTGGTTTCTGGGATCAAAGACGGCCGCGATCGCGTGTGGGTGATTGATTTGGAATAAAAAATGCACCGGTTTAGCCGGTGCGCAATTGAGCGTTCTGATGTTCTCGATAAAAAGCTTATCGAGAACGGAGATGTGCAAGCAATCGAGCGACTCCGATGGCACTGAATCCGTCCTCCACCTGAGCGGCTTCGCTCCAGTGAACGAATTTCGAGCCCATGATCTGCTCTGCAAGTTTCGCCGTTTCGAGCTCCGGATTCGGCGTAATTGCAGAATCGCGCAGTCGACGGTCGGAGTCAAAATCCTGAGGGAAAAACTGCAGACCGAAGCACCTCGTGCCTTCATCTTTCCTCCAGGTTTCGAAAAATGCCGAGTTCGAATTCACAGGAGCGCCATCGAGCAAAAACGGATCGTATTTCGGAATACCGCCAAGCTCTTCGGCAACTTCACGAGTCGCGGCGACGAAATGCGTTTCACCTGGCGTCAGGAATCCTCGTGGGACATTCCACACGAG
>JAGOQY010000057.1 GCA_018063125.1 Patescibacteria group bacterium | reverse complement strand
TCGTACTCAAATCGCACCTCGATGAGATCATCTGCGACAACGGCGTGCGTTCCGCTTTCGCCACTCTCCTTCTTTGCGTTGTCCGTCGGCATGACGGACCTCCTTCCGATTTGAAAGACCAGGTCTCTATTGACCTCATCTGAAACTACCCAAAAATTGGGGTTTCGTCAAGATTACGCCCTCGATCGGTTGACGAAATGGCTTATTTCGGCTTATGTTTTGCTTGTTCTTTCCCCCGTCCTGGAGACACTCCCCATGAGCGATAACGCCTTTCCAAGTCTGCGGCCGTTCGTCGCCCCTGGAAGCTTCATGCTCCAGGAGGGATTCACGGACGCCCACGAACACCCTCCGCAGAGGATTTTGCGACTCGCGATCCTCCGTGGACTTCAGCCGAGCCAAGAGCCTGGAGAACCGAAGCGACGGTATCCGGCAATGCGCGTCGGGACGCTCTTCGTCTCCGACAACGAACGTGCGGATCACATCACCATCGAAGAGAACGATCTCGTGGTCGCAAAAGAAGCGACCCTGCTCTACACGGGAGCGAACGAGATCGATGCGTGGTGCCGAGACCTCGAACCAGAGCGACAAGATGACGCCGTGCGCGTCTTTCGTCTCATCGCGGCACTCGGTACGGATGCGAAGCACCTCCCGTACCTCATCGGAATCGTGTATCGGAAACGATACGAATTCGTCATCCGGCTCGAAGAGATTCTCTCGACCGCTCCGGAAGAACGGCAGACGATCCCTGAAATCGCCGCTCATCGCTCCGCACACGTCGTCCACCAGCTCCTTCGTGATGCGGATCATCTCGGCCTCCGGCAGATGGTCCTCGTCCAACGACTCGCAGGCATTCTCGGGTCACTTCCTCCACCTCCCCGTTAGTGCCGGGCGCCTCGGATCAGAAATGATCCGAGGCGTTTTTTCTTTAGTGCTACACTTCTCTCCATGAAACGCGCTTCTCTCTTTTTTCTCGCCGTAATCATTTCGGGAACCCTTTTTCCGGCAATCTCACGCGCCGCAGAACTCCCCTTTGAAGTTCGACGTGCGGTTGTCTGGGTTCTGTGCGGAAACCGACAGGGATCAGGCGTGATCATCCAACCAAATTCGGGATACGTCCTCACCAATGCGCATGTCGCCACAAACCTCACCAACGGAAAACGTGGACCGTGTCGCGTCGGACTTATTTCAGATGCGGACTATGAACCGGAAATCTATTTTGATGCGACGGTCGTCGAAGCGGTGTTCGATGAAGAAACAAATCGCGACTTCGCGATTCTCAAACTTGGAGAACAGAAAAATGGCGCGCTCGTCTCTCCACTCCCCTCACTCAAAACCGATGAGTTCTCTCGTGTCGGCGATGCGCTTTCCGTCGTGTCGTATCCTGCAACCGCGGATGGAAAACAAATCGTGACGAACGGAACGATTCTCGCACTCGAACAAGGAACCGTGCGAACGGATGCGGCGCTCTCGAGCGGCTCTTCGGGTGGACCGGCCTTGAATGGAAATCACGATTTGATCGGAATTGCGATGGGGATTCGGTACACGATCACGGATGATGGTCTAGAAGAAATCTTGGATTACCAACTCGTGGATGTTCGCGCGTTGCTGACCTGGCTCGATACGCTGGGAACAAATGCACACGATCAATACATCGTTCACCGCGACTCTGATCGATATCACGGCCCGTCCGGTTTTTTCACGACGTCTTCACTTTCGTGCTCCATCCTCGCGCGACTCGCAGATGACAGCGCCGTGTATTGCTTGAAGCCGAACGGAACGCGAACCGTGTTTCCGGATGCGCAGACGTTTCGAAGTTGGTTTGGTGACTTCTCCCCGGTAGAAGTCGTCGGAAGTACAGATCTCGCCAACGCGCGACTTGTTGGCGTTGTCACATCAAAACCAGGCTCACTCATCAAAATCGAATCTGATCCCAAGGTCTATCTCGTGACCGACGACATGGGCACGCTTCGCTGGATCCCCACAGAAGAAACCGCGAAAGAACTATTTGGCGAAGGTTGGGCCGGATTTGTCCGCGATATTCCGGTGAGCTTCTTTCCACTCTACAAGATCGGCCCGCCGCTTCCCGAAGACATCACGAATTAAAAAACTCCCCTCGATCTGAGGGGAGTTTTTTATCAGGACTTGATAAACCGTTCCTTGATGAGACCACGAAGCTCACTCCAGGGAATGAGAATGTCGAATTGTCCGGCGGCGTACGCCGCAATTTGATACGGGGAGAACGTGATCAGCAGTCCTTCATCTGTAAACGTGTAGATCTGATAGTTCTCAGGATTTGCTTCGGTTCCCATTCGAATCCATTCTTCATCGGAAAAATCTTCGAGGGTATTTTGTACGGCGAGTTTGGCGCGAACACGAGAAACGAGTTCAGTGAACCCGGTTGTTGGATTGGCGAAGAGGTCGTTCAACGAAAGCTCTTTCCCATTCTTTCGATCTACGAGAATCGCATCGTACATGTGATTTGGATGCGCTCCACCTGTGTAGATGCTCCCATGAAAAATCGTACTCACGACTTCATCCGAGAGATACGAGATGGATCCGCCAACGTCCAGCGTCCACTTTCCGGCGACACCCACATCTTCGGCCGTAATTCCTTCCGCATCCTCTTCGAATGCCGCAACAAATGTTCCCGCCGCATTCTGCGCAAGTTCATTCGCGCTTCGGAGTCCGAGGTCGTTGTCTTCCGGGAGAATCTCGGGATAGCTCACGGAATATTCCATGAACGGATGTTTCTTCTCCAACGTCTTGGTATTCACGATCAACCCATCCCATGCGCCGTCTTCCACCCGAATCGTTTTCAGAACCGCATCCGCCATCGCGAAGTCTCGTGTCTCGTCAAAGGCGAGACAGTCACGCGTTGGGTTCTCGTAATTCTCGCAGACGACCGAATGAACGACGAATCGAAACACGATGTAGCTTCCGCGATGCGGGATTGCGTATGTGCGGACGTTATATCGGTTTCCTGCGGCGGCATCCACCTCTTCCGTCAAACAGGACGTGCGACCGGCAACCATTTCATCCGTCGCAGGAATCCCTTCGGAGTAGTCCCATCCTGGCTCCAAGTAGCATCCGTTTTGCATACGGTAATCCGTGGCTGGAACGGCGAGGACATGGAGCGTGAGATCCGGAACAGATTTCTTTTCTGGAGCGGAAGAAACCGTCGAACCGAACTTGACCGTATAGAGGTCGCCCTCATCTGCGGCGTCCGGCGAACGAAATCCAGCGCCGTATTCAAAGGAGAACCCGCGCGGATCCGTCTGGCGATACATTCCCGGCGTCAGAGAATCTGCCTGTGGAGCTTCGGGTATTGTCGGGCGATCTGTCACTGGAGCGAACGGATTTCGACATCCAAGACCAACTGTCGCGAATAATACGGCGACAACAAGAAAACGATATCGCATACGAATCTTACAACGTGTCGTCGATGGTCTTCGTTGTTTCCATCTCGGAGGTCAGATTGATATTCGCGAGATCCGTCACAGGATTTCCAAACGTGTAGTCTCCATAAAACGTATCGGCGATATCATCAACTTTCGTATTCCAATCTGCGCCGTAGAGCGTGCTGGCGATCGCCTCGGTCGTGATCCAGCGAAGACCACCGGTTCGCGTGACGGCGTAGACGTTATTCAACGTCGTGAACTTCACCATGCGGATTCCTGGGCGATATGAGACGTTGCGACCAAGGCCGTACGTACTCATCACCGTCAACGAGACTTCCTGCACTTCGTTGAAGTTCGCGTACCAGGTGAAAAAAACTTTGCTGTTCGGAAATGCATGGCGCTTTCCATCTTTGCCCACGTAATACACGGCTTTGCAGGCATGATCCGCACCCGCGTTCGCGGGGCAAACAAGCTTGATCAGCTTTCCCGTCGGCGTTGGTACAGGTTCTTCGGCGCCGCTCACGGTGACCGTCGTTGTCATTCCCTGCCCCGCGTTTCCTGCGCCATCCATGCACAAGGCGTAGGCCGTGGCATTACCAACCGCGTTAAACACATGTGAACGAGAAGCTGTTCCCGAGTTCAACGTCATGGCTCCTGACTTCGAACCATTCACGTAGAGATCGCATCCGACCACGCCTGTTCCACTGTCAGAATATGTCGCAGAAACATTCACCGCCACATTTGCCGTGGTCACGGTTGGCGTCACCTTCGACACTGTTGGTGGCATAGAGTCACTCCCTGATCCCGCACTTTGCACGAACACGGACGTGTTCGGTCCCGAAGCTCCAACGTTCGCGTTATCTTTGCAGAAGACAAACACGGTGTGCACACCCGCGCGCGAAAACGTGTGCGTCATGGACGCGGTATTTCCATTAATCGTCATCGCGCCGACGTCTTCGGCTTCGACATACAATCGGCAAAGCTGAAGCCCGCCCACCGCAGACACCGAAGCGGAAACCGTGGTTGGCGCGAATACGTTGGCAGAGACCGGAGAAACTGTCCCAATCGACGGCGCGGCAAGCGCGATCGCGGGAAGGGCGAATAACGAAAGAAGAGATGCGACGAACGTCGTGGAGACTCGGCGAAGATATTGCATATAAAAAGAGGATAACACTTGCGACGCGATTCGGAGAATTTTAAAACCCGCCCAGAGAAGACTCGGGCGGGTTCTAGAAGTCGGACGATATATTTGGTACGTCCGGTGACCGAGGATCCAAGTGCTACTTGCGGACAGCGAGGAACCGATCATCGTCGTTCCAGCCGCAGCCGGACCAGCACAGGTCGAGGTACGAGTCATCGCCGTTGCCCCACAGACACGCGACACCGCGAAGACGAACGTGCACGAGCGCCACAGAACCGAGAGCGACGATCGGGTATTTCCGCTGCTCGTCGGGGTACTTCTCGGCGAAACCGAGGAGCTCTTCGTAGAGCGCGGGACGGAACCCCAAGCGATCCATCTCAGCCAACACCTTGTCGTCCGTCTCGTCGATCGACGATTCTCGGCCCATGTAGACGTACTCGAAGGCGACCTCGCGGTTCTCCTTGGAGACAGCCTTGCAACACTCGATCGGATCGAAACGCAGACCCGCAAAGTAGTCCGGGTCGACGTAGGCCGGGAAACGGCGCTTCAACTCCTCGAACTCGGGCTGAACATAGTTCACGAACGCCGTCATCGGTTGGGAAATGTTCATCGTCCAATCCTCCGTCAGCGTTCGAGCAAAATTGCTCAAAGGCTTGATTGAGGAGGAGACGACGAGGATGTCGTCTCCATCAGACTCGGGGTGAAGGAACGTCAGGCGACGGCGGCGAGGTTCGCGAGCTTGCGAATCTCGATGACCGGCGAGGTGATGATCTGTCGCGGGTTCGGGTATGGGCTCATGAAGCACAGGTGGTTCCCGACCTCGGGCAGTCCTGCGAGCGGATCGAACGTATCGTCCGAGTTCCGCCGAACGCGGGTGAGAAGCGAGAGGCCGAGTGCCTGATGCTGTCGATCCTCGATCCGGGATCGCCGATCCACCACGCGGACGACGATGCCGTCGCGGAAGTGGTACTCGGTGT
>JAGOQY010000010.1 GCA_018063125.1 Patescibacteria group bacterium | reverse complement strand
CATGTGTTTTACGAACACTGAATGTCGTATTTCCGAATTGAATCTTCTGAACGCCTTCGACGTGGAAAGTTTCCGCAACGATGTGACGTGAATCCGTGAGTGCCCGTCCTGCGAACGTTGATGTTGCATACCCGACCACGTCTCCAAAATAGAGACGCGGCCCAACCATCCAACGCACGCTCGTCGTACGAATTTCACGGAGAAAAACATCATCTGGTGCCACAAACGAAATACGATACACGCCAGGCTCGGCATCTTTCACGACAATGTCATGAAATGATGTTTTTCCCATCCGACGTTCCTGACTTCCACTCGCCCCAAACACACGACGGGAAATTTCTTCGTCTCCTTTAAAGATTCGAAAAACAGCATTATCAGAACCTTCCGTTCGATTCGCCGCCTGAATCCCAAACGTCATCCGCACTTCCCCGCCCGCGGGAACGACATAAAAATCATGCGAGCCACGGAGAGAAACCGGCGTGACACGTTCTTCTCCGACGGGATCTTGGAGCGCTGGGTAGGTCGTTGTCGCGTCCCACACGGCAAGTCCATCCGCCGTTTCTGCGAGCAAACGGCTGTCCTTATTTGCAGCACGGACAAATCCCGTCACATCTTTCGTTTCTACGCGTCGCCACGCCACAGACTCCAGCGACTCAGAAAATAAGGGCTGAAGATCTAGATCGTTTCCGGCCGCATCTCGAACAAGTCCAAACTCCAACAATGGCTGATGCACCGGACGAAATTCGAGCTTCACGTTCACACGCTCATATGGCCCAGGGATCCGTGCCGTAAAATACGTCGGATCATCTGTCACGCGCTGACCAATCCATCCTTCCGATTGCACTCCGGGCTGTGTGGTTCGTTCTGCCGGCAAAAAAGGATTAATCCATGCACTCTTGCCATCAAATACCGTTGAAGCCTGAAAAACCCCTGACGACGGGTACCGGATGACGAACAACGTCCCCAACGCAAACACCGCGACCGCCCACGGGAGGACATACGAGATCATTGCGAGGATTCTACGGAGTCTCATGATGTTCATTTTCCAGCGTTTCAAATCTCGAATCATCCGGAAGGGTCAGCAGATACAAAGACTGATTTTTTGATTCAAATAACGGATGGATCTGTATCCCCGCCTCTGCCCATTGCCGATATCCCGCATCATCTTGCGTGGTAGAGAACAGCAACACATCGACCTCCCGACTCACACCTGCAACCAAATCCCGAATCCGTTCCGGTTCTGGAAGCGGACTCGCGACACGGAAGGACGGAAAAAAAACTTTATCGCTCCGATCGGAAAGAATGATCGCGGTTGAGTACAGATCTTTTTGCGCTTCAGCCCGAATTCCCGCATATCGCGCAAGTTCCTGCTGATTGAAAAACAATCCCTCATCATCACGCTTGATCGCTGTCCAATTTCCAAGCCAAACAAGAGCCGTGGCACAGAGAAAAACAACCGCTCCTCCATATCGAATTTTTGGAGATTGAGAAACCTTCTGAGCGAGCGCGGCGATTCCAAGTGCGAAGAACGGAACCACCGGAAGAAGATATCGTAAAAATGAATTTCCAACCGCGGCAACATTCGCATCCACATGGTCAATGTACTGCGCCTGGCCGTAGACCAACACCCCAACCCCCAACGTCCAAGCCGCAAGAAACATCACAGGCCAAGATGTCCGCTTCCGAATTTCCGTCGCCCCCGCGATCAGCGACGCGGCAAACCATGGACCCATGAATCCGATCACGTACGCATGAAAATTCGACCACATCCGACGCGGATGAAGTCCGAACGGCCAGCCGACTTCCTGATGAATTTCTGTGGGTGGAGTCGCAGAAGGAGCCGTATCACGAAGAAAGTACCCAACCGCGAAGACGGAGCCATACGTTCTCCACGCCGCAAAAAGCGCGAGCGAGATCGGCGGTAAAAAACCGAGAATGAACGCAAGCCCGTCTTTCCATTGAACTTTTTTCCATCCGCCGTCTCCATAAAAAACCGCAAACGCAACCCACGGAACAATCCACACGGCTTCAATCGGACGAACCGTAAACGCGGCTCCCATCAAAAGACCGGATAACGCCCACTTCCACCAGGCGCGCCTTTCCCAAATCAACCATGCCGCCCAGAGAGAAAAGCAGGCGACCGTCAAATTCGGAAATAAACCTCGGTTCGCATACAGAATAACAGTTGGAAATGAAAGCCAGGTCGCAATCCCTGCAAAAATCCCCCACTTCCCGAATGAGCGTAAAAATCGCCACAATGGATAGATCGCGGAAAGGACGAGAAGCGGCGTCCACAGCAATAATGGAGCTTCTCCAAAAAGCCGGACAAGAAGACCTAGTATCGCGGGAAGGCCTAAAAATCCGACAGGAACCATCGCCGTACCCTGCGTGACCCAACTGCGCGGCCGAATCCACGGAAGATCTTTCAAAAGCGGATCTTCCAGTCGCATCGTCAATTGATCCGCGAAGCTCCGTGCCGACACGGCCACGGCTGTTTCATCAGGACTCAAAAAAACCGTCGTCCCGTAGGAAGGTAAGATGACATAGACCATCGCCTGAAGCGCGATCGCAAGCCCCCAAAAGATCCCAGCCCAGCCGATTTTCTGCATAGGGAAAGTGTAGCATGAACGTCTTGATTTTTTAGAAGGCGGACGGCGGCCTCATGTGGTATAGTTTTTTCATGATTTTTCGACGTTTCACGGCTTTTGCCGTCCTTGCAGGAGTCTCAAGCAGTCTTTTTTCGGCCTATCCAGTTTCCGCGCAAATTGCGCTGGATTCCGGGTTTGATCCGAACATGATTCTGCACGATGACGATGTTTTTGACGTCAACGCGATGTCCAAAGAACGCCTCATCGCGTTTCTCAAATCTAAAGGAGTTCTCGCATCCATCAAAGTCATGGACAGCGATGGCGTCGAAAAAACTCCGGCTGACATCATCTGGCGTGTTGCGACCACGTATAAGATCAATCCAAAATATCTGCTCGTTCTTCTTCAAAAAGAACAATCTCTCGTGGAAGACCCAGATCCATCCCAGAAACAGCTCGATTGGGCGGCAGGATATGGCGTCTGTGACAGCTGCTCCAAGGATGATCCATCAATCCAGGATTTTAAAGGATTCGCCGCACAGATGGAGTGGGCATCAAAACAACATCGTGAAAAATATTTGATGCAGCTTCTGGGAAAAGGCCAGACGATCGCCGGACAAGCTCCCGGAAAAACAATCGTCATCGACGGCTTGAGCGTCACGCCGGCAAACAATGCGACGGCGATGCTCTACAGCTACACGCCGCATCTTCATGGGAATTTAAATCTCTGGCGCATCTGGCGTCGGTGGTTCAGTTTGAAGTTCCCAGATGGAACCGTGGTTCGCGGCAAAACCTCTGGCGATGTCTATTTGATTCGCCTTGGTGAAAAACGAAAGTTTGCTTCAAAGTCGGTTTTGGAATCTCTCGTCGATCCAGACAAAGTTCTCGAGATCGCTGATACAGAACTTTCCGCCTATCCGGATGGACCAGAAATCCGCTTTCCCAAGTATGCTCTTCTTCGCGAACCAGATGGAACGATCTGGCTGTTGACTGGCTCTGATCGACGCCACATCGAAACAATGGAAGCGTTCCGCAAATTCGGATTTAACATTGATGAGGTCGAAGAAGTCGAATCTGGTGAGCTCGAAAGCTACCCCATCGGCGAACCTCTCAGTGAAAAAACCGAATTTCCTCAAGGCGTTCTTCTTCAAGATCCAAAGAGCGGAGGAATTTGGTACGTCGAAAATAACGTCAAATATTCTGTCCCCAGCAAAATCTTTCTCTCCCTCTACTTCCGTGGTCGTCCGATCAAAAAATCCACCACCGCCACGCTCGAAACATACGTGACCGGCACGCCATATCGATTGCACGAAGGAGAGCTCGTTCGTACCGTCTCTGAGCCAGCGGTGTACGTCGTGGAGAATAACGGGCTCCGCCCCATCCCTTCCGCCGAAGTTTTTGAAGGAATGGGTTGGCAGTGGAAAAACGTCGTGACGGTCGCAGATATCGTTTTGAAATCATACACAGTCGGCTCTCCTGTCGAACTTCAGCCGCTTGCTCCCTCAACACCAACCATCCTCACCTCGTCCTCTCTATGATCGTTTTTGCGGGAATCATCCCCCACTCTCCGCTTCTCATGCCGACGATCGGCAAAGAACATCGCGATAAACTCACCGCGACATTAGCCGCGATCACCGAGCTCGAACAGGCGCTCTATCTCGCGAAGCCGGACACGATCTGCATCATCGCGCCACATGGAGCCAGATATCCAGACGCCTACAGCATCAACATGTCCCCGAAGTACGTCGGCTCATTTAAGTCCTTCGGAGATTTTTCAACCACCGTCGAAGCAAAGAGCGATTTTCTCTTGATCGATCACATTCAGCGAAAACTTCGTGAAGAGAATGTCCCATTCACACTGACGTCGACCGAAGAAATTGATTACGGATTTAGCGTTCCCCTTCAACTCCTCACCTCGCATCTGAGCGCAGGCTGGAAACTGATCCCGATCTCTCCTTCCATGCTCGATGGAAAAGCGCACTACGAATTTGGACAACAGCTCAAACGCATTCTCCATGCCGAAGATCGTCGAGTCGCCATTTTTGCCAGCGCAGACCTTTCCCATAAACTTTCCGCAGAATCTCCGGGAGGCGCATCTACTGAAGGTCCGCTCTTCGATAAAGCGGTCGAAGAAGCCGCCTCTGTCAACGATCACGCAAAGCTTCTCGCGCTCGATCCAGAACTCGTGGAGAAAGCCACCCAGTGCGGATTTCGTCCTATTATGACGCTTCTTGGTTCCATCGATGAAATGAACGTCACCCCCAAGAAACTTTGTTACGAAGCGCCATTCGGCGTTGGATACCTCACGGTTCGCTACGACATCGCATAATGCCTTTTGTCACCGTCGTTCCTTCCATCCGGACCATTCCCGGCGTGGAAGAGTTTGATTATCGCATTGAAAAAGATGCGGATATTCGTGTCGGTGACGTGTTAATTGTTCCCTTTCGAAAACAAGAAATCCCCGCCATCGTCATCTCCTTCTCCGAAAAAAGCGCCTACGCAGATCGCACTCGTTCGCTCGACGCCCCAGAAATTCTTCTTCGCGGAGGAAAAGAAGCGGTAGATCTCTTGGTTCGTTCAGCGAAGCGCGTCTTCGTTTCTCGTCCGACAATTTTACAATCTTGGCTCCGCGAAGTTCCGAAGCGAGGACGCCGAGGACAAGCGCCGCTCACAATCCAATCCACGCTCGGAGGAAAACTTGAACGAAGATATCTGATGGATCGTTGGGATGGACCCCGTGGCTTGCTCACAGAAGCGAAGAAGCGAACTGGCCGAACATTAATCCTGACGCCTTGGCAGGATTGGGCGAACCACCTGGGAACAACGCTGGAAGTCCCCGTTCTTCATGCAGGAACAACTCCCACAGACGCCTGGAACGCCATCCGGGCATTTGCCGGATCTTCTTCTGGAATCGTTGTGGCGACGCGCATGGGCGCATGGCTCAGCCTGTTCGCCGATACCGTTCTTCTGGATGAACCAGAAAATGATGATTACAAGCAGGATGAACAATCTCCGCGTCTCGACGCGCGTTGGATCGTCGCGGAAACCTCTGCGCTTCGACCTGGGCTCGACATCATCGCATTTGGGACAACCCCGCGTTTCGGGTCCAATGTCGATTGGAAAGAAGTTCCAGATCTTAACCTTCCGCTCACACTGGAGCCATTTCAAGGTCGATCTCGTTCGGAAATTGATGGACTGAGCGCAACCGCACTCACAAAGATCGACGAAGCGCTTGCTGCAAATCGACCTATCATTATTCTGCATCCCGTCCGTGGCGAACGTGCGCGCATCACGTGCCGCGATTGCGGTTGGCAAGCGATTTGTCCGGCATGCGACTTCCCCGTTTCGCTGGTTGGCACGTCCGCCCTCTGTCGGCGTTGCGGGAAAAAATCTTCCCCGCCAGACGAATGCCCTTCCTGTGGTGGTTTTGATTTTTCCCGTAGCCGCTCTGGAACCGATCGCATCGCCCGACAAATCCAAACAGACTCCAACCGCGATGTTCCCATCGTGGATGTCACGTCGTTCTACGGAATGAATCTTCCGGATCGTGCGCTCGTCGTTCTCACCGATCTCGCGTTGATTGGCGGCGCGGTGGAAGATATTCGTCGACGGGAACGTCTCGTCATTGCAACGCGACGAATTGCCGCAAAGGTTGCTTCAGTGAATGGCGAGCTCTTTGCGTCTGGTTCGGACGAAGGAATCGACGAAGCACAGAACTGGCTCACCGCCGACGGCGTCGCAAAAACCTGGGAATCAGAAAAAGCGGATCGTCGTTCATTCGGCTATCCTCCGATGGTCTGGATGGCGAAGATCCTCGTCGACGGAACAGAACAGAAAGCCTCCGCACTTCTTTCCAGCATCCAGGATCGGCTTCCATCTGGAATGGAGCTCCGCGGTCCATTCCCCGTCCCATTTCGAGCGAAATCTCGAAAAATGAGATATGTCATTCATCTGGTCGCGAAAGGCTCCGTGACGGAGAAAGCGCTTAGACTGCTCTTGGAACCGCTGGTCGGACGTGCCATCATAGACCTTGACCCAATCGCATTTTTCGCGTAAATAGGCCTTATTCATGCCGAAATCTTTTCCGCTCGTCACGATCCCGACGAAGACGCTCCGCCAGCCATCTGCGGACGTTGATCCGGCGATCATTGGCACGCCTGAGTTCCAGACGTTTTTGGACGTGCTCACCGAGACCATGTTCGTCGAAGATGGCGTTGGCATCGCCGCTCCGCAGGTCGGTCGCAATGATCGCATCTGCATCGTCAACGAAAAGACGGGACCGAAGGCATACATCAACCCAGAAGTTGAAATCACCACCGACGCGCTTCAGGACAGTGAAGAAGGATGCTTGAGCGTTCCGGGTGTTTGGGGAAATGTGAAACGCGCAAAGAAGATTCGATTTCGCGCACTCGATCGTCACGGTCGCAAAGTTAATTTTGAAGCAAAAGGTTTTATGGCCACGGTGTATCAACACGAGGTTGATCACCTAAACGGCGTTCTCTTTATTGATCGCGCAGAAAAGATTCTGCGCGGAGAAGAAAAACTGAAGTGAAATCCAAAATCATTTTCCTCGGCACCTCTGAATTCGCCGTCCCCGCTCTCCGTGCCCTTGCCGCGGATGATCGATTTGAGATTGTCGGCATCGTCACACAGCCTGATCGTCCCGTTGGTCGTCACGCAACTCTGACACCACCGGCCGTGAAATTAGCCGCCCTCGAACTCGGCCTCTCTCCCATTTTTCAACCAGAAAAAATCAAAGAAGAACCGTTCAAATCAGAAATTGAATCACTCGGAAAAACCTGCGATGCGTTTGTGGTAATTGCGTATGGAAAAATTCTTCCGCAATGGTTTTTAGATCTTCCGAAGCACGGCATCGTCAATGTCCATGGATCCGTGCTTCCTCGTTGGCGCGGACCTTCCCCCATCCATGCGGCGATTGCGGCTGGAGATAAAACCTCTGGAGTCACCATCATGAAAATCGATGCCGAAATGGACCATGGTCCGATTCTGGCAACGGCTGAAACTCCAATTCTTCCGACCGATACAACTCCGATTCTCCACGACCGTCTTTCTGATCTTGGCGCAAAGGAACTTCCAGATGTTCTTGCGGGCTATCTTGCGGGAACGATTCAACCGAAGGAACAAGACCATTCAAACGCCACATTCTGTAAAATTTTAACTCGCGAGGATGGCCGCCTTAGCCCGAAAACGCATACCGCAAAAGAACTCGAAGAATTTGTCCGAGCGTACACACCATGGCCCGGGACATTTATTGAGCATGAAGGTATCCGCGTAAAAGTTTTCACATCACAGGTCGTCACAGAAAAAGAAGCGGGAAAATTTTATCTTGACTGTTCTGAGAACACGATCCTGGAACTTGCATTCGTCCAACCAGAAAACGGTCGACCGATGTCAGGTGCGGACTTTCTTCGCGGCCGTCGCTAACGCCTCTCCTGCCAACAAAACCCCGAATCCAAGTGGATGGTTCAAATACGGGGTAAAAACATGCAACGCGGCGAGTCCAACGAACGTTGCAACGAATGCAATTCGAAAATTCAATGGCGCTTCAGAAATCCAAACGCGTCTTCCCAACGAAATCAGCACCCAAAGCATGATCGGAATTCCCAGAATGCCGAATTTGATCCAGTGTTCGAGCCATCCCCACTCAAACGCGTAGGTCGTGTACATCCCATTCGGATTTTGCGCGAGGATTCGAGGATCTTTTGATGCATACGTCACAGACGCCCCAAAGCCCGATCCAAGAATTGGAGCTTCTTTGATTTTATTCACGAGAATTGGAAGAAGATTCCAACGACTCTCCGCCGCCGCATCCCCCGTTCCGACTCGAGATCCAAACAGCGTCTTCAGAGATCCCGCTTCAATTCGTGGCAACGGAAATGAAATGAGCTGGCCGATAATGATCCCGGCCACTAATACGGCGAAAATCCCTCTTCCAAATACGGGAAGAATCTCTTTCTTTCCCTGCGTTTTCCAGACCAACCCAAGTAGAACAAGCCCTCCGAACGCGAGCCCAATCCACAGACTTCGAGAAAGTCCGATCATCAGTGAAACCGCGGATCCAATAATGAGCCACTTTCCGAGGGCAGACCAGAAAAAATCTTTTGGTGCGAGAAGTATTCCAAAGAACCCGACGAGCGCATAAATCTGCGACTGGATGAATACGCGAAATAAATTCCCGGTCACAAGTGTCACCTCTCCAACACCCGTTCGTCTCACCCAAAGATATAGCGGATGAGAAAGTGACTTGATCGTGTGCGACCAAACATACAAAAGCGCGAGCGTTTTGATCGGTAGCCACAACAGAGCCGCCGCTAAAGCCGCCCAGCCCTGCTCAATCAATTTCTCTCGATTTCTTGTCGCGATATCAACGACGGGCACGAGAAGAATCAAATAGACCCACGCATTCGCATCGCTCATGAAAAACGCGTTATGCAGAGTCGCACCTCGCACGGTTCCCCAAAACACAATCCCCCCCAGTGCGATCCACGCCCATCTCTCTTTCGGAAAGGATCGGATCTCTTTCCATCTTGGTTTTGACTGGAGGTAATTCACAAACCATCCCACGAGGAACGCGAACGTCAGAACAATCCGCAATGAAGTTCCTCCATCAACTTCCGCACCTTCAGGAATTTTTAATAATGCGCCTTTTGATCCAATCGCAAGCTCAGCCAGCAGTGCCGCAAGACCAATCTCCGGTCTTCGTATGGCGACCAGAGCCATAATCCCCCCAGCCAAAATCGTTGCGATCGCACGAGCTTCCGGGACAAATACCGTTGCCAACGAAATAACTTCCAGCGCAATGATCGCAAATACCCATTTCACCCAAAGCGGTTTTGATTGAATCCAAGAAATCATATGCCGTGTTTTTTTCTTACAATGGCCTCCGCTTCCCGATACCGACCGATCTCCTTTGGCTGAAATCCAAGTCGATGCCAAGGAATCATATGCGCGATTTTTGGTAACCATCGACTCATCCCTTCGTGTCGCGGTTCGATTCGCATCAAATCTCGATCAATCCAAACGCCGCGTGAACCATTTTCCGCCATCGTCAACCACAAATCCCAATCCTGAAATTTTTTAAGGGATTCATCAAACCCAGGAAACGCATCCCGACGAATCAACGATGACGTGTGAATATAATTCCTGCGCTTCAGGTCCTCCACATTAAAAGGCTGTAACTTGAAGTGCTTATTCCCCCAATAAAAATTTCCATACGCAAAATCTGCACCCGGATTCGCGTTCAGCGTATTTGAAAGCAATTCCAACGCAACGGGAACAAGTTCCGCATCCGCATCCAAAAAAAGAAGAAACGGCGCAGATGTCACGCGACTTCCCTCATTCCGCGCATACGGCGCACCGTGATTGTGACGCAATCGCATCCATCGAACCGGAAGCCCAGGAACTTCACCTACGATTTTTTCTTGATCCTCCACAGACCCATCGTCGACAACCACAACCTCAATCGGCTTGAGTGTTTGACGAGCAAGCGCCTCAAGCGTGCGTCGTAAAACGTTTGAATGGTTATAACAGGGAATTACGACCGCAATGTCCGGTTTCGTCATATCAACAGCTTCTCATGATCTTCCGATTTTCTGAAACGTCTTCCATCGATCCTCCCATCGAAATTCCTTTTCCGCTCGCTCTCGCCCATGAGTGCCAAGCTGGTTCCTCAGCTTTCCATCTTTCAACAAACGCGCGACGGCGTCCGTCACTTCCCCCACATCCATGGGGCTCACCATCAACCCCGTTCGATCGTGCACAACGGCTTCTTTCGCTCCCCCGCTCTTTCCGGCGACAGATGGAACTCCGGCAAGTGCGGCTTCTAAAAAGACGATGCCAAAACCTTCTACATCATTTCCTTCATCGCGAACCGGCAACAGAAAAACATCCGCCGCCGCAAACCAATTCCATTTCTCCGCATCATCTGCGCGCCGAATCCATCGAACGCGCGTTCGATGCTCAGTTGCTGTCTTCTGAAGCCGATCAAAATCCTCACCATCACCCAAAATGACATATTCAACATTCTCCTCTTTTTGAATTCTCGACATCGCACGAAGCGCAATATCAATCCCTTTTCGCGGAACCAAACGCGTCACTGAGAGCACAATTTTCTGATTCGGATCCACGTTCAAGCTTCGGCGAGCATCCTCTCGAGTTGAAACCGCAAATCGCTCAACACCCGGCGTAAGGATCACTGGTTTTTCCCCTGTCAGTCGTTCGGCATCTTCCGCTGTCGCGTGACTATTCGCGATGACCTGTTTTGCAGAACTGCAGATTCGCTGAAAAAGCCATCGCTTCCACGAATTTCGCCCCGCCAATCGGACGTCGAGCCCGTGCAAGAGGATCACGTATTCCGCCCCGCCAATCTTTCTGGCGATCCACGCGGCGGTTCCAAACGGAAAGACATGACTCACGACCGCGACCTCGTCGGCGATAGAACGAAAAACGCGAATCAACGGCGCCCAGGCGGGCCATCCCTTTCCCACAAATTTCGCATGCGAAATTTTACCCGGCCCTTCCGTGGGATGACGTTCCGAAACAATCACGCGGATCTCTCCGCCACTTACCGAAACAAGATTTCCAAGATAGCGAGCCACGCCTCCGCGGGCCGGCGGATAATCCGGTGTCACCAAAACAAACTTAGACGTCTTCATGTTTTTTCGTTTCTGCTTCTGGCTGCGGTGCACGCTTCCGGAGAGACTTGATCCATTTCACGTCTTCCAGCGTCATGAGCTGAAGCGCAAACGCCGCGAGAACACTCACCGCGCCACCAAAACACATCGCCGCGAATAGCGGCATATGCGTCCCCGCAAAACGCCACGCCAGCCAAGAAACAGCTCCAGCAAGCGCTCCGCGACCGAGAATTGAGAGTAATGCGCCCCAACCTCCCGCATCTCGAGCTGTAAAAAACATCCCGACAGACAACAAAAAGCAAAAACTAAAGACGCCGGCCCAGGCCGCGCCAATTGGCCCCATGGATGGCACCAGAAGCGCATTCAAGACGACATTGATAAACATCGTCCCCACCATCGCCGCCGTTTTCTGCGCGGCGCGATTAGAGGCGTTCAACAATGATCCAATGGGAAAATCCATAAAAATCGGAAGGAGTACCCATGGCAAGACTTCAAGAACCGGAATTGAATTCACGAACTGCGGTCCAAAAACAAACGGCACAAGTTGAGGCGCCAACGCAGACAGTCCCGCCATGATCGGAAACGCAATCGCCGCCATAAGCCGGAGAGAACCCAAAAATACCCGCCGCATATCTTCCGTCCGCTTCTCCGCCCACGCCGCAGATAATGCCGGATACAACGCCGCCACAAACGCGAGCGGGATGAACTGAAACGCGTAGGTCATCTTGTACGGAACCGCGTAGACGCCAACGGCTACGGCTCCGTGGTACGCCTCCAACATCAAACTGTCCGTGTAGGAATAGAGCTTGACCGCAACCCCGGCAATCGCAAACGGTGTCGCTTCGACGAGAAGTAATCGAAAATCTGAAAGACCCACGGCAGGCAATCGAATTCCCAATCGACGGATATGCCAACCAGACCACAAAACATTCCAAAAACTTCCCACGAGGTACGCGGTGATAATTCCAAGCGGTCCAACACCAAGAATCGCCGCGGTGATTGCGCCTCCAGAAGTAAGAACCTGTCCCAGCAACAGCCCCAGCGCCTCTGGTCGAAGATTCCGGCGACCACGAAGAGCTCCGTACAAAACCAGATGAAACGCATCCGCCATCATCATGAAAATGGCGATTCCAATACACGCCAACGCCACAGGATTCGCGTCTCGGAACAATCCATATCCCAACGCACAAAGTCCCGCGATCGGAGCAAGAACCAACTTCATCCGAATGGCGGCTGAAAGTAATTTCTCACCATCTGCTCGTCCAGCCGCAATTCCGCGGATCACAACCGACGTCATTCCCAAATCCGCGAGAGTCACAAAAATCGCGGTCACCGAAAGGGCGAATTGATACGTTCCCGTGATTTCTGGCCCGGTATATCGAGCAACAACGGCAAATGCCGCGAAGGCGAGGACTTTATTGAGGGTTGTCGCGAGAGTTAACCAAGCGGCATTTCGGGCAATGGAGGCGCCTTCTGACATGACCGTAGCTTACCAAATACACAGAAAAAGCACGATGTTTAGCCTTTTTTGTGTATCCCGCAGGGTTGACAAAAACCCCATTTTCTGCTAATCTGCTCGGTCACGGTCACATAGCGGCTTAGCCCCGACCGTGCGAGGAGATTGAGATGAACGCCAGCACCTTCAAGACGAACACCGCGTTCTCGTTCGCGAAGTTCACGTTCGAGAGCTTCGACTTCAGCTTCCTCGCCGAGAAACGGGAGGAGGATCAGGTGGCCAACGACGACGCTTCGGCGCCGCAGTCCCGGCCTCAGCCGATTCGGAAGCCGCAGGTGAAGACCTGCGAGTGCCGAGCCTGCTTCAAGGACTTCCCCGACGTGCAGAACGTCGTGAGTTTCAAGACCCTGTACGGCCCGTGCTGTGAGCCGAACGCGAAGAAGAAGGACGCCCTCATCCGGGCGATCAACGACCTGAAGACCGTTCGGCAGACGGAGGTTCTCCAAGAGCCCCCCGTCGAGCCGAAGGGATTCCGTGCATGCGCCAACGCGCACTGCCGGAAGATGTTCAAGGTCCAGGACCCGACGCATCTGTACTGCCGCGCCTGTGGCCGCGACTACATCCTCACGAAACTCGCGAAGAAGCCGTCGGTGATCCCCCCGCCGACGCCGCTCTTCATCCCGACGGTCCAGACGCTCGATGCGCGAGTCAACTCGCGCGCGGACGTCCTGGCTCCGTACCACGCGAAGATCGATGCGGAGCGTAAGCTTCGCAAGGATCTCGCCGAGGCGTTCCTGAAGAACAACCTTCCCGAGGGAGTGACGTTCACGAGGAACGGAACGCAGACGGTCTTCAAGCTCGAGGATGGACGGTCCCTGACCATCCACATCGAGAAGACGGAGGCCGAGCTCGCCGCCGAACGCGCCGCCAAGGCTCAGGCCGAAGCGGATCGCAAGGTCGCCGAAGCCAAGAACGAAGCGGAGCGCAAGCGCCGCGCCAAGGAGGCCGCCGCCGAGCCCAAGAACAACAAGAAGTCCAAGAAGGAGAAGAACTCTCACAAGTAAGAAGGGTTGGCAACAGCCCATCTCACACCCCACAATCACGTGATTGTGGGGTGTTTTCATTTCAGAGCCGTTTGCGTATACTTTTTACCGATGCCGGATACTGGTAGTCGTATATTCCGCTCACCATTCTTTTGGTTCGTGCTTTTTAGCGTCTCCGGGTTTTCCGTATTGGTAAGCTACTTTCTTTTCAGTCCAGCAAAAAACAACCCCAAAAATGACAGCGAGAGCCATGTTTCAGAAATCAGAGAACAGGGCTATACATTCATCAATCCACTTTTAGAATGCTCCCAAGCGGAAGGTGCGATTAATCGCAACATGCTTTCGTTTCGTTCAGATGTATTCGAGCTGACAGAGAGACAAAAAAAAGAAGGTCTCGCCTCAGAAATAGGCGTGTATTTTCGAGATTTGAATAACGGACCGTGGTTTGGGGTGGATGAAAAAAGAGAATTCGTTCCTGCAAGTCTTCTCAAAATTCCTCTGATGCTGAACTTCTACAAAATCGCGGAAACACGGCCGCAAGTTCTGCATGAAAAACTGACCCTCAAAGCAAAATATCCTTTTGATGGTTATTACCAAAATTATCCTCCTCGAGAAGCCATCCAAGTTGGTCAAGAATATACCATCGAAGACCTTATTCGTCGTACAATCATCTATTCTGATAATGACGCCGCAAATTTGGTATATTTTGAAGCATTCCCCCATCTTGAGTCTCGTGGACTGCTTGATAATGCATCCAACGCGCTGAACCGCGACCTTCGTTATTTAGATGAAATCTTCGGAAACGCAAAAGATCATGTATCTGCAAAAGATTATGCGGCTTTTTTTCGCATTCTTTTTAATTCATCCTATTTAGACCGCATTCTCTCCGAACATGCTCTAGAGATCCTTGCAGAGGTCGATTTTCCAAACGGTCTTCGTAAGGGAGTTCCTGCTGAGATAAAGATCGCTCACAAGTTTGGAGAAGCTGGATCCAATGACTCGGCGTATGAATTACACGACTGCGGAATCATCTACTATCCCGATTCGCCATATCTTCTTTGCGTGATGACGAAAGGCGTCGATCAGAAAAAACTTCCACTTGTTATCCAACAAATTTCAAAACTGGTCTACGAAAAAGTTGACCGCCAAGTGAAAGATTCAAACGAATGAAAGCTATTGAGGTGATAAAGCGTTTCTGCTCCCGCTCAATTGTTCGATGCGCGATCATTCTTGGACTTCTGATTTTTGCTTTTATCATCGGTTACAAATACGCCACACTCCAAATTTCACCTGAGCCACCTAAAAACACTCTCGTTTCAGAAATCAGGGAAAGTGGATATCAGTTCACGAATCCTTTACTCGAATGCGCCCAGGCGGAAGGACGACTAAATCGCCATCTTCTCGGATTCCGAAGCGAGATTGAAGAATACGTGAGTAACAAAAAAGCCGACGGGATAGTATCCGATATCGGAGTCTATTATCGAGATCTCAATAACGGCCCCTGGTTCGGCGTAAACGAACGTCAGGACTTTCTTCCAGCGAGCCTCCTCAAACTGCCACTCATGCTGAACTTCTACAAAATCGCAGAAACGAGACCGCAGATTCTCCAAGAAAAACTCACCCTGCAAGAACGCTTCCCATTAGACGGACTTAAGCAGCTCTTTCCTCCACACCAAGAGATTCAACCTGGCACAGAATACACGTTTGAAGAGCTTCTTCAGCGGGCGATTATCTTTTCTGATAATCAAGCCGCCGAGCTCATGTACACAAGCGCACTGCCTCATCTTGAATCACAGGGAATGCTAGAAAATGCCCCACCTGGAATCAACGCCGATCTCAGATACCTTGAGAGTATTTTCGGCGAAAATAAAGAAGCCCTGTCGGCTAAAAGCTATTCAACGTTTTTCCGAATTCTCTTTAACGCCTCGTACTTAGACCGCCTTCTGTCTGAGCGCGCGCTCTCCATCCTTGCGCAGGTAGAATTCCCACATGGACTGGAAGCTGGTATCCCAAAAGATCTTCCTATCGCTCACAAATTCGGTGAAGCCGGATCCGATGCTCATGGATACGAACTGCACGACTGCGGAATCATCTACTACCCAAAAACGCCGTATCTCCTTTGTGTGATGACGAAGGGAAAAAATCCAGCACTCTTGCCAGGCATCATCGCAGACATCTCAAAAATCGCTTACGAACAAGTGCACGCGCAGGAGCCTGAAAAACAAGATTAAACTATTCGCCAGCCAACAAAAAATCCCCGATCGGGGATTTTTTGTTGGCTGGCGAATTAACGCTTGGACCACTAAGGTTCGCTTCGCGACCCTTTTCTGCGGGCTACTTTCTGGCGGCTGACGTATGTAAATGCGATTCCAACCTCGTGATTAAGGTAATGCCTACTAAGCTTAACGTCAAATTTAGTGATTTTTTGAGACCTCGAAATACAGTTACCGTTTGCGGTAATCCTGCAAATCGTGTAGTATTTTCTATGCAGATGCGAGGAGTCTTGAGAAAAGTCCTCCCATCATCCTCGCGGTAGGCAACCGCCGTCAAAAAGCCGGATGAAGGTTCATCAATTGACCTTAACCGGCTTTTTATGTTCAAGAAATTGAATCTGAAAAAACTGAAAGGATGGATTTCGCTAATCTTGACCTTGGTCAAAATTATCGGGCTCATAGGAGAAATAACCCCCTCCATTCTTCATAAATAAAATAGTAAAAATCCCCCTAGGGGGATTTTTACTATTTTACAACTAGCGCTTGGACCACTGCGGAGAACGACGAGCGCTCTTCTTTCCGAACTTCTTGCGTTCACGCTTGCGAGAGTCGCGCGTGAGATAGCCGAGCTTCTTGAGCGCGGCCCGGAACGTTGGGTTGAGAACCACGAGGGCGCGAGAGAGACCGTGGCGAACCGCCTCAGCCTGACCGCGAATTCCTCCGCCTTCAACCTTCGCGCTCACATCAACGGCGCCTTCCTGGCCCGCGATCTTGAGCGGAGATTCGATCTGTTCACGATATTCAAACGTCGTGAAATAGTCCTTCATCGGCTTTCCATTGACCGTAATGTCCCCTTTTCCGTTCTTGATGAGGCGAACACGAGCAACCGCACGCTTACGACGACCGACAGCGGCGATAAACGATCCGCCCTTGGCCGCTTTGCTTTCTGCCATCTCTTCTTTATCCGTCGCTTCAAGTTCAGCGGTATCCGCCTTCTTGGCCTTCGGAGCAGCCTTCTTGGCCGGAGCCTTCTTTGGCTTCTTTTCTTCTGTAGTTTCTTCCGTGGTCTTCGTCGTCATATTAGGAAATGGTCAACCGCTTCATGCGGATCATCTGCGTACGATTCTTCGGAAGCATGTACTTCACGGCGTGGCGAAGAACCTCCGACGGCTTTTCTTCGCGAAGTTTCTTCACGGACGTCGCCTTCAAACCGCCTGGGCGGTTTGATGTGCGGAAGTGAACCTTCTGTTCCCACTTCTTTCCCGTGAACACAATATCCTTCACGTTCGTGATCTTCACGAAATCTCCCGAATCAATGTTCGGCGTGTAGGTTGCTCGATGCTTCCCGATCAAAATTCGGGCGATCTTTGTCGCAAGTCGACCGACCACCTGTCCGGTGGCATCGATTTCATGTGTGGCCCGTTTGACCGGGGGCATTCCGGCTTTCTTCTTCCATGCCATATTAGTCTTTCACGAACTGAATCTGCGCAATTTCGGCGCCGTCGTTCTTGCGTGTGCCGAGCTTAATAATGCGCGTGTAGCCTCCTGGACGCGTTGCGTAACGCGGTCCGAGCTCTTCCAACACCTTGTTCACCGCTGACTCAATCGTGAGCGTGCGATGAAGCTGTCGGCGTGCCGCGAGCGTCTTCTTTCGGCCCACGGTGATGAGCTTCTCCACGATCGGACGAATCGCCTTCGCTTTCGCGAGAGTCGTATTCATTTTCTCATAGAGAACCAAGCTCGTGGCGAGGTTGCGCATGAGAGCTTTGCGGGGACCGGCTTTACGGTCAAGCGTTTTTCCTTTGCGGTTATGCTTCATATTCGAGGTCCTTCAGGAGATTCAAATGATCCAGAAGAACAGTCACAGCGGTGCGGCAAGCGTCGATCGCATCCATCGATCCGTCGGTCTCAACCGTGAGAACCAACTTGTCGTAGTCCGTACGATCTCCCAAACGTGTTTCCTCAACCTTGTAAGAAGCGGAAAGCACCGGGTTGTACAGAGCGTCGACAGCAATCGTTCCGAGATCAAGCTTTTCCTTTCCGCGTTCGTCCGTCGTGCGGTAGCCGCGTCCCTGTTCGATCGTGATCTCCATTTCGATGCTAGCGGACTTGTCCGTCAACGTCGCAATGACAAGTTCCGGGTTCATGATTTCGACGTCCGCGTTCTTCTCAAACGCTTCTGCCGTCACATTCTCTTCTCCCTTTGCAGAAAGCTTGAGCTTCACCGGTTCTTCAGAGTGGCACTTCAAGCGAAGTGACTTCAGGTTCAAAATAATTTCGAGAACGTCTTCCTTGATGTTCGGCATCGTCGCGAATTCATGATCCGCTCCCTTAATTTTCACGGCGGTTACAGAAGCACCCGGAAGAGAGGAAAGAAGCACGCGACGAAGTGAGTTTCCGATCGTGGTTCCGTAGCCCTTGGCAAACGGTTCAACGGTAAGAACGCCGACGTTCGGTCGGTCGCCCTTAGCAAAGCGGATTTTGGAGGGAAGAAGGAGGGACTCCATAGAAATAACGTGCGAAGGTTCGCGTTAGCGCGAGTAAAATTCAACGATCAATTTCGGATCGAAGATCTGTTTAAGCTCATCACCCGCTGGCAGGCTAACAACCTTCACGACAAGTTCTTTCGGATCTGCGGTGACCCAGGACATGGTTTCGGTCTTGGTACCGGATTCAAGAAAATCCTTCCAAATCTTCTTCGACTGCTTTTCCTTACGAATCGCAATCACGTCTCCAATCTTCACAGAGAACGACGGGATGTTCACAGCCTTGCCGTTCACGCTCACGTGGTTATGCGAGACGATTTGGCGAGCGCCAGCACGTGTCTTGGCAAAGCCTCCACGGAACAACACGTTATCGAGACGCTGTTCCAAGAGACGGACAAGGTTCTCACCTGTGTCGCCCTTCATGTTGGTGGCCTTTTCAAAATAGTTGCTGAACTGGCGTTCCATGATGCCGTACACCAACTTCGCGCGCTGTTTTTCGCGGAGCTGTTTGCCGTAATCCGTCTGGCGTGTGCGAGACGTCGGGCCGTGCTGACCCGGAGCATACGGACGGCGCGCAAGAATGCGAGCCATCTTGTCGCGGCCGTCGAGGTTGACCCCTTCGCGGCGGACGCGTTTTGCGGTAATGCGGAGTTTCATAGAAGTTTAGACGCGACGAGGACGCGGAGCGCGGCAACCGTTATGCGGGATAGGCGTCACATCCTGAATCGTCAGAACCTGGACGTTGTTTGCATTAAATGCGCGAACCGCGGCTTCACGACCCTGACCGACACCGGTCACAAAGACGTTCACTTCTTTCATTTCGTAGTCTGCGATCTTTTCGAGCGCGTTCTTCACCACGAGAGAGGCGGCGTATGGAGTCGACTTTTTCGGACCTGTAAATCCGGAGGAACCGGCGGAAGACCAACCGAGCACGTTGCCGTTCAAATCGGTCATCGTGACGATCGTGTTGTTGTAGGTCGCCTGAATGAAAGCCTTCCCATGCGAGATGGGAGTCTTCTTTTTCGCGGCACCACGCTTCTTCGAACCAGCCTTGGAGCTCTTGGCACCGGCTTTCTTGGCAGTCGTTTCGACGGCTGCGGTGGATTGCTTCTGATCTTCCATAGTCGATTAGGTCTTTTCAAGCTTACGCTTTCCCGAACCCATGGTCTTGCGGACGTTGCCACGCACCGTGCGGGAATTCGTCTTTGTACGCTGACCACGAACAGAGAGGCTCTTGTTATGGCGGGAACCGCGATAGGAACCGATTTCCTTCAGCCGCTTGATGTTGGACATCACTTCACGACGAAGTTCACCTTCGACACGATGCTGCTTCTCAACGGCTTCACGCAGGACGTTCGCCTGATCATCAGAAAGATCCTTCACGCGAATATCCGCACTCACGCCCGTGTCCTTGAGGATCTTCCGAGCGGTAGAGTTACCGATACCGTAGATGTATGTGAGCCCAATTTCGATTCGCTTCTGGGCGGGAAGCGTAACACCGGCGATGCGTGCCATAGAGAGATGTTTTGAGACCGTTCAGCCAGGATGATTGAGATTCGACAGCTCGTTGGGTTAATTACCCTTGGCGCTGTTTATGTTTCGCAGATTTCTTGCACACGACCACGACCCGACCTTTGCGGCGGATCACCTGACAATCTCGGCACATGGCCTTGACCGAAGCTCGTACTTTCATAGCAAGAAGATTGGGGGTTCAAAGAAAACCCGATATTTTGAGAGCAGTTCGTTCCGCTCGCCGAGGCGATTCCAGGGAAATGCACCAAAATATCGGGTTTTCAAGTGGGCTAGAGTCTATAGGTGATACGACCCTTTGTCAAATCGTATGGGGTGATCTGGACCTGGACCTCATCGCCCGGGGTCAAACGAATGCGATGCATGCGCAATTTGCCTGATAAATGGCACAAAATCGTGTGTCCATTCTCCAATTTTACCCGGAAGGTGGCGGCCGGAAGGTTCTCTTCCACGACTCCCTTCACCAGCAAAAAATCCTTGCTGTCGGAGACGTTAGATCCTGCCATAGGCCGTTGTGGGTTTCATCATGAGATAAACAGTCGTTGAATTGCCGAAATGATACCTGAGCCTCGAAAAAAGGGCAAATAAAGACCCGTCTCTCGCAGAAACGGGTCGTCGACTATTCCGGATCCCCTTGAAACATCCCCAATGGACGTTCGAGACAAAGCATCTGAATCTCCGGAAAAAACGAACTTCTCGTCCCTTCCTGATGAATCTCGGCCAAAAACACCGCGAACCGAGGATCGTTCACCGACAGACGGAAAACCGCTCGCTCGAAGCCCATCTCTGAAACGTACCAAATCCGTTCTCCGAACGGATCATCAATCCGTGTGAACAAATATGTCTCACAGAGATTCGGGAGGTTTTTCTCCCGATGAAGAACCGTCTTCGCTTTTACGCGAGGGGCAGGAGCGGACGGAACGGGAATATCTATGCTCACCACCGGAATCGGTGGCTCAACCGGTGAAGGCGCGGCACACGCCACGCTCATCGAAAAAACGACGACGAATCGCACGCGCATGGCAGACCTCCAAAAAAGAACCCCTCCCAGCTAAGCGAATCTTTTTCTGTGCGTCAAACGGAAGCGTTCGCTCCGACAGTCGCCTTGATTCGACGAACTCCCGCAGAAACCGCCTCTTCTTTTTGGATCTTGAAACTGCCCAATTCCCCCGTGTGCGCGACATGCGGACCACCGCAGATTTCTTTGCTGAAGTACCCCTTCTCGTCGTTTCCCACAAAATACACTTTAATTTTGCCGCCCATCTGCGCGTATTTATCTTCAAATAACCCAATCGCTCCACGTGCCTTTGCTTCTTCCGTCGTCAGCTCTTCGGCGTGGATGGGAAGATCACGATTAATCGCGTCATTCACAATTCCTTCAACCTCCGTGATCTGTTCTGGCGTCATCTTCTCTCCGTGTGAAAAATCAAAACGCAGACGCTCAGCTGTAATATTTGAACCTTTTTGCCCGACATGATCACCAAGCACCGTTCGCAACGCCTGGTGCAACAAATGTGTCGCCGTGTGTAACCGTGTCGTTTCTTCGGAATGATCTGCGAGACCCCCCTTAAAAACGCCAGCAGATGCGGTACGGGAGAGGTCCTGATGCTTCTTGAACTCCGCAGAAAACGCGGCTGTATCCACGGTTGCACCCTGTTCTCGCATCATCTCTTCGGTGAGTTCAAGAGGAAACCCGTATGTCGAAAAAAGGGTAAACGCTTGCTCACCAGACACGCTCCCCTTTTCGATCATCTTTTCCAATTCTTTCGTTCCCTTTTCCAATGTCTTCGCAAACTTCTCCTCTTCTTTCGCCGTCTCAGAAATAATCCGCTCGCGATTGGACTCCAGCTCTTCGTAAAACGTTCCAAACTCGCCAATCACAACGCTCGCGAGCTTCACGAGAAATGAATCTGTGATTCCCAATTTCCGACCTTCACGGATCGTTCGACGAAGTAACCGACGAACGATATATCCCTGCCCCACGTTCGAAGGCGCAACGCCACGCGCATCGCCAATCACAAAAGTTGCGGCACGAATATGATCCGCAATGATCCGCATGGATCGATCCGTCACGGGATCAGTGCCATAGCTTTTTCCGGAAAACTCTCGAAGTGAATCAAAAATCACGCTGAACACTTCGGTATCGAACA
>JAGOQY010000009.1 GCA_018063125.1 Patescibacteria group bacterium | reverse complement strand
CGATCGCTCTTTCTTCTGTCATATCTGAAAACATCTGGATACCGACAAGCTCCGGCTTCCCCTTCGTGATCGTCCCCGTCTTATCCACGACAACCGTGTCGACCTTATGCAGCTTTTCCAGCGTTGCTGCGTCCTTGATAAGAATCCCCTCTTTCGCGCCCTTCCCAACGCCAACGATAATCGCCGTTGGAGTCGCCAGACCGAGTGCGCACGGACAGGCAATCACGAGAATCCCCACGAAGGACGTCAATCCATACGAGAGTGCGTATGCGAAGCCCAGAGCTGGGGTTCCAAAAATCAACCAGGCAGCTAGAGCGACAAAGGAAATAACGAGTACGATTGGGACAAAGACCGAAGAAATCTTATCTGCCAGCGCTTGAATTGGGGCACGGCTTCCCTGCGCCTCTTCAACCATCTGAATAATCTTTGCCAGAAGCGTTTCCGAACCAACCTTCGTCGCCTGAAAAGTAAATGCTCCCGATGTATTCATCGTCCCGGCCATAATCTTGCTCCCGACGCTCTTCTCTACCGGCATCGGCTCGCCCGTGACCATGGATTCATCAATAAACGATGTCCCTTCGGTGATGACACCGTCCACCGGAATACTCGACCCAGGCTTTACCACAACCAAATCACCGACCACGACCTGACTCACCGGCACTTCCTGTTCTTTTCCTTCGCGAACAACGAGAGCCGTCTTTGTCTGTAGGTTCAGCAACTTTTCGATCGCATCTCCGGTCTTCACCTTCGCTTTTGCTTCGAGATATTTTCCCAGCGTAATAAAAGCGATCACAACGATCGTGACGTCATAATACGTATGCTCGACATTCACGAAAGAACGAAGTGATTCCTCGAAGGCGGAAAGGATGAAGCTGTACACGAAGGCCGCTGACGTTCCGATTCCAATCAGGGTATCCATGTTCGCCTTCCCATATCGCAGGAAGCGGTAGAAGCCCAGGAGATACGGTTTTCCTACAACGAGAAGCGCATAGGTCGCCATGAGCGGCAGGAGGTGATGAAAAAATTCGCTCAGCACACGGGATGCGGGAACAAGAACGCCGAACTGCGCCAGGATATCCCAACCCATGACGAAAATACTGAAAACTGTCAGAGGGAGCATCGTCAGAACCTTTGCCCGCATGTCGGCAATCTCTACCAGTTTCTCCTCCTTGGATTGGTTGAGTCCGGTATGTGCGGCATGCTCCTCCGCCGACATGCCCATGGATTCGGCCGTAGGAGCATCGTGACCCATGTGTTGCATCGAAGGAGGCTCAGGAACCACAAGCGAATAGCCAAGCGGCTCTACTGCCTTGGATAGAGCCTGCGGATTCGTCTTCGTAGGATCAAAGATAACCTTGGCGGTCTCGGTGCCATAGTTCACCTCGGTCGATTCCACGCCCTCGACCTTCTTAAAAGTCTTCTCGATAATCGAGGCACAGGAAGCACAGTGCATTCCTCTGATTCTGAACGTTTGCGGATGGTTCATATTATTTTCGCTTTAGACGGTAGACTTTTAGAATCTCTTCCTTCGCCTTCTTCTCGTTACCACCCTTGATCTGGCTGATCGCGCAATGTGAAAGATGGTTCTCTAAAAGGATATCTTCGATATTTGAAAGCGCCTGTTTAATCGCAGAGGTCTGAGTAATGACGTCGATGCAGTAGGTGTCCTTCTGGACCATCTCCTGAAGGCCACGTACCTGACCTTCGACGATCTTCAAACGACGGACGAGTTTACGGTTGTCGGTATGCATGAGGGCAGTATACCCCCTAGGGGGTATTTAGCAAGACTGATCGAGACAAGAAAAAGCATCGTCTTTCGACGATGCTTATTCCTGGTGGGCAGGCAAGGATTCGAACCTTGGAAGGCGTGAGCCAGGAGATTTACAGTCTCCCCCGTTTGACCGCTTCGGTACCTACCCGTGGAGCCCACAACCGGGTTTGAACCGGTGACCTCTTCCTTACCATGGAAGTGCTCTACCAGCTGAGCTATATGGGCCTGGTATTGATGATGGTGAAAACGAACCTACTTCCCCTCTCCCATCGCCTCAATTCGCTCCTTGAGCGCGTTCAGCTTGGGACGATCTTCGGAGAGCACACGGAGCTTATCATAGCGTCTGCGAGCCTCTTCTCGATCGCCGAGGAGTATAGCAGTCTCCAATGAAAGTTCAAGGTACCGAGAGGACTTGGGATCCAACTGGGCGGCTTGACGCGCATGGGGCCAGGCTTTGGTGATTTCCTGACGATCCATATAGAACTCCGCAAGTTCCGCATGACGATTCGGAAGACGCGGACGAAGCTCCACGGCTTTCATGCGCATTTCTTCGGCGCGGATATAATCCTTCTCGGCTTCGGCGATTTCGGCCATTGCGGCGTACACCACATCATCCGCTTTTCGAGATTTGAAAATATATTCAAACGTCTCCTTCGCCTGCGGATACAACTTTTGCTTGAGATAGATAATTCCGAGACCTTTGTAGGCATCGACGTTTCGATTATCCACCTGAAGCGCTTCCAAGTATCGACGTTCGGCATCCGCCCACTTCATGTCGCGTGCAAGAGAACGCGCTTCATCGATCAACGCCTTCACACGTTCTTTTGTGGACGGTGCCATCATCGCGAACGGAGCAGTTGCCTGCTTGTAGAACTTCTCCAATCGCACGAGACGAATATACGCCGCGTGATACGTCGTTTTCACGGCAAAGATAATCCCATTCAGAATCGCTTTGAACGGCGCGACCTTCTGAGACTTCACACGTGAGAGACGCTGGAGCAGAAGCTCATCGCGCTTTTGGCGTTCACGTTCTTCGGCAATGGAATCCGGATTCAACAATCGGATCTCTTTCCAGTGACGCAGAAGAATCACGGCCATGACGATGACCGCAAGAACGCCAATCGGAAGCGTGATCCAATAGAGAAGCTCCACAAGAGTTATGCCGGGATGGAAGCGCGGCAAAGAAGACCGAACCCACGCGGATCAAGCGAAGCGCCTCCGACGAGTGCGCCGTCGATCCCGGTCGTGCTCACGAACTCCGCGACGTTACGCTGATCCACAGATCCACCGTACAGAATGCGGATCTCTTCGGACTTGGACCCAAATTTCTTTTTCAACACGGAACGAATGGCTTCGTGCATTTCCTTTGCTTCTTCTGCGGTGCACGCCTTGCCACTTCCAATCGCCCAGACCGGTTCATACGCGACGACCAGAGAGCTATCGCTCGCCTTGATTCCCGCAATGGCAGCTTGAATCTGTGCTTTGACGACCTTCGAAGCCTCCCCCTTCTTTCGCTGAAGATCTGTTTCACCCACGCAAATCACGGGGATGATTCCAGCCTTCTGAAGAGCGGCGGCTTTCTTGGCGACCATCTCATCGGTTTCTCCAAGATGCGTGCGACGTTCGCTGTGGCCGACGAGGCAATACTCGGTGCCAAATTCACGAAGCATGGACGGAGAAATTTCTCCGGTGAACGCGCCTTCATCTGCCCAAAACACATCCTGCGCGCCAAGTGCTGGGATGGATGCACGACCAAGAGACGCTCGCGCGGCCGGCAATGAAACAAACGGAACCGACACCGAGACGTCGAGGTCTTTCGGAAGACGCTCACGACGGAATGCGCGGATCCAGGCCCCAGCTTTGATGGGACCGTAATGCATCTTCCAGTTAGCAATGATGAGTTTTTTCATACGAGTGGAACTTCGATTACGACCATTTCGCGAATTTCAGAATGTTCTTTTTGTCTCCAAATGGACCAATGAGTGCGAGTGCAGTTTTTTCGGGATGGAAAATCTTTTTTGCGACGCGCCGGATATCGGATGGCGTCACCGCATCGAACTTCTTCATGCGTTCTTCCGGAGTCTCGAGCGTTTTCTTGAAGAGCCATTGCTTCCCATACCACTCGGCCTGGGTCGCAGAATCCTCGAAAGCGAGCATGGTGCGTCCCCGAACGTTTTCCTTGGCATCGTTCAACTCGTGGACTGTGGGCGATGTTCGGACCAGCTTTTTGAGCTCTGCGAAGATCGCTTTCACGGCCTCCGGTACCCGCTTCTTATCAAGTCCAGCCATAATTGAAAAGGCTCCCACATCTTCCCGCGTCCCGTGACTCGCATTAATCGAGTAACAGAGACCTCGGCGTTCACGAATCTGCGTGAAGAGGCGCGAGGACATATTTCCGCCCAAAACGTTGGCTAATAGCCCCGCCGCTGGCGCATCCGCGTGTCCCGTCGGGAATCCGTAGAATCCCATGGCGAGCTGAACCTGTTCCGTCGTTTTATCCTGATACGCAACCGAACCCTTGAGTGTGGCTGGCTGGCAAAACGGATCGAACGGACGATCATCCCCTGCTTTTCGCTTCACAGATCCAAAGGTCTTTTCAAGAAGCGCGAGTGTCCCGGGGAGGACTTTTCCAGCGACAATCACGGCCATGCGCTCTGGAATGTAGTACGCATCTCGATACGAAACTAAGTCATCGCGAGAAACAGAACGAATCACTTCACGCGGACCGGCGATATCCCAGCCAAGTGTGGAGTTCGGAAAAAGTTCGGCTTCGAGGAGATCATCCACGTGGGCGCGAGGATTATCTTCATACATGTTGATCTCTTCGATAATCACACCACGTTCACGATCCATTTCCTTCGCATCAAATTTCGAATGGAAGAGCATGTCATGCAACATGTCGACGGCGAGTTCGGTTTTTGCCGCGTCCATCTTGATGTAATAGCCCGTGACATCTTTATCGGTGTACGCGTTGTAGTCTGCGCCGATACGATCGAGTTCGCGTGAAAGCGTTTGCGCCGTCGGACGTCGCTTCGTTCCTTTGAACATCAAATGCTCAATGAAATGCGAAGCTCCGTTGATGTTTTTTGATTCGTATCGCGAACCCACCTTGGACAATACGAGAACCGTCGCAGACACCGCGCCTTTTTGCGGCACGAAAATCGCGGTCATCCCGTTCTTCAATTTTTTGATGGTGGGTTTGGTTGCCATGGAGATTATGCGAGACGTTCAGAGATGATGGAGGGAAGATCCTCGATCTTCACACGATCCTGACTCATTGAGTCGCGATCGCGCACCGTGACGGTGTTGGTTTCCAATGATTCAAAGTCGACGGTCACACACCACGGAGTTCCGATTTCATCCTGACGACGATAGCGTTTTCCAATGGATGCGCTCTCATCATATTCCGTCACGATCCCTCGCTTGCGCAATGACGCGACGAGTTCCTTTGCCGCGGCGACGAGTTCTTCTTTTTTCTGCAATGGAAGAACCGCAACTTTGACCGGAGCGAGTTGCGGCGGAAATCGAAGAACCATGCGTGGTTCTTTTTCGCCTTCGTTCGCCGTCTCCGCCTCGTCGATATCAAGATGCTCAGAAAGAACGGCGAGAACGGAACGCGTGAGACCCCATGTCGGTTCAATGACATGCGGAATGAATCGTTCCCCCGTTTCCTGATCAAACCAACGAAGATCTTCGCCGGAGGCTTCCTGCTGACGAGAGAGATCCCAATCCGTGCGATATGCGAGCCCGCCGAGTTCTTTGACGCCGAACGGAAACGCGTACTCTGGATCGATCGAACGCTTCGAATAGAACGCACGATCTGCATCCGCAATTTCTGTATAGACGATGTTTTCCGCCTTGAGCTTCAGCACGTCGGAACACCAGCTCTTATATTCTTCGAGCCACATTTCATACGCACGCGGCGCATCTTCGGGACGGACGAAATATTCGATTTCCATCTGCTCGAATTCACGAAGACGGAAAATAAAGTTTCCCGGTGTGATTTCGTTACGGAACGCTTTTCCCACCTGCGCAATTCCAAACGGAAGTTTCTTGCGCATCGTGTCGCGAATATTCATCCAGGACGAAAACATTCCCGCCGCGGTTTCTGGACGAAGATAGGCCGTGGCCGTTGCATCTTCTTTGACGCCGAGAAACGTCTTCAACATCAAGTTGAAATGCATGACGTCGGTGAATTCGCCACCGCATTCCGGACAACGAAGATCTTTCATTTCGGCCGGTTTTTCCTTGTCATATCCTGGCTCTGCTTGCTTCGCTTCGAGAAGATGGTCCGCGCGAAAACGACGATGACATTTCTTGCACTCGACGAGCGGATCAGAAAAATTCTGGAGATGGCCCGAGGCTTCCCAGATCTTTGGATGCTGAATGATGGGCGTATCCACCCCCACAACATCATCGCGGCCGTGAACGAATCGCTTCCACCACGCATCGCGAATATTATTCTTCAGTTCGATTCCATACGGACCAAAGTCCCAGGCGTTTGCAAATCCTCCGTAGATCTCGGAGTCGGGATAGACGAAACCGCGTCGCTTGCAGAGCGACACAAGGAGATCCATTTTTTGTTCCTGGGAAATGGGCATAGGTTAGATGGTCATCACTTCTTCTTCCTTCTCTTTCACCATGGCATCAACTTTTCGATTCCATTCACCGACCACCTTGTCGAGTTCTTCGAGCAAACGAAATCGTTCATCCTCTCCGATCTCCTTGTTCTTTTCTTTTGCGAGGATCGATTCACGAATTGTTTCACGCACTGAGCGCAGCCCGATCTTCGCGTGCTCCCCTTTTTGATTCACGACTTTCACGGTCTCGCGACGATTCTCTTCGTTCATCGGCGGCATGATGAGACGAATGACGGTTCCTGCAACGTTCGGCGTCATTCCAATGTCCGCAATGATGAGCGCCTTCTCAATATCTTTCACCACGTTCTTATCCCACGGTTCAATCTGAATCGTTTTGGCGTCTGGGACAGAAATAGAGGCGAGTCCCTTCAGCTCCATCATCGATCCATAGGATTCGACCTTCACGTCCTCAATGAGCGCCGCGTTCGCTCGTCCACTGCGGATGTTATGCAGTTCTTTATCCAAATGCGCGAGAACCTGTTCAAACTCTGGTTTTGCGAGATCAATGGGGGTTGGCATAACGCTTGAATGTAGGGGCAGTTTTCCATTTTTTGGCCAAACCGTCAATCACAAAACCCGTTATTGTCATTCCCGTGAAGACGGGAATCTGGCTTCCCGATCCAGATCCCCGCCTGCGCGAGGACGACAAACAACGGATAAAACTCAGTATTTCTATTTCGCCGCGGGCATGGACCCCAGATAGAGAATCTTGCCGTCCATGGGATCAATCAGGAGATTTGAACCGATCTGCGTAGTTGGGAGTTTCTTCGGTGTCCATGTCGCTCCCCCGTCGTTGGAGAACTGAAGGGTTGAAACGCCGGTGTAGATCAAACGCTTGTTGTTCTTTGGATCAATCGCAAGTTCGTTGATTGTCACGGTTCCTGGAGGTGTTGTGAGCGTGAGTGCGGTCCACGTCTCGCCACCATTGATTGATTTGATAATGCCGTATTTTGAAACGCTGTAGATCAAATTCGCTTCAACTGGGTCAATCACAACCTGCGTTGTCCGTCGCGCATCCTGAAAATCTCCGAACTGTTCTTCAATGTGCGTCCACGTTGCTCCCGCATCCACCGTCTTCCAAATTCCATCTCCCTGCGTTCCGGCGTACAAGAGACGAGAATCACGCGGATCCATCACGAGACTGTTGATCGCCACGCCGTCGATGCGCTTCGCCGTCTGCCAGGAACGACCGGCATCTAGAGATTTGAAAATATCTCCATCATTGGTTCCGGCGTAGAGAATCGTGGGATTAAACCAATCAACAACAAGTTCGGTGAACGACTTGTCTGTACGCGCATCAAAGAAAATCTGATCCCAGTCGCGACCACACGTAATCGTCTTGTAAATCTTGTTTGCGCTTGCGGCGTAGACCGTGCACTTGTTCTTCGGATCAACGGAGACAACATTCACGCGACCCGTGGTGAGGACGTTCTTTTCTGGATTCGATGCCACGGCCTGTTGCCAGGAATCTCCCCCGTCGAGCGAAAACACCATGCCGTTCGCGGCAGTCGCGAGATACACCGTGTTCTTATCCTGCGGATCAAACGCCATGTCCACGACGCCAATCGTGGCGGCGCCGGCAGAAACCTTCGCGCCTTGCACGAACGCTTTTTTATTGACCCACGTCTGACCATTGTCCGTGGATTTCCAGACACCGCCATCTGGACCGGTCGGTCCGGTGGAAGAAGTGCCGAGGCACCCCTGTCCCAAAAACATCACCGCCATGAGCGGAAGAACGAACGAGCGTGTTCTGCGAAGCATATCAACGGACAGTATAGATGAGAGGAAGCCCGGACGGAAGATGTGATGGAAAAACTGTGGAAGGATCGTCCTCAAAACGCACCGCCGCCGCGTCCAATGCGAGTCGTGGCTGGATCGAACCGCCCACATGACGGAGCGCCGTGATGAGCGCAACACCGAAGATAGACGTCTGAGACGCCCTTGTCTCGAACTGCGTTCCCGCAATCTCCATCGCGCCCGCCAACGCATCACGCCATGCGGCATGAGAATCTTCTTCTGCTTCGCACGCAACGTGGAGACCTTCCACGATCTCGAGACGACTTCCCGCATTCTTTGCAGACAAAAACGCTCGCGCAAATTTACGCCCTCGCTCCACGGATTCATCGGACTCGGGAACGAGCGCGAGCCCTGGACGGCCACGAGAAATAGACGCGAGACGCGCCGCTTCGTCGGCGGAAATCCCCCTCTCTTTCAACATCACTTCGATCTCCTTTGCCGAGACTGGCGCAAACGGGAGAACGACCGAACGACTTTTGATCGTTCCTGGAATTCTTCCGGCATCTTCCGCAACAAACACAAACGCCGCTCCCGCCGGAGGCTCTTCCACGACTTTGAGGAGTGCGTTCATCCCCGCCTCGTTCAACCGATCCGCATGTGAGATGTAGGCGACCATTTGTTTCGCAATGGATGGTCGCATGGAAAGACGCTCACGAAGCGCACGCACTTGCTCCACAGAAACTTGAACTTTCCCCTCTTCGGCTTCGAGCTTCACGAAATCTGGATGAGAAGAAAGAGATGCGTCAGTGGAGAGTTCGAGAAGTGCGCGAACATATCGCTCGGCGATCGTTCGTTTTCCCAAATGCCGTGGCCCGACCAAAAGCACAGACGGCGGAGGAGATTCCAGAAACCGATCCATCAAACGGATCTGCGCGGAGTGACCCGCGATTCCCTGTCCCAACGTTGAACTCATAGAGACTAAATATCGCAAATGCGACCTCGAGGGAAGGCGCACAATAAAAAACGCTCCGATCGTGAGATCGGAGCGAAGCCAGAAATCAATCCGGCAGGATGAAGTAGTAGCGACAGGCGGGGCCGGTCGGAGCCTCGGGCCAGGGCTCGTAGGCGAAGCCGGTCTGCACGCCGTCGATCCAGAGTTGGAAGAGTCCGATCGACGGATCTTCGCAGGACCACCGCGACGGCGGATCGCCGGCATCGTTGTGCTGAACGTGGACGTTCACTTCGACGAAGGCGTACGCAGGACGTGTGACCTGGCATTCGACGAAATCGTCGTTCTCGACGTAGCAGTCGAGATCGTTGATCGCATCGACCGCAACGCCCCAGGCGTACGTCATGCCGTAGTCGGTGCCGTTGAACGGCGTCGGACGCGGATACGGATCACCGCCGCTATCCATCGCGATGTCGTAGATCGTGAGCATGTCGGGAACGAGACCGTTCTCTGGCATGTCGAACCGGTAGGTCAGGAAATGCTGACCTGTAGGCGGAGACCCACCCGAACCGGACGAACCGGTGGAACTGGAGCCGGAGCTCGTGCCCGTGCTCGTGCTCGTGGAGCTGGAGTTCCCCGTTCCCGAACTGCCACCGTCTCCGGAACTGGACGAACCGCCGGAGCCGTTGCCACCCATTCCTCCCCCACCGTCCGCAGATGACGAGGAGCCGCCCGAGCCTCCGTTGCCGGAGGGATTCGAACCGGTACTCCCGTTGCCCGAGGGCGTTCCGTTTCCGGAATTCGGCCCATCCGAGCTGTCGCCGTCTTCGTCGTTTCCATTGGACGCGACGTTGTAACAGCTGGCAAGAACCAGCACGGCCGCAACTGCGGCCACAGAGGTGAAACCAGAGATGCGGCGCATGCGAACTCCCTGCCTGGTTGGCGTCAAAGGTGCCAACGGGTGATATCAGAAATTGTCTTAAAAGTCAAAGCCCCGCCATCCAGATTCGGATGACGGGGCTTGAGTTGAAGGAGCGAACCGATCTACCTCACGGCGGATCGATCTGCAGGTTGTGGGAGAAGTGCTGGGGGTCGAGGTTCTCGGCGAGGTAGGCGTCGGGCGTGTTGCCCGAGCCGGTGTCGCCGTCGGCGAGGTCGTAGACGATGTTGCCATCGCGGCGGATCTCGACGTACTCGTCGTCCGTGAACATCTCCGGGTCGGAGAAGGCGTAGCGAACGTTGTCGCCCTCCGTCTCGTCGCCGTTGCGGTTCATGTAGCACTGGATGCGCAGGCCGTGAGCGGTCGGGACCGTGACGTTGACCTCGTAGGTCAGCCACTCCGAGCCGGGATGCTCGCCGGGCGGCATCTCGGGGCCGAAGACGTCACCGCCGAAGCTGTGCCAGTCCTCGTACCACTCGATCTCGCTGTCGGCGTCGCCGGTGTAGGGCTCGACTTCCGCGCCCTGGCACCACACGTGGTACGAGTAGCTGTGAACCTTGATGTTCACGCTGTAGGTGCCACCGTTGCCGTTGCCACCCGAGCCGTTGCCACCGGTGTTGTCGCAGTTGTCGTCCCACCTGCCGTTGCAGCAGACGAGACCGTCGCACGTCGCACCGTTGGTGTTGCACGAGTCACCCTCGTCGCAGTCGTCGGGGTTGCCGGCGCACTGATCGTCGAGGTCGTTGTCGTCCTCGTCGAGCCAGCCGCCGCAATGGCAAACGAGGTTGCCGCACTCGGAGCCTTCGCCCGAGCAATCGTCGCCTTCGTCGGCGTTCGAACAGCCGTCGGGATCGCTCCCACCGTTGCTCGACGTCGCACCACTGCCGCCCTCGCCGTCGTCCATGGTGGACGCGTCGTTGTAGCAGGCGACGAGCGCCATGGAGGACACGAGACCGCACACCACCATCCACTTGTTCTTGGTCATGACTGACTCCTATTGGCTTCTGCCGTTGACGTACGCCTTGATGCGTCCGCCACTGGCGGAGCCAGGCAGAACTGTTGAGTAACCGTTGTGAACGTACACCGTTCAACCCGAATTGGTTGAGCGGTCACATCAATGGATCACGAAGGTGATCAGCTGGTGTGAAACCTGTCTCGACTCAGCCTTGCGGCGAATCGAGACAGGGAGTGTAGGTGAATCAGTCCTTGAAGTTGAAGAGCTCGGTGTGAGCGCCGATGTGGACGCCGATGAAGCCGCCCACGCCGTTGTCCTGCCGAAGGTCACGAGGACCCTCGAAGAAGTTGGCCTGGGCGAACCCGACGCCACCTTCGACACCGAAGTCCAGGTACTTCACGACGTTGATGTTGAGCTCGAGCTCGGGCCCCACGAGGAAGCCCATGCCCGGATCTTCGAGAACGCCCTGGTAGCCGGCGCCGTGATCCGAGATCAACTGCTTGCCGGTGACGAAGACGCCGAGCTCGACGTACCGCTGGTAGAGGTTGAAGACGGGCCCGAGCGACCCATCCAACACCCAGCCTTCGCCGATCCCCGTGTTCCCGAACATGCGTCCGGCACCCGCTTCGAGCTTGAGCCCGACGGGGGTGGTCTTGTTGAAGTAGACCGTGTTGGTCCACTGCAGCGAGGCGAAGCCCTGAGCGCCGGCGCCGGGGAGGAACAGAGCCCCTCCGCTGGCATCGACACCCGTGGTCCACGGCGACTGGTTCAGGTTCTCGACCTTCTCTTCGAGGGCCGTGATGCGGCCCTCGTGATCGGCGATCGCCTGCTCCGCGAGCTTGAGACGCTGGTCGAGATCGACGAACTCCTGCGTGAGGAGCGCGAGCGCGACCCGGAACTTCTCCATGTCGTCCTTGAGCACGTAGAGCTCGGTGATCTTCGTCTCGAGCGCCGAGACGTCGACCCCTCGCTTCTTCAGCGCCTCGACATCCATCCGCAAGATGCGGAAGGACTCGAAGGGCACGGAGCAGACGCGGGTGCTGAACGTCTTCATGACGGTCACTGCCTCTTTCGAGACCGTGAAGCCGCCATTGCCGTCGGGCTCGATGCACTCGCATCCACCCCGACCGTTCGAGCGAATCCCGGGACCCTCACACGTGAGAGCCACCGGCTTCTGCGGAACCGGGACGACCTTCGCGATCTTGCCGAGGCAGACGTCGCGCTCCTTGAGGTAGTCCTCCGCCTGCTTCTTGGAAGCGGCGAGGTCGGCCGTGCACTCGTCGAGCGCCTTCTTGCACCCCGGGACGTCCTCGCACTTGGGCGGGTCCGCCGTCGGGCTGGACGGTTGTGCCATGGCCTCGAAGCACACGAGCCCCGAGACCGCGATGATGAGCGAACAAACGATCTTCTTCATGACTAGCCACTCCTTTCGCGGCCCCGAGGGCACGCGGATCGTGCTCTCGGACTACGCCCAGAGCGTTTAAACTCTGGGTTGGAAACTGATTCAATTGAGAGGTACGGGGGTCTTTGGCACCAATGCTTTCGGACCCTTGAATCGTCCCGCGATTCGGAAGAGGAGGAATACTCCCGAATGGTGCGAGACGATTCAAATGTCAGAAATGCAGTCTTCGAGGAACGAACTAAAGTATCATAAATTGACCTTTTTGTCAATACGGAGACTTACACAGAAACGAAACAGGGCCGATACATGAATTTTCGGCTCAAATAAGCTGTTTTAATGTACCTCCTGCACGTATCCTGTCGACCTCACCAGTTTTTTGAAGAAAAATCAAGCCCCGGAGGATGTCCGGGGCTGATAGATGAAGAAGTGGTGAAAAGGACTACTCGAGCGACACACCGTCGCCCTCGCTCCAGGGAGCCGGCTGAACCGGATCCTCGGCAACCGAGGTGACGACCGACGGCACGGTGACGGTCGTCACCTGCGAGTTCCGCTGGGTGAGCTGTCGCTGGAGTTCGATCTTCTCCAGAGGGATCGCCTTCAGGGCGAGCGACTTGGAGCGGAACTCCTGGCTGAGCCGCACGTGGCAAAGCCGCGTGGATTCGTCGCTCCGGCAGTGGCTGGAGCGTGGAAGATCCGAGTCGGAGGCGCTTGCGCCCCCGCACCCGATCAGGACGCACGTCATCAGGAACACGATTCTCATGAGACCTCCCAGGAAGTTGAGATTAATCCGCCGGAATCAACTCCTTGCGAGCGTGCAAGCAGATGAGCTCATGGCCGTCCTTGTCGGTACAGCCATCTGAGAACGCATCCGCGCCGCAGTAGTAGCCGGCAACGCAGGATGTGACGTAGTGCTCGTTGCTGGAATTAGCCCCATCACACCAAAGCGCCCCACCGCCGCGATCTTTCTCGGCGAAGCAGAACTCCCCGGGCATGGTGCACCAATCACCCAGCTTGCATCCATAGAGAGCTGGCTTGGACGTCGACGTCCGGCCTGAGACCATGATGCTCGCCGAGGTGTGAATCCAGCTCATGAGCTGGATCCCGATGTACAGCAGGGTGCCATTCAGCGTCCAGATCCACGTTCGACGGACCATCCGCCGAAACAAGGATCGACGCTTCCAGCTTCTCCGAGCTGGCGGGCTCCGATAGGGACCGTGTGAACTTGCAGAATCACGCTCCATGCAACTCCTCCTCTGTTCTCCCAAATGAAAGAACGATCCAACCTATCCGGTATTGGGGGTTTTGTCAATCCTTATCCGTTGCTCTTCACGCGACCAAATACCCAGGCCGCGGCAAAAAGAAATCCAATGACGGCACCAAAAAGCGTGTTCCGAAGAAAATCTGGTTTCGCGAAGAATCGTGACGGGAGCGGATCATCGATAATCTGAACGCGAACTGAAAATCCGAAGTAGTTCGGGGCGACCTGCGAGAGCTGTTCTGCAACTTTTACCGCAAGCTCCGTCGCCTGATCACGATTCGTATGGTACGCGAGAATCGACATCACACCGGTTCCGGCGCTCACGTTCGTCTCGATCGTCTCGCGCCACTTTTTGCGCTTCGCGATTTCATCCGTTGGAAAATACGCCGGATCAACTTGGGAGTTGGACATCACGGCGTTAAAGAAACTCGAAGTATAGATGATCTCAACCAAGTTCTGTGCGATGCGTTCCGTGGATTTGATCGCCGTGTACGGATCGATTCCGGCCGTATTTGTCTGTGTAATCAAAACTCGTTCTGTCGAGGAATACCGGAGAGGCTGAGCAAACGAAAACCCGAGGGCCAAGATTGCGCCAATGAGCGTTCCCAACGCGATCATGCGCCAGGAGAAGAGAAAAAGTCGAAGGTAGTTCGTGCTCGCCATATCACTTGAGCGGTTCGCTCGTCGTGACCGATCCCAGAGTCACCGGAAGATCAAAGTCCGTTCCATCACGCCACACGCGAAGTGTGACCGTGGCACCCGGACGATAATCCGCCAGAATCTCTCCAAGATCTAATGTCCCATCCAGAATATCACGTTCGACGCGCAGAATCACGTCGCCAGATTTCAATCCAGATTTTTGCGCTGGAGAATCTTTTGCCACGGCAAGCTTTCCCGTCTTTTTATCATCTCGTAGCCACGCGCCGGCCGTCGGCAACCCCCCACGACTCCCCTCAACGACGAGCGCGGAAAGATCGAGCGCACGAACCCCAAGCGTTGCGTGACGAATTTCAGAGGTCGAGAGAAGCGAGCTGAACGACGCGGCAATGGAGGTCGCAGGGATCACTCGAACGGCTTCTCCATCCGCACTTTCGACCAGCCCCACAAGCGAGCCGTTTGGATCCCACACGGCCGCACCCTGATTTCCTTTTTGTGAGAGTCCGAATAAATGAATTCGACGATGTGCTTCTTCACTCGAAAAAATAGCGTTTACCTCCGTACGCGCCATCGAGGTCAACACAACTTGCGGGGCGAATTCGCCGGCTCGAGGCTCAATCCATACAGCGGAACCAGATGCGAGACCCGAAAGATTTGCGAACGGACTTGCCGTGAGAGAACGCGCGGAGGTTTTTAGAAAAACAGTTCCATTGAGTTTGTCGAACACCGCGCGATCGATCGCGTAAGATGCACCTCCGATCCACGCCGTGAGATCAGCGATCTTTGTATCCGCCAGCGCGGCATCAGTCGTGACAAACCATCCATCGGATGTGAGCGCGACCGCGTGACCCAGCAAACGATCTTCTCCGAGGAATCGTTCGTCTAGCGTTGCGCCTTTTGGTTTGCGATATAGAGACGCAACCGGACTTGAGCGGCGCGAAACAAACGCAGGTGGAACCAACAACTCAACTGGACGACGTTCCAATGGAACGACAGTCAAACCGGATTCGGTCGTCGTGGGCGTCACGACCGGTGTCGTAGATGTTGCCGGAAGCGATGTCAGTGGGGATGTTTGGATGGGCTGAGAGGCATCCGTCAGAAATCCTGCCGTCGCTCCGGCAAGCGCGCCACAGATCGATGCGACAATCACGCTCCAGAGAATTTCGAGACGAAAGGTATTTTTTGAGGTCATAGCCATTGCGCGGTTGCGAGAACGGAGATCAATAGGATACACGCCGCGACACTTTCTCCCCAGGCCACCCGTCGCGATGGGCGCGGATCATAGAGATATCGACGGACGCGGAGCACGGAAGCGAAGACGATCGCGGCGAGCGCGCCGTGAATCGGCATGCTGAGCGGAAGCGTGAGACTCACCCATCCCACATGAAGACCGGTCGCGGCACCGATCAGCATCCAGATCCGATTCTGTGCCGAGCTAGCCCCCGGATGTCCGGTCGTCCGAAACAACATCGCGCCCATCACCGTGAGTAAAACCACATGCCATACGCGTGGGGTGTGAAGAAACGTCAGAAGACCAACGGATGTCGAAGCCGTATACCACGCCGCAAGTGGGACGAATGCGATATTCAATCGCGAGAGTCCATTCACGGGATACGATGCCGGATGAAACGCGTAGAGAAATAAGAGCTCCAGCGCCATAAACGAACAGATGCCCGCCAAAACGACGACCGCGATATTTGCGAGACGTCCTTCAGAAAGAAGTAGACCAAAACCCAGCGCCAACACGACAACAATCGTCGGCGTCATTTTCTCGGAAAGATCTCGCAATGATCCGCGACGCCACGCGAGAACCAACGACACACCGACCACAAGTGCGACAGCGACCACCACCGCCCAGGGATACACGGATGGATGGACGCGTTGCCATGCGAACAAGCCGGCAACAGCCAGACCCGTGAGGAACGGGAGGAGTCGGAGAACGAGAATCATCTTTTCGTATTGTGCGGGAGAAGTACGCGATCTTCAAGGCGTCGAAACGGCCGGAGAAGCGGTAATTTCCATGACTCCATTTTTCAGAGTGATTGCCGAGAGTCGTGCCTCCCCAACCGAAAGCGTCGTGATCCCAAAATCCCGCTTGAAAAACGAACCCGCTACACGCTCGGCAATGGAAACGGGAATGGGATAATCCCCAAATTGAAACGATGTCGGAACCAACCGAACTCCCCCATTTTCAATCTGCGGAACAAAATCGATGAGAAACTCTGCGGTTCGATCTTCTTTTTGTAGTTTCAACAAAACCTCAATTCGATCGGGATGGATCACGGATTGCGCGGAAGACTCGCGCCATCCCTCGTCACGAACACCTTCCTCAATTCCACCCATGAGTGCGCCCGTCAGCTCCGCCTCGGTGATGCTGATGGTATACGGCGGGTTTTTTCCTTTTCTCGCTTCACTCAAAAATTTTCCTGCGAGATCTGAACGAAAATCTTCCAACGACTGCGGCTCAGCGCTCACGACACGCGTCGGCTGAGGTCCACGATACCACTGCGCCAGAAGCGGGACGTTCACCATGCCCGTTTTTGCAATCGCAAATGAAATGAGCAAGATCAAAAGGAGGAGCACGAGGAGAAAAATTCCTGCACAGCCCAAAACGTTTTTTCCAATTTTTGGTTTGATTGGTTGATCCATATATTATCGAAGTGCCGCATCACGAGCTTGGATGAAAAGGGTTTCTGCATTTGCATCACCACGCTCCAGCGCAAGAAGTGCCAGAATAAATTGAAGATGTACGTCACGATCTTCACCTGTCACACGAAGTTGAAGGAGCTCTTCGCGAAGCATACGCAAACGATCTACGGATGGTTTTTGCGCAACCTCATTCGCGACCACTTGGATCTCTGTCTGCCATTCAAGATGCGCGGCGGATGGATCAAATGGAATTTCGCTCGGTGTCTGGCGAAGCCACAGTGACGCGACGCAAAAAACCAGCACCACCAACCCGATCATTCCGATACTCAACAGAACAATCCATCGATACACAGACCCCTCGGAAGATGCTTTCGCCATAGATTAGCGAGCCGGCTTCTCGTTTCGAGAGCGATACAATTCAGAAAGAATCACCGCGGTGGCGGTTGCGACGGGAATCGCTAGAATCACTCCGACGAGCCCGAACAACTTCGCTCCGACAAGCAATGCGATGATCGACACGAGCGGATTCAATCCCACCGCGCGCTCCATAATCTTTGGAACCAAAATATTATTTTCGACTTGCTGAATGACAATGATCACAATCAGAGAAAATGCCGCCGTAATCGGTGACTGGGAAAGTGCAAGAAGAAAGACGGGAATCGCGCCAAGGATCGGACCGAGATACGGAATGAATTCCGTGAAGCCACCGAAGACTGCCAGTACGAGAGCAGATTCCACTCCGATAATTCGAAGACCGATGTAGTAGAGCACCCCCACGATCAATCCGAGCGCGAGCTGACCCAGCAACCATCGTCCAATTTTTTCTTCGACGCGCAGGAGAATGGTCGACGCCAACTCCTGATATTCTTTCGGTACGATCTGATAAAACGCACTCTTTGCACTTTCGTCCTGAACAACCATGTAATACGCGAGGACGAGAACCACGAGGAGGCCGACGATCCCGCCGAAAATTCCCGTGAGCGTGGAAAAGAGTCCAGATGCGGCTTGCGTGACCTGACCTTGAAGCGACTGCACGCCGGCCTGAATATTGTCGTTCAATCCGTAGGTCGCAGAAAAAGATTTGAGCGAGTCCGCACTGTCCGCCAAAACCTGCCACGAGCGACCCACACCATCCATCAGATGTGCGCTCTGCGCGAGAAACGGTTGGACAAGTAATCCGAACGCCAAAACCGCGCTGCCAAAAAGAAGAACGTAAAATCCCAATACGGTGACGCCCTTCGGGATTTTTTTCGTCGCGAGAAATCGCGCCGCTGGATGCATCAATGCCGCAAGAAAAAGCGCGGCAAAGAGCAGTGCAAGAATGTCGCGGACGAGATAGAGAAGGAAAAGTCCAAAGAGAATCCCGAGAACTTTCAGGATCGTCCAGGTGGAAATGACGATATTTCGGTCTTGAGCAGCTGGCATATGTCTCTATCAAGGATATCACACGGGATCCCTGATGGATTGCGAGAGAACGCGCTAAAAGCTATCCTCGGCACGCATGGCTCATCAGAAGGAGGCCAAATTCTTCGCGGAAAACCGCAAAGCTCGACATGAGTACGAAATCCTCGAAAAATACGAGGGAGGCTTGGAATTACGCGGAAGCGAGGTCAAAGCCATCCGAGAAGGTGGGGCAAAGCTCGATGGAGCCTATGTAAAACTGCTCAAAGCCGAGTGCTGGCTGATTGGCGCTCATATCCGGCCATACACGAAATCCGCCCGAAATGAGGAGCTAGACCCCGACCGGAGCCGAAAGATCCTGGTTCATAAGAAGGAATTGCACGATCTGTTCGGAAAAACCCAGCAAAAAGGCTTGACATTGGTGCCTTTCTCGTTGTACCCTTCGGGCCGACAGATCAAGCTCTCGTTCGCGCTCTGCCGAGGTCGAAAAGACCACGACAAGCGTGAAAAACTGAAAGCACGAGATCTGGATCGCGACGTTCATCGCCATTTGCGCGGTGAAGACGTTGAATAAGGGGATGACGAGCTATCGACGAACGTTATTTCGACACTCTGCAGGCCGAGCTGAGCACGCTCGTAAAACAGGCTCACATACAACAACTGCAAACGTTGTAACCAAGGTGAAGAACGTGTTCGCTTCGGCGTTCCGCGTCTCTTCTCCGGCTATGGCTCTCGCTTAAATTCATTTAGGCTTTGACCACGCTCCCCGTTCCTCGCCCGATGGAACGGTCCCGAGTGTCATCCTTCGGGCTTGATCTCCCGCGCTCACAACCCGCGGCAGATGACATTGCGGCTGTGTAGGCACGGGACGCTCGTCTGCTTTGAACCCCGCGCCGAAACACTGAGCAGACCAAGCCTGTGAACGAAGGGATCGGGAACACGTCTCGGACGGGGGTGCGACTCCCCCCATCTCCACCACGCGCGACAACATCATCTCGATGGTGTGGCCACGCGTGATCTGAAGATCACGTTTTTTCTCCTCGATGCGTATCCACTATCGCCGACGAGTCCCTCAAAAGGACCTCGGCCCTCAATATCGCGCGAATCAGCAGATCACCGTACCCGAGGTACGCGTGATCGATGAGACGGGCGCGTTCCTCGGTGTCATGCCGACTTCTGATGCACTCCGCATCGCGGAAGAACGGGAACTCGACCTCGTAGAAGTTTCGCCGAAAGAGAATCCGCCGGTCTGCAAGATCATTGACCATGGCGCGTTCAAGTATCAAAAGGAAAAAGAAAAACGTGCGCAGAAGGCTCACGCGAAAAAAGTCGAAGTCAAAGGGATTCGTCTCTCGGTCAAAATGGGCCAACACGATCTCGACGTCCGCAAGAAACAAGCGCTTGGATTCCTCGAAGGCGGAGACAAGCTCAAAATCGAAATCCTTCTCCGCGGCCGTGAAAAAGCCCATGGAGAAATCGCCACGCAACGCATCAACGACTTTATCGCCACGATTCAGCAAACGTACGAACTCTATATTGAACAACCTGTGACTCGTCAGGGCGGAATGGTTTCCTCCATCGTCGGTCGCAAATCCTAATCAACTCTATGAAGACACACAAAGCGATCTCGAAGCGGATCCGAGTCACCAAAACGGGGAAGCTGTTGAAGCTCCACGGTGGCCAGGGACATTTCAACGCCCGTAACCCGGGGAAAATCACTCGTAAGAAGCGTCGCGACCAGTCCGTCGCCGCCGTCTACGCGAAGAACTTGAAGCAGTTCATGCCGTTCGCCAAATAATCCTATGCCACGAGTCAAACGCGGAACCCACCGCATCAAGCGCCGCAAAAACATTCTTGCCCGAACCAAGGGCATGATGTGGGGTCGTAAATCCAAGATCACTCTCGCAAAAGTTGCCGCCACGAAAGCCGGCGTCAACGCCTACGTTGGCCGCAAGCTGAAGAAGCGCGACAACCGTGCGCTCCAGCAGGTTCGCATCAACGCCGCCGCTCGCGAGCTCGGAACGACCTACAGCAAGGTCATCGACGCTCTCAAGAAGCGCAAGATCGAGCTCGACCGCAAAGTCCTCTCGCAGATTGCCGCTTCCTACCCTGCCGTTTTTGAAAAGATCGTGAAGGCGTAAGCCCGGACATCGAACAGAACATCCCCGGATTTTTTCCGGGGATTTTCTTTTCCCCAAAAAAACCGCTATCCTGTCGGAAACTCTATGCTCAAATTCGAGCAAGCATCCCCTTCTAGCCGACGTCGAAATACGCCGCCGCAGCTTGTAACCGAAGAAACACGCGCCGCGCTTTTGAAGCGTGAAGGAGAGGATGAAAGTGGTGTACGAAAAATCCCCCGAGGGGATTCGTCACGGGATCGATCTGAGTACGTTCCTCAGACGGAAGTACGCCCAGCGCGACAACCAAAGATCGTGCATGAAGAAAAGATCCAGATTCGTGAACGCGCACGAGCGGATGACGAACAGCGCACGGCGGAAATCTCTGAGCAGATTCAAGGCCAGGATCATGCATCACAATTTAATCAATCCGCAGAACATGCGTTTGCCTATGCCGACACGGTACTCGGACCGCTGAAAGATGCGAGTGCGAATCGAACGCTCAACCCAGAAACAGCAAGCGTTGCACGCAACAAGCTCACGAAGCTTCTGGAGTATTTCCGCGAAAATCTTCAACGTGAGGGATTGACGCTTGCACAGACTCCAAAGATCAAAAAGAATCTCGAGGAGATCCACTATCGGATTGTAAACATTGGCCAGATGATTTATCACCTGGATACGCTCTCACGACGAGCCGAAATCCAGAATCGGTACGCGGGTGGCGAATACGAACTAAAACCCATTACTCCAAAAGAAATTCCAGACACTGAACTCGGAGCGATGGCGAAAAAATGGAATCAGAAACCTCCGGAACCCACAACCTGGGGCAAAGTGAAGGGCATGTGGAAATCGCTTTGGAAATAACAGAGGCCAAACCAAAAAGATTGTGCTATACTAAGCCCAATCTTTTTTGATATGTCATCGCGCTCTTCTTCCCGATCTTTTGACGGTTCCGCCGCACGAAATCTCCGTGTCGTTCCTGCCTCGGAACAGGCTCCTGCAGAAATATCGTCTGGCAAGACACCCCGAACCCGGGAAACGAGCGCCGCCTCGACACTCCCTGCGGAGTTAAAGAAGGCTCGCGAACAGCGCGATGCTGAAGAAGTTTCAAAAATTCGCCAGAAAATCGAAGGAAAGAAAGCTCCATCCCCCGGAGTGAATGCTCTGCTTGCGATTGAGCATGCTAAATCGCTCCTTTCTTCTGGCGACATGATGGACGAAGACCTCGCCCGTACACGCACGGAACTTTTAACCGCCAAGCAAATCCTTGAAAACGCGGTTCTCAAGGCTCGAACGCAAGGAAACGAAGAATCGGCGACCGAATATTTCGATCAGATCCAGGAAATTGAAACCCTTCTCGACGAAACACATACTCCGGCGGAAGCGGAAGAAACGGTGACCGGTCGCATGATGAAAGAAAACGCGGGGAAGAATGCTGTAAAACTTGCAGATTACGCATTGGAAAAACGCGATGCCGTCCAAGAGAAAATCCAGCCGGTTTTGAAAGAATTGAAGGAGGCAAAAGCAAAGCTCCAGAAAGCACTCTTAGACGAGGATCTGATGGAAGACGATGCGAAGCGCATGCAAGAAACGATGAAGAGCGGGGGCTGGAATGCCTTCAAGCTCCGCATTGGCGACAGCCTCCGACAACTTCGTGGCTCCCCTTCGATCCTGGATCTTCAGAAAAAGATTGAGGACTTGGAATTGAAAAAAGATTTGATGCGTGGCGAGATGGCGGAATTCACCGGAATGGCCCATTCCTCTCAAGAATCGACTGCCGGATATCAAACAACACTGAAGCGACCAAAAACCTCAAAGGCGGAAC
>JAGOQY010000056.1 GCA_018063125.1 Patescibacteria group bacterium | reverse complement strand
GGCTCTAAAAAGTCCATCAAATAGTGTGGAACATTCTTTACAAAAAACCCGCGATGGCCGTTTTGCGATTTACGGACACCTTCGGGTTTTCCCGTGCCAATCGAGATATTTTTAAAAATCTGCCGAGAATCGGCGTTTATGATCTCTCCGTGGAATTGTTTGGCGAGCCGAATTCCTAGTGCGGTTTTACCCGAGGAGGTCGGCCCGACGACGCAAACGATTTTTCGTAAACGTCGTCCGCCGTCTACTTTACGGCGCGCAACGGTCATCCCCATTAGGATACCAGTTCCCCCAAAAGTTGCCACTCGAGTGCCTGCACGACCTTTACAGGAACCACTTTTCCGATGAGTGACAGATCTGACGAAGGAAAACGCGTCAGTTTCATTTCATTGGATTGCCCAGATGCGAGTCCGCCTTCAATACGTTCGACAAGTACCGAAACCGTCTTCCCGAGATACGCTTGGTTCTTTGCTTTCACCGTATCTTCCATAATCGCCTGCAACACATCCCATCGACGACGCTTTTCTTCACGCGAGACATCATCGGGAAACAACTTCACACCAAGCGTTCCAGAACGTGGGCTATATTGCGCCGTATACGAAATATCAAAATCACATTCACGATAAAGCGAGACGGTTTCATCAAACTGTTCTGGTGTTTCTCCTGGGAATCCCACGATGATATCGGTTCCCAACGCGATTCCCGGACGCTTTGCTTTAATCTTGGCAATCACTTCGAGAAATTTCTCGCGGGTGTATTTGCGATTCATCCGAAACAACGTTTCATTTGATCCGGCCTGAACCGGAAGATGGAGATAGTTCACCTGCTTCGGCAAGGTCAGCGCATCAATCACATCATCCGTCATCGAATTTGGATGCGGAGCGGTCCAATGGATTCGTTGAATTCCCTCGACCTGATTCACTTCCCACAACAACGCTGCAAAGTGATTCCACATCGGGGAATTCACAATCTCTGCGTCACGTTTTGCGTTTACGTAATACGGATTTTCTTTGGAGAACGACTCTGGATCTTTCGCTTTAAACGAATTCACGGTCTGACCAAGAAGCGTTACTTCCACGACACCGTGCGCCGCAAGATCACGAATCTCGTTCATGATGTCGGCGACAGAACGATTCACTTCAAGGCCACGCGCAAACGGCACGACGCAATAGGTACAAAACTTGTTGCATCCGGTTTGAATCGTGACGTACGCCTGAGCAGATGGCGCACGTCGTGGAACAATCTTCAGATAATCAGTTTCGAGATCTTCCGAGTTCACAAGATCCGGACGAAGCTCTGCAATCCAACGCGGAAGCTTCACCATCTCTGGTGTAGGAAAATAGAGATCCACCGCCGGCATCTTTTTTCGAAACTCTCCCGTCTTATCGCGACCCGGCATACATCCCGTCACTGCCACAATCACTTCTGGTCGTTTGGCTTTGAGCTTGAGAAGGTCTTCCATCTTTCCAAACACGCGGTCTTCCGCACTTTGACGAACGGAACACGTGTTAAACAAAATCAGATCCGCGTTCTCTTCTTCCTCTGTCGCGACAAATCCCAGACCCGAAAGCAAGCCCGCAATTCGCTCGGAATCATTCTTGTTCATCTGGCACCCGTAGGTGACGAGATAGAATGTGGGAGCACTCATAACGAGCGGCACCGTATCATGATTCGCGACCTTTGGCGAGGGTCGAATCTGAGATACTTTATTGGTATACTCCCCTCAATATGACCAGTCCGAAGGACGCCATTTCACAGATCCTACGCGACTTCAGACAGCGCGTTCGCGATCGCGTCAAAACATTCAAAACAGACGTGCAATCCACGATCCATACCCACGACGAACAACGTATTCAATCCATTCGAGAAAAAATCGACAAACGATGAAAAATCGTGTTAACATAGAGCCACACTCGCACCTTTGAAGGAGGAAACATGGCGATGTGCAGTTGTGGTAGTTCGTGTCGACCCGATGGCACCTGCAGCAGTCGCAGATGTCCCACGAGACGTCCCACGCCTCGACTTCCCAGTTCATCCCAGAACATCCCGGCCGTTCGGCCAGAAGGACCCAGTTGTATCGCCTGCGCCGCGGCTCTGCCCGGCGAAGCCAAGTTCTGTCCGCATTGCGGAGAAGGACAACAACGCGTTGTTGATTTCTTCGATGACGAACCTACCGTCGTCGATCATGAGCCGCTTCGTGCGATGCGCCCTCCTCCGCCCGATTCACGTCGTGGCACGGAACGCATTCCGCCCAAGCGCAGTGACACCTTCGAGAAGCCTGACATTTCGCCGGCAGCCATTCGTGCCCTTCGCGAACGCAAGACGGTCTCCTGACCATCACCTCCTCCTCTTCTTCACAAAACCCCGCCTCTCGAAAGAGGCGGGGCTGTTTTTTTACTCAGACGCTATCGATGCATCTCCATCGCCTCAATTTCCATGAGACGATTATATTTCTCTACGCGTTCAGAACGCGAAAGAGATCCCGTTTTAATGTATTCTGCGCCACACGCAACCGTGAGATCTGCAATCGTCGTATCGTCTGTTTCTCCAGAACGATGTGAAACAATCACGGCAAACTTCGCATCTTGTGCCATTCGAATCGCATCAATCGTTTCAGTGAGCGTTCCGATCTGGTTGACCTTGATAAGAATCGCCGTCGCCGCTTTTTCGGCGATCCCGCGTTCCAGACGCTCCACATTGGTGACAAAGAAATCGTCACCCACAATCAGGGACTTCTTCTTGAGCTTCGGAACGGCCGCTCGCCACGCGCCCCAATCATCTTCAGAAAACGGATCTTCGATGGACATGAGTGGATATTGTTCGATCCATCCCGCATATCGAACCAACAAATCTTCTGCGGAATAGCTCTTTCCTTCTGTTTTGAATTCGTACATCTTTGCCTTCTTGTTGTAGAACTCACTCGCGGCGACATCCGTTGCCAGCGCGACCTCTTTTCCGGCGGTGTACCCCGCTTTTTTAATCGCCATGACAAGGAGGTCGAATGCCGCTTCTACGTTCTTGAGCTTTGGCGCAAATCCTCCTTCATCCCCAACAGTGGTCGCGAATCCTTGTTCCTTCAACAGCTTTGCGAGGACATGAAAGATCTCTGACCCCGCACGCACACGTTCCGCCATCGTCCGCTGACGCGGCAAGACCATGCATTCCTGAACATCCAGCGACCAGTTCGCATGTGCTCCCCCATTCAGCACATTCATCATGGGAACCGGGAGCGAAGCCTTGCGATCAAAGTGAAATGATTCGCGCAAAGATTTCCAAAGTGGAACCCGTCGATGAATCGCGAGCGCCTGGGCCACGGCCATCGAAACCGCAAGCGTGGCATTTGCTCCAAGTTTGGATTTGTTCGACGTTCCATCCAACTCCAACATCACATGGTCAATATCCTTCTGACGCTTCGCATCGATGTTTCTAAGAACGTGTGCAATATCTTCGTTGATATTCTTCACCGCCTTCAAAACACCTTTTCCACCATATCGCTTTCCTCCGTCACGAAGCTCCAATGCTTCGTGCGAGCCCGTAGACGCGCCGGACGGGACTTTCGCCTCCGACGACGCGCCCGAAGACAACGTCACACGACACGCGACCGTGGGGTTTCCGCGCGAGTCGAGAACTTCTCGCGCGTGGATGGAACGAATCTTTGAGGTGCTAAACATAGATTAACGAACTTCAAACGTCACGGAGACGTTGGTTGTGACATCGAGCGAGCCCGGCTGAATATCTGGTGCGACGTTCGCAACGGCGCCCGCTTCCAGTGCCTTGTACATCATAGGCTGAGGAGGAACATACCCGCCGGAAGATTCTGAGAACGTGATCACTTTCAAAACCTTCAATCCCAATGCCTGAGAAAGAGCCTCTGCCTTCTTTCGAGCATCGGCAATCGCCTCAAGACGCGCCTGGTCTTGCACGGAGGAAGGATCGTCAATCGTAAACTGCACACCCTGAATCTGGTTGGATCCCGCTGTGATCGAAGCTTCAATCGCCGTACCAACGTTATCCAAGTTGCGAATCTTTGCAGAAATCATCTGCGACAAGGTGTAGCCCGTCACGTTCTGTTTCCCATCTGTCCAATCGATCTTCGGCTGAAGAGAGTAGTTCGATGTTTGAATATCATTTTCTGATACACCAAGCTTTTTCAACGCATCGATAATCGTATTCGTCTTTGCCGTGTTATCTCGCTGAACAGCGGCGACTGTCGCGCCTTCGCTCCACACCCCAAGATCAATCTTTGCGAGATCGGGCTTTGAAGAAACTTTTCCTTCCCCCGTAATCGTAATCGTATCGCGATCACGAACCGCTTTTCCGATGTAATTTCGCTCAACCCATGCATTGCGTGCTTTGAAGACCACGAACACGGATAACGCCGCCAACAGAATGGCGGAAAGGATGATGAGATATTTGGGAAATTTCATATTGTTTAAGATGTTGTTTTCTTTTCAATAAGTTTTGTCACGCGCGAAAGTCGAAATCCAACCCACACCACGATCCCCGTGATGAAGACCGCGTAGATAAATTTTGCTGTCACGTTACTTTGCGGTCCGAATATTTTGAGAAACAACGATTGGATCGCGTCATTCCACGCAAGCGCCGCAACTAACGAAAACGCGGCAGTCATGAGTTCTAAAATCTTCTGCACAACCTGCATGCGAAGGCTTTGTTCTTTGGCGGTTTCGCCAGGTTTACGATCTTCAAGAGGCATAGATTATTTTTTGGATGAACCAGAAAGCGCGACAAGACCCGGGAGCTTCCCATTCGAAGAGAGAAACTCCAGCATCGCTCCACCACCGGTCGAAAGATGATCAAACCATTCGGACATTCCGCTCTGAATTGCGACTGGAAGCGTGTCTCCTCCGCCGGCAACACCGTACGCCACTCCTTTGCTCCGCGCGCCCATCATGCGAGCGAGAATGAGCGAACCATGGGAAAATGCGGGAACTTCGGTCACTCCCAGCGGCCCATTCCACACGATGGTTTTCGCCTTTTTAATCTCCTGTGCCCAAGCCCGCATGGTCATGGGGCCAATATCCCCGATCATATCCGTCTTTTTAAGCTTTGCCGGATCTGCCGCGATAGGATGAACGCCCGGAGCAATCTTCGAAGCGACCAACACGTCTTGCGGCAATACGAGCTTCGAAGACTTGAGCAGTTTTTTGGCGTGTGCAATCCCCTCTTTCTCCACAAATGATTTTCCAATCTGATATCTCTTGGCCGCGAAAAACGCCGTTGCCATCGCTCCACCGACAAATACTTTGTCCGCGACTTTTAACAATGCGTTCATGACGTCGATCTTTGTCGTGATTTTTGCTCCACCGACAAACGCGAGATAGGGATGCTTTGGCTTTCCTAAAAGCTTCGAGAGTCCGGAAACTTCCGCTTCCAACGATGGACCCGCAAATGAAGGAAGTTTTTTCGCGATCCCTACAACCGAAACATGCGCACGATGACACGACGCAAATGCATCATTCACAAAGAGGTCTCCCAATTCGGCATATCGCGCCGCAAGCTTCGCGTCATTCTTTTCTTCTCCGTTAGCAAAACGAACGTTCTCAAGCAAAAAACAACTTCCTTCTTTTGCATCCGAAATCTTTTTCTTCAGCTCCTCAAATCCTTTCGGCGTTTCAATATCCGCAGAAAGATGTTGGAGATCCAATCGACGAT
>JAGOQY010000008.1 GCA_018063125.1 Patescibacteria group bacterium | reverse complement strand
CGGGGCTTGATCTTGCGTCGCCGTCGACGGTGCACGTGCATATTCAAGCCTTGCGCGAACGCGGGTTTCTGAATAACGCCGCTTCAAGCGGTTCACGAGAACTTGAACCTACGGATAAGGCCGTCCGCTGGGGGAAGAGCGTGTTGCTCCCGTTGAAAGGATTGATCACGGCAGGTTCACCGATTGAAGCCGTTGAAGAACATGAAACGTTTGCTGTCCCGGTAGATCTCGTTCCGGACTCTGCGAACTCCTACGTGCTTCGTGTGAAAGGAGATTCGATGATTGAAGATGGAATTTTTGACGGCGATTTCGTCATTGTTGAACGAAATCCTTCGCCAAAGAATGGAGATGTTGTGGTGGCACTTTTAGATAATGCGTACGCAACGCTCAAGCGGTTCTATCGAGAGCGTGATCGCATCCGATTACAGCCAGCCAACTCCACGATGAAGCCGATTTATTGCTACGACCCATTGATTCAAGGTGTTGTTCGCGCCGTGATCCGTTCGTTTCGATAATTCACTAAATCCTCCATAAACATCGATTTCCTTTTTGATTCAAAGGCTGGTTCATCGTCTCAAAAATATATGTACGAGAAAATTTCTCAACCCATCGAGGTTGTTGTCGCCTTTCATAAAGGACGGGTAGAGCCCATGACGTTTAAGTGGGGAAATCGATATATCCAGGTGAAGAAAGTGAACCTGGTTCATTCGGAGCGACATGGTCGTGAACGGATCACGTATTTTTCTGTTTCTGATGGAGCGAACAATGCGTTTCGATTGTCATTTGCTCCAGAGGGAATGCAGTGGCAGTTGGAAGAACTCGCCACGATGTAACGATATGCTCCCCCCTCCATCGACGAAGCTGATCGCACACGTCGATATGAATTCGTATTTCGCGTCGGTGGAGCAACAGGCGAACGTGGAATTGCGAGGAAAACCGCTTGGTGTGTGCTCGTATCTTCAACCGTTTGGGTGCGTGATTGCGGCTTCTATTGAGGCGAAGCGGCGAGGGATGAAAGTTGGGATGAATGTGAAAGAAGCACGGAAGTTGATTCCTGATGCGATATTTGTGGAGAACGACCCGCCAAAGTATCGAGCGGTGACTTCTAGAGTATTTTCGATTCTGCACGAACTCACCGATTCGGTGGAACATTATTCTATCGACGAAGCGTTCTTGGATCTCACAGGATGGTATCGAGACTCGGCAGAAGCGGCGTGGGCGCTGGCGAAAGTTCGTGCACGGATTCGCGATGAGGTGGGCGATTGGCTCCGATGCTCGATCGGGATTGCGCCAACGCGATTTCTTGCAAAAACGGCGTCAGATATGGAGAAGCCAAACGGATTGGTAGTGATTCATCAGGAGAATCTGGATGAAATGTTGGCGAAACTAGATCTGGAAGATGTGTGCGGGATTGGGCCACGGACACGGAAACGCCTCAACGCCATGGGGATTCAAACCTTGCTCGAGATTAAATGTACGCCGATTGGGAATCTGATGCGGGCATTTGGAAAAGGGGGATTATTTTTGTGGTGCAAGCTTCACGCCATGGAATTTGAATCCCTCACTGCGCCAGATCGGAAGCCAAAATCTGTGGGGCATTCGTACTGTGTCCCAGATCGTGTGAATCGTGAGGGAAAAGTTCCAGCGATCCTCATCCGACTGACGGAACGCGCCGGACGGCGCATGCGCGCGCTCGGATTGCTTGCAGATTCTATTTCTATCTCGGTGGGATTCCGTGGTCCGGGTTTTGCGTCTCCGCAGGGACCGTTTTGGACGCCACTCGCTGGAGAAGGTGCGTCCGCAAGTGTGAAGCTTGGTGAGCCCGCAGACGATTCATTCGCGCTTGTGGGATCGGTGTTGGAATTGTTGCGAAGTGCATGGCATGGAGAACGTGTGAATTTCATCGCCGTGACGCTTCATGGTCTTTCAGAGCCGAACAGTCAGGGGCGTTTAGATGATTCCTCTCGCGATTCTTGGGTACGTCACTCAGATCGACGAAGTGGGGTTTCGCATGCGGTTGATCAGATTCGTGATCGGTATGGCGAGAACTCGATCGTGTTGGGTGGGATGCTCGAGCTGGATGATGAAGCGCCAGAACGGATTGGATTTCGAAAGACGGAGGGTGTGGATGTCGTCTTGAATACGCTCTGAAATCAAAAGAACGCCCAAGGGCGTTCTTTTGTGTGCGAGATTATCGCGTGAGGCTCGGAATGTTCACGAACGGAACGTTTCCACCGGTAACGGTCGGAAGACGGCCATCCCACTTTTCTAATGCGCGGAGTTCCAGAATTTCCGGGTTGCTCTTCAACGCTTCTGATTCGATTTTGAGCGCTTCCGCACGACCACGAGCGGAGGCGATGTCCTGCTCGGCTTCGAATTTGATCTGTTCAAGCTTGTTCTTCGCGGCGAGCGCAGATTGTTCTGCGGTCACCTTGGCTTCAATCGCTTCGTTAAATGAGAGCGAGAAGTCGAAGTTCACAATGTTGAAATCATCGATGATAATACCGCGTCCTTCCAGCTTTTCTTTGAGATGACGCTTCACTTCTTCGCGAACTTCTTCACGCTTGGTGATGAGTTCTTCGGCGGTGAACTTCGCGGTCGAGGCTTTCACAGATTCCTGGAGAGCTGGGTCAATGAGACGTGTCTTGTATTCCGCTCCAACATCCTGATAGAGGTTCGCGACGCGTTCTGGGTTCACGTGAAAGTTCACGGCAACCACGGAGCTCACGCTCTGGAGGTCTTTGGATGCGGCAGAGGCTTCAACCTGGTCGTTCTGCACCTTCACGTCCACGATCCGGACGGACTCCATAATCGGGATTCGGAAGTAGAGACCTTCGTTGAGAACCTTTCCGGTCACCGCGCCAAAACGGAGCTGAACGCCACGTTCACCTGCGTTAATGATGCCAAATGGCCAGATGATGATAAACGCGATGAGACCCAGGATGAGTCCAATAATGAGCTTCACAGTATTTTTCATAGATTTGCGTCAGTTCATCGGTTTTTGAGGGTTTCGTCAAGTTCCTGCGCATAGCCGGAACGAGAGAATCTCGCTATGGTATCGAGATGAAAATCGCTATTTTGACGGGAGGGACGAGCTCTGAACGGGAGATCGCACTCAAGTCTGCCGAGACGGTGATCGGACTTCTCGGTTCGTCCGAAGTTCAGCGATATGATTTTCCGAATGAGCTTGATCGGTTTCTGTCTGAACGTGACGAGATCGATGTTGCGATTCCTGTGTTCCACGGACGAGGTGGAGAGGACGGAACGATTCAGGGATTTTTGGAGACGTTGAATCTCCCGTATATTTTTTCGTCGGTTGTGGCTCACGCACTTGCGATGGATAAAGCGAAAACGAAACTTGTCGTGTCTGCCGTTGGAGTGAAGACGCCTGCGTCGCGTGTGATTCGTCGTGGAGATGTTGTTTCATTTGAAGGGCCGGCGGCGATCAAGCCGATGGATGGTGGAAGTTCGGTTGGCGTCTCGATTGCACATGATTCTGAATCGTTCGCACGGGGAATCGCCGAAGGGTTAACGCATGGAGAATCGGTTTTGGTTGAAACCTTCATTCAAGGAGACGAATTTACGGTGGCGATCATTGAAGAAGAGGGGAGGTCTCTCGCGCTCCCTGTGATTCAGATCAAATCCAAGAACGCGTTTTTCGATGTAGAGAGTAAATATGATCCAGCGCTCGCAGAAGAGATTTGCCCGGCATTGATCTCAGAAGATTTAACGAAGCGGCTTCAAGACGCGGCGCTCCTGGCACACCAATCCGTCGGGGCACGTCATGTGAGCCGTTCGGATTTCATCGTAGATCGGGACGGAGTTGTTTGGTTTCTTGAAATCAACACGATTCCTGGGATGACTTCAGCTTCACTTCTTCCGAAAGCGATCGCGGCCGCTGGAAAAGATTTCGGAACGGTTTTACGGGGCTGGATTGATTCGGCGGCACGAAATTGATAGGGTACGGAGCATCTATGGCATCCGGATATCCGTTCAACGACATCGAAAAGAAGTGGCAGAAGACGTGGGAAGAAGACGGGACCTATCGAGCGGAAGACACGGGAGACGAAAAGTTCTACGGACTGATCGAATTTCCGTATCCGTCCGGTGAAGGGCTTCACGTTGGCCACCCGCGTTCGTATACCGCGATCGACATTGTCACCCGCAAACAGCGGATGGATGGAAAAAATGTTCTCTATCCGATTGGGTGGGATGCGTTTGGATTGCCAACGGAAAACTTCGCGATCAAGAACAAGATCAAGCCGCAGGACGCGACCGTGAAAAACATCGCGAACTTCACGCGTCAGATCAAGTCGCTGGGAATCGGTTTTGATTGGTCTCGAGAGATCGATACGACCGATCCGAAGTACTACAAATGGACGCAGTGGATGTTCCTCCGATTCTTCGAAAGCTATTTTGATGATGTCGAAGGTCGTGCGTTACCGATCGATGAGTTGGCGATTCCCGACGACGTCACAGCTCAGGGTGAGTCTGCCGTTCGTGCGTACATCGACGGTAAACGTATGGCGTTCAAGGCGGAAACCAAGATTAACTGGTGTCCGCGTTGCAGGATCGGTCTGGCGAATGAAGAGGCTCAGGGCGGCGTGTGTGAGCGTTGCGGTGAAGATGTGGAACAGCGCACAAAGGCGCAGTGGATGATTCGCATTACGAAATACGCGGATCGCTTGATCGAGGATTTGGAGACCGTCGATTATCTGGAAAAGATTCGTGCTCAGCAGATCAACTGGATTGGAAAGAGTGAAGGGGCGTATGTGGATTTTCCTGTCGTCCTCGCGAAGGCGGGGAACCGGACCGAGAAGCCAGATTCCCGCCTGCGCGGGAATGACACGCAATTGTTGCCGGACAAGGTGACGGTATTCACGACACGCCCGGATACGCTCTTCGGCGCGACGTATCTGGTGTTGGCTCCGGAACATCCGCTGATTGAAACCTGGCTTGATGAGGGCGACATTGAAAATGCGGATGATGTTCGTGGATATCAGGAGGGGACGAAAATGAAGAGCGAGCTCCAGCGTCAGGAACGTACGGAGAAGACGGGGATCCCGGCAAAAGGGATCATGGCGAAGAATCCCGCAACGGGCGAAATGATTCCCGTCTGGATCGCGGACTATGTTCTTGGTGGCTACGGAACCGGCGCGATCATGGCTGTCCCGGCGCACGATGAGCGTGACTTTGAATTTGCGAAGACGTTTAAGCTTCCGGTGCGGAAGGTTGTTTTGCCGCCATCGCTCGGTGGGGTGAATTCGAATGTGCAGGATCAGGCCGCCGGAGTGCCGTCGGAAATGCGCATCGTTGCGGAGTGCTGGACGGAGAGTGGTTTTGCTACGAACTCCGGTTTTCTCGACGGTCTTTCAACGGCAGATGCAAAAGAAAAGATGATTGAGTGGTTGGAGGATAATAAGATCGGTGAAGCAAAGACGACGTACAAGCTTCGCGATTGGGTGTTCTCTCGTCAGCGATATTGGGGAGAGCCGATTCCGATCGTGATGTGTCAGTCGTGTGGGTTCGTACCGGTTCCGGATGATCAGTTGCCGCTCGTGTTGCCGGATGTCGATGCGTACGAGCCTTCGGAAACCGGAGAATCGCCGCTCGCGAATATTCGTTCGTGGGTTGAGACGAGCTGTCCAAAATGTGGCGGCAAGGCGGAACGGGAAACCGACACCATGCCGAACTGGGCGGGTTCCTCGTGGTACTTCTTGCGCTACTGCGATCCGAAGAACGGCACGACATTCGCGGATCCAAAGAAGCTCAAATACTGGATGCCGGTCGATCTCTACAACGGTGGGATGGAACATACGACGCTTCATCTTTTGTACTCACGATTTTGGTACAAGATGCTGTGGGATTTGGGATACGTTCCTCGCGAATGTGGTTCTGAGCCGTATGCGAAACGTCGTTCGCACGCGTTGATTCTTGGAGAAGGTGGCGTGAAGATGTCGAAGTCCAAGGGCAATGTCGTGAATCCAGATGATGTCGTCTCGGTCTACGGCGCCGACGTCTTTCGCATGTACGAAATGTTCATCGGCCCATTCGATGCGGATGCGCCGTGGGATACGAATGGGATCGAGGGCGTGAAGCGGTTCTTGGATAAGGTTTGGAAGATCTTTGGAGCTCCGCGTGCAGACGCTTTGACGAACGAGGCTGAAACATTGTTGAACCAGACCGTGAAAAAAGTTGGTGAAGACATCGAAGGGCTTCATTTCAACACGGCGGTTTCTGCGATGATGATTCTGGTGAACGAATTGTCGGATTCCGGCATGACGAAAGACGCGGGGGAGAAGCTTTTGAAAGTCTTAGCTCCATTCGCTCCGCATCTGACCGAGGAGCTATGGGAGAAGTATGGCGGTAAAGGTTCGATTCATCGTTCCGAGTGGCCGAAGTTTGATCCGTCAAAGCTTGTTGCGTCGACATTCGAGTTGGTGATCCAGGTGAATGGAAAAGTCCGTGATCGCATGACGGTTGATTCGGAGATCTCAGAAGAAGAGGCGACGAAGCTCGCCATGGGATCTGAAAAAGTGCAGGCCTATGTGGAAGGGAAAATGCCGTCGAAGATTGTGTACGTGAAAGGTCGGTTGTTGAGCATCTCAATTTAGCTCTCAAAACGACAAAGATGTGTTAGCGGTGGAGTATGGCGCTCCACCGCTATTCGTTTTGGATTTTTGTGGCGTTTCTTTTTGGGATCGCCCTCCATTCTTTTTGGCCGGAAGCGCGATGGCCGGAAATCGTGTGGCCTATTCTTGGTGTGATCTGCGCTGTGGGCGTTGTGCTTCTCGGTTCGAAGCTTCGTCTCATCTTTTTTCTTCTTTCTGTCGGATGCATTGGGGCGTTTCTGTTTGATCTTACGATTCCGCGTTCTTCAGATGGGGTTTTCCCATTCATTGGACAGACGATCTCTATCGAAGGACGTGTAAAAGATGTTGGTCGCGCCACGCAGTCACCGGATTTTGTACGAGTTGATTCGGTGAATAGAAAAAGGATTCATGGCCCCGGGCACGTCATCGCGGTTCGTCTTCCCAATAACGTGAAATCTGCGACGAATGTTCGTTTTTCTTGCTCGCTAAAAACGTTATCTCCAAATACGTGGGGGAGAGCGTCTTATCTACGGCGATCTGCGTGGACGAGTTGTTCGGGAGTGGAGTCTCTCGAGGTTCTTCCGGCTTCCGCATGGGATGCGATGTCGCTTCTGACACGTTGGCGAGAACTTTTGACTGCACGTATTCATCGTCGATTTGCACCGGAGGATGCGGGGCTCTTAGCCGGGATGCTTTATGGCGATGAAGAGCTTTCAACGGAAGCACGGAACGAGTTTCGAGATGCGGGGTTGATTCACTTGATTGCCGTTTCTGGCGCAAACGTCACATTAGTCGTCTCTGCGCTAATGCCGGTTGCGTTTATATTCCACGCCACCAGACGAAGAGCGTTTCTGTTTGCATCGTTCGGTCTTTTGCTCTTTCTGGGTTTTGTGGGAGCGAGCGCGGCGGTGGTTCGCGCAGGGATGATGGGATGGTTGGCTCTTCTTGCTCGAGAGTTCGGTCGATTACCGAGGCCAGAACATCTGATGGTGTGCGCGGCTGTGGGCTTATGTCTCATGAATCCGCGAACGCTCGCGTTTGATGTAGGTTTTCACCTTTCGATGCTCGCGACATGGGGCCTGCTCGCGTGGGCGGAGCCGTTGGAGAAGCGTCTGGAGCGTCTTCCAAAGATTTTGGGTTTGCGTTCTGCGCTCGCAACATCGATTGCCGTCACCGCCGCGCTGTTTCCGTATGCATTTTGGATGTTTGGGACGTATTCACTCGCCGGACTCCTGACGAATATGATCGCACTTCCGCTCGTTCCATGGATTATGTTGTTTGGGGCGATCTCCGTGGTTGTTCCGGATGTAATGTCTGATTGGGTGGTTCTTCCGGTATCGGGGTTTCTTCATCTCCTCCAACTTCTCGCAGACCTCGGTGCGCGACTTCCGAGGATGGAAGCTCGAAAAGGATCATCTTGGTTTCTTTTTGCCACATACGCACTCATGTTTCTCGCAGATCGTCATTTTCGTTATCCACAGTCGAGGGTTTTTACCCGTCTTTTTTCTGTACTCGTCGGGACTCTCCGACAGCGTGGTTCAGTTAAAAACGTCCGTGAACACGAAACGATCTCGTCCAATGTTTCCTTTATGTCGGATACCTCCGACAAAAATCGTTGACCCTCGAATCGATGAATCGTAGTCTGGATGCGTGGGACCTCCAACCCGCACCTTCGACAATCGGAGAGGCTGAAACCGGACAATGACATCACGTGTGCACCGTTTCTATCCGGGAACGACTTGGGAGAGAATATCCAAAGCGGCCCAAGACTGTTCCCTTACCTGGTGAGCCACTGGGTGAGAGATGGATAGAGGAGAGGAATGCGGTTCAGATGTGTGACGTTTTCTGTGAACGGTTCTCAACGCACGGGCCTGTGCGTTGAGCCTTCCAGATTCCTATCGACCATACGGAATCCGGACGAGTTACTGGTGTCTTATGAGCCGAAGCCTTGCGCTTCGACAGCTCGTTCAGGCACGTCGCCGTTCCTGTTTCAGCCCCCGATTTCGATCCCGTGGTTTGCGTAGTACCATATAACCCTTATGACTTCTCGCGTTTCCTCCTCAACTGTGATCCTTGGTGCTGCGATCCTTCTGATCGTCGGTACTGCCGTGTTTGTCCGTGTCCAAAAGCCGGAATCTCTGCCGACAAATTCGGCGGCGAACGTGCCAACGGGTTCGGTTCCTGAATTTACGAGTACGACATTTGCCGATGGAGACCTGATGAAAGGTCTTGGTCCCGAATGGACGTATCTTCGTGAGTCCGATCTTGAAGCGAATGATGCTCGCGCATTGTCTGGTTTGATTCCAGATCGCGAAGCGGTCGTGAAGCTTGCCGGAGAGCCGGTTGAAATGATGCTTGCAGAATTTGATATTGAGGATCAAGCAAAACTCGACGCCGCACTTGCGACCTCTGTGTCGTCGACGGTTCAAGCTCGTACCGGATGGATGGTTCCACTGAATGATATCGCCGGAGGAGAAGGATTCCTCTTAGTGGGGTCTCGTTCTGCATTGTTGATTTCGTTGTCCGGTTCCGCGGAATGGCCGACAGAACTTCCGAGTGCCGTTGCCTCATTTATTGCCGCGATTCGTGTTCCGTGAGGATCCCTCATTCCGTCCGTGACGCGTCGCGGGTGGAAATGGGAAACTCCAGCCCTTTGAAAATTGGAGTATGTAAGGAGATGAGTCATGCGACTTCTCATGTTCGTGCTGTTTGGGTGGTTGTGCGCGTGCGTTCAGAATCCATCCTCGGATGATTCGAAGACGTCGACGAACGACATGACGATCGATCCCAATACGGGGATCCCGTATGCCTACACCTTCACCTTTCCGGTCGAAGGATTCGACACCTCAGATTTCGGATTCGGGTTTGGATCTGAGAATCGGCGATTCTGTCTCGAACGCAATGCGCAAAATCAGTGCATCGCGTATGGCTATCATCTTGGTCGCGATACGGTTGTCTCAAAGACGCCGGTCGGAACCGAAGTTGTGGCTCCGGGAGATGGGATCGTGCGACTCACGACGGACAAAACGTACGGCGGGTATGGATCGGATACGTCCTCCAATCCTTCGTACCGTGGTTGTCTGATCGCGCTCGAGCATGAGTTCGCGAATGGCCAGCCAGTTCTCACGATTCTGGGTCACGTGAAATGCGAAAGTAGCGTGGCCTACGATCCAGAAGCAAAAAAGGGGAATCCACCCGTTGGTACGCTCGTGCGTCGCGGTCAGTACGTGGCACATGTCGAACACTATTGGGCGGGATCTGGCACGAGTATGGACTGGCATCACATCCACTGGGCGATGCGGAAAGGCCCGTTCTCCTCACTCGCGGTCGGCGAAGTCGTCAAAGGCTACGCCAAGAAATCGGAGTTTGAGATCGACTCGTCGACGGGCGCATTCGTGCATCCGTCATGGCTCGATCCGTTCCTGATCGTCGCGGCAAATGGCGATCCTGCGGCGCAAGCGGCGGCGAATGTTCGCCATCATCCATCGGGCGCACTGCTCGAAGATCCTCTCGGCTCGTATTGGTTCGTGTCGGCGTATGATGCGCTTCGACCTCTGTCACAAGAGACGTTCGGAGAAGCGCATTTCGATCCGGCTCGAGCGATTCGCGTGTCCGACGAAGAGATCGGGTGCTACCACGAGCATGCGCCATTCGAAGGCGAAGGCTCGGCCGTTCTCTACAAGCGTCCGGATGCGAGTACGGTCGTGATGGCCTATCCAGAAATGGGAATTCGGTACGACGTCATCCGTTGGGAGGCTTTGCTTTCTTGGGGATACGACGGTTCCGAGCTCATCACGGATACGGATCTCATTTCGCATTACGAGACGACGCTGGATCCCGCAGGCTTTCGCTTGCTTCGACCCGGAACGCTCGTGAAGGCGGAAGAACAGACCGAAGTTGCCGTGGTGAGTGTGGCGCAAACGCGGCAACCGATTGCATCGGGAGACGTGTTTCTCGCGCTCGGCTATCGGTGGGAAGACATTATCTCGATTCCGCAGTCGGTGCTTTCCGAAGTGGCGGGGCCGAGAGAATCAACTCTTGTCGATGCGGGTTCCATTCATGCCTGCGTCGTTCCTTCGGGATGTACGTCCTGCGGTGGCGGCGGAGTTGCAGATGAGATCTGCAACGGCGAAGATGATGATGCGGATGGCTCGGTCGACGAAGACTTCCTGTGCGTCATGGGAAGTCTCGGAAACGTCTGCGTGACTGATTGCAACACGGCAGGGCTCCAAATCTGCGAAGCGCCGTCCTGCTCTTGGGGCGCGTGCGAGCCGTATTCAGAGAACTGCGAGAATACGATCGATGATGACTGTAACGGTCAGGTCGATTGTGCGGATTCTGCGTGCGTTGGCACGTCGACCTGCACCTCTTCGCCGGACGATCTCATAACGATCACGTTTAACTACGTGGGGCCGGCTTCATCGGGCGTGATCGCGCTTCATGCGTGGTGGCAACCGCCGAATGCGCCGACTCGTAGTTGGGGGCTCGTCAGCGAATGTATCGATACTGGGTCGGGGGATGGGATTCTGCAATGCAGTTTCTCGGTCCCGTCCGAAACGTCACCGTTCGTTTTTCAGATCACACTTCCGGACGGTCGGTTTTGGGGAGACCTTTCCTGCACACCGACTGGAGGGTGTGGTTCGACCGTGGGTTCTGTGGTCGTGAGTGCGGCGGGAGCTCTTTCCGTCGAACTCGTGCCCAACAACGCCAACGGCGATCCGTACATGAACGGTTCCATCTCTTTCATTCCGTAACTTTTTCTTTCTTCGACCCTGGCTGTGCTCACAGACGGGGTTCGAGGCTTGTTATCCACATTTTCCCTCTTGCACGTCCCGTGGTCGTGTGGGAGGATAGAACAAAATTAGAACACTTACGAACACTATGGCACGCAAACAAACTGACGAACGAGACGAGCGACATCGCGCTGCACAAGAAGCGATCGATCAAATCAAAGAACGATTCGGTGAGGGGAGCATCATGCGTTTGGGTGAGGCAAAGAAGATGGCCGTGGACGCTGTTCCGACGGGTTGTCTCTCAATCGACCTTGCATTGGGTGTTCTCGGTGTCCCGCGCGGCCGTATCGTTGAAATCTACGGTCCGGAAGCTTCTGGAAAAACGACGCTTGCTCAGCATATTATTTCCGAAGTTCAGAAAATGGGTGGTTTGGCCGCGTTTGTGGATGCGGAGCACGCTCTCGATCCAGAATACGCGAAGAAGATCGGCGTGAACGTGGACGAGATGCTGATCTCTCAGCCAGACACGGGGGAGCAGGCGCTCGATATCGTGGAAACGCTGGTTCGTTCGAATGCGCTCGACGTGATCGTGATCGACTCGGTGGCGGCATTGACGCCAAAGGCGGAAATCGAAGGTGAAATGGGTGATTCGCACATGGGGCTCCAGGCTCGATTGATGAGTCAGGCGCTTCGAAAACTCACGGCGGTTGTTTCAAAAACGAAGACCGTGGTCATTTTTATCAACCAGCTTCGTCAGAAGATCGGTGTGGTGTTTGGGAATCCAGAAACCACGACCGGTGGTGTGGCACTTAAGTTCTACTCCTCTGTCCGTATCGAAGTTCGCCGCAGTGCGCAGATCAAGCTCGGTGAAAAGATTATTGGAAACCGTGTGAAGGTAAAGATCGTGAAGAACAAGGTTGCGGCACCGTTCCGAACCTGTGAGTTCGACATCATGTACAACGAAGGAATCTCGCTCAGTGGCGATCTTCTTGATCTTGCGACCGAATATGGGGTGATTAAGAAGTCTGGAAACTCGTACTCCTACGGCGAAGAGAAACTTGGGATGGGACGTGAAAATGCCAAGATGGGTCTTCGCGAACGCCCAGAAATTTACGGAGAACTTCGCAGCAAAGTGATCGCCGTGTGGCGTGAACGAGAGCTCGCGGATAACGCGGCGAGCATGCCGAAGCCTCCGACAGATGAAGCGGGAGAGGATCTTCCGCCTGCTGAGGATCTCTAAACTCACAAACGCTAATGACTTTTGCCCGCATTCTCGATAGGATACGGGCAATTGGTTCTCATGCCTCGACGTCGCAAACGCCCATTTCTATCGGATCTTTCGCTGGATCCGGAAACACTTCATGGAGTCTTAACCGTGGTGGTGTTTGCCATTGCGGCAATTCTCCTTCTTTCGACGTTTAATCTCGCAGGAAGTTTTGGGATCGCGATTGATAAAGCGTTAGCAAGTGTCTTTGGATGGGATCGGGTGATTTTGCCGTTCATGCTTCTCGCGATCGGAATTCGAGAAGCCTCTCCGAACCGACTTTCGTTGTCTGTGGGGAATTATGTCGGGTTTCTCCTCTTCTATTTTTCGTTGAATCCGTTGGTTCATGCGGCGCGTGGGTTGAACGTCTCTTCTACAGCGGAGGAATTGGCGCAGGCCGGTGGTCGAATGGGTGCGCTTGTGGCGGATCCGTTTGTTGGAATTTTCGGCGGAGTTGGCGCGATCGTCGTATTTGCGGCGCTGTTTCTTGTTTCACTTCTCCTCACATTCAATACGTCGTTGAAGCGTGTCGTCCAGGTGCTCACGATGATTTTGCATGTGCTAATGCGTGTGGGTCAGGTATTGATTGCTCCATTCAAGTGGATGATGAAAAAACGAAGCTTGATGGCAGAGGAGCGTGTTCGCTCTGCGCACGCGGTTCCTCCTCCGGTTGTTGAAGAGGAGGAAGAAGAGGATGAGGAGGAAGGTGAAGAAGAGGAGGAAGAATCTGAAGAAGGTGATGAGGAGGAAGGGGACGTGGTTTCGCGTCCATTGCCTCCGCCAAAGCCGAAGAAGCGCGTTCCGATGGTGCAGATTCCAGTGGAGTTGCTAACCAAGCGTGACCAGAAACCGACATCAGGAGACATTCAACACAATCAATTCATCATTCAGCGAACGCTTGAGACATTTGGAATTCCGGTTGAAATGGGGGAATACGCCGTTGGTCCGACGGTGACGCAATTTACGTTGAAGCCCTCGGAAGGTGTGAAGCTCTCACGGATTACGGCACTCCACAACGACCTCGCACTCGCACTTGCGGCACATCCGATTCGTATTGAAGCTCCGATTCCTGGAAAAGCTTTGGTTGGAATCGAAGTTCCGAACCAGAGCGTGGCGACTGTTGGTCTTCGTGAGATGTTTGAATCAAAGGAATGGAAGGATCATCGCGAAGGTCTAGCATTTGCCTTGGGTCGCGATGTTTCTGGAAAGGCCTCTCTTTCGGATATTGGACGCATGCCGCATATGCTCGTGGCAGGTGCGACGGGTTCTGGTAAATCTGTCTGTCTCAACACGATCATCATGTCGCTTCTGTACGCGAATGGGCCGGATGATCTCAAGTTCATCATGGTGGATCCAAAGCGTGTGGAACTTCAGGTGTACAACGGGATCCCGCACCTCGTGACGCCGGTGATTACCGACACGGAAAAGACGGTGAATGCGCTCAAGTGGGCGCTTCGCGAAATGGATCGACGTTTTGATGTGCTTTCCAAGTTCGGCGCCCGTGATATCGGAACGTATAACACACGAAGCCAGGAGAAGCTTCCATATCTTGTCGTGATTATCGATGAGTTGGCGGATTTGATGGTGACGGCTTCTGCAGATGTCGAAGGTCCGGTTGTCCGCTTGGCGCAAATGGCGCGTGCCGTCGGTATCCATCTCGTGCTCGCGACTCAGCGTCCGTCGACCGACGTTATCACAGGACTCATCAAAGCAAATATTCCGGCTCGTTTTGCATTTGCGGTTGCGTCATCTATCGACTCACGAACTATTTTGGATGCCACAGGGGCGGAAAAATTGCTCGGTCGTGGAGATATGTTGATGCAAACATCCGACATGTCATCACCTCGACGTGTGCAGGGGGCATTCGTTTCTGATGATGAAATCTCGCGTGTGGTTGGATTCCTCAAATCAAAATACGAGCCAGCAGAATATGATTCGTCGGTGGTGGAGCGTCCGTCTTCGGGAGGTTCTGGATTCTCGAATGCCATGGTGGAGGATTCAGACCCATTGATTCCAGAAGCGAAGGAAGAAATTATCCGCGCCGGAAAAGCATCCGCGTCATTGCTTCAGCGGCGTTTGAAGGTGGGATATGCCCGTGCGGCGCGTTTGCTGGACTTGCTTGAACAAGAAGGATTTATCGGTCCGGGAGATGGGGCAAAACCACGCGAAATTCTCAAAGTTGAGTTTACGAAAGGGATGGATCAGGCCGCGGTGGCTCCAACAAAGAGCGATATTCTCGATCAGGTGAATGCGGAACTTCCTCCCATGGAAGGCGACGAAGATTACGAAGAGGAGGACAAGGTCTAATCTATGGCTTTTGTTCAAAAACGCGTGACCAGTGGGTCCGGAGGATTTGGCGAGGCTTTGCGTGAACTGCGTGAGCTTCGGGGGTATTCGCGTGATGATGTGAGCAAGGCGACGGGGATTCATCTCACGACGTTGGTCGCATTTGAGGAGGAACATCTCGATGAGTTGATTGATCCTGTGTACGCCGAGCGTCATGTGAAGACGATCATTACACTGTTGGAAGGTCGTCCGTCCTATTTTTTAGAAAAGTATCGCGTGCTCTTGAAGGCGCAGTCTGTGCGTCGTGACGTTGCATCGATCTTGCCGCCAAAGCGTGTCCGAGCGCGAGATCTTTTTGTCAGTTCTCGGGTGATGGCATTTTTGGGATTTCTGCTTTTTCTGGCAGTCGTTGGAGGATATGTGATTTGGCAAACGGTGTTGCTCGCGTCATCTCCGCTGTTGGAAGTAACTTCCCCGATTGATGGAGCGCGATTAGAAGGTCCACGGGTTCTCATCGAAGGTCGAACGGATGCGGGCGCGATCGTGACCGTGAATGGAGCGACAGCTGTCGTGGAACAGAACGGACAATTTAGAGGACACTTGGATATTCCCCGTGGACTGACAACACTCACCATCGTTTCACGGCGTCGATTTGGTGCGCCTTCGATCGTCACGCGACTGGTGATTTATGAGCGAGAGAACGTACCGATTGTTCGACCGCCACCAGCGACGGTTACGACGAGTACGAGCTCGACATCGCCGATTCCGGTCACGGAATAAAAAAAAGCCCCCGAGAGCCAGTGCTCAACGGGGGTTTTGCTTCAAGTCGCCGGACCTGCAAACCGGCAACAACGCGAGATGATGTTCGACATCGCAGAGAGGAGAGCCCCGACCGAAGCCAGGGATTCCGCGACAGCGCGCATCGGATGCGTAAGTCGGTTCGCAGGTTTGACGCTCGAAGGGAAACTCGAGCGTAAGGCCGACGAACCGGGGTGTCAAGATGAGCGTCGGAGCTCCAGGTGGGGTGCGACGTACATCAGTCGGACGTTCTCCGCGCGGAGCTCGATGCGATCCTCTTGTGAGAGGAACGAGTTGACCGCGTGGTTGAACGAGTTGACGGGATCTCCCGGCTGCCACTCCGACGCGATCGGAGTGTTGCAGCCGTCTGTCGAACGGAACAGCGGCTCCCATCCGCCCGCGATGAAGGGTGCGAGACAGACGTGATCATCTGCCTTCGAGAGAGGGGCGGTCACGACCGTGAACGGAACGATGAAAGCGTTTCCGTATTCGATGGTCGGAGCTCTGAGTACGAAGACCCAGAGGTGCTTCGTGGGAAATACCAGGATTTTCGCGCTCATCAGTTTTCTCCTTGTCCGCCGAAACGGCGAACCCCCTGAAGTTCCGATGTTGATTCGGAATCTCAGGGGGTCCGCGAAGCCAGAGTACGAGACTCTGCTTCGCGGGAGATTAAGATAGGTGAAAGGAAAAGGACGTCAGTTCGGCGCCGACACGAGCGCAGGCTCCTCCGCGTCGGGATGAACGTCGGTGGTTCCGTTCTCGGAACTGTCCGGCGTCTCCTCGTCGGAGTCGAAGCCATCGTCGTCGGGCGCGGACTCGAGATCCGCCGCGGGGTCAGAGTTGAGGCTCTGTCCCTCGGCGGCATCTGGAACCGCAACCGTGCTGTCGGTCTGCGCCTCTTCTTCGTCTTCGTCCGTTGCCGCCGTGGGGGTCTCGGGAGCGCTTGGCTCTCGAGTCACCTTGGCCGCGTCGGTCAGATCGACGTAGTCGGTGACGCAGTGTTCCTGTCGCCAGGTGTTGTACAGGCTCAGCTTCTTCACCGTGGCCTTCAGGGGTTTTCCGTCGACGTGGACGGTTCGTTCCTCGTCTTCGTCGAGCGTGTAGCAGACGAACGACCGCAGGAACATGTCGAGGACGCCGACCGGAAGGATGATCGCGAATCCGCGGCCGTTCCTTCGGAGGATCCTGTCGTACGACCACTTGCCTTCGGCGACCTTGGCGAAGAGCTTCTTGTTCTCCTCGCTTTCCGGATCGTAGTGCTGAGCGGGCGCCTGGCCGACGATGAAGCCGGTGATCTCCTTGGTCGTTCGATTCCGCTTCATGGTCAGACCCAGGAAGTCGGGAAGCGAGCGCCGACGAGCGCCGTGCATCGGCTGCTTGCGTTTGTCGATCATGTATTCGTCGCTGGCCTGGCATCGCGTCATCAAGCCCATCATCTCCGAGAGGGAGACGGTGTGCGTGCTGTTTCGGAAGCAGGACTTCGGACTGTCCGCGGGGGACAGGACGACGATGTCCATCCGATTGTTCGCGATGTCGTTCCGGATCCCTTCGTGCAGGCACCCATAAACCTTGTGGTTCAGGATGTCTTGCGGGTTCATGCAGTCCGCCGCGCCGAAGCTCAGGCGAACCTCCGTGTGCGGCATCCGGATCGGGTACTTCAGGAGCGCCGCGATGTCGGGCTTGTTGCGATCGACGGGATCCCCAGGTTCGATGTCCGCGAAGAGGCGGAGGATCTCGGACTCGGGGAACATCTCCTCGTGTCTTCGGTAGCGATGCTGGAGCACGAGCTCGAACGCTTCGTGGGCGTAGAGCATCGCATTGTTGTCTTCGGAGTCCTGCGTGGTGCGAGGACGGTTCAGGAGGGGCAATTGCAGAGCGAGAGCATGTCGTCCGATGTGCATGGTCTTTTCCTTTGCACGCATCTTTTGGATGGTGCGATTGGGGTGTTCTGTTGTCGAGGTTCAGCGCGTCGCATGAGGCGACACGTCTATGGGTTGGGTCTGATTGGCAGAAAGGTCACAGAGTTGATCCGGGGTCTCCCGAATCATTTCTGAGACGGGGGATATTAGCGCGGATTGGTCTGGTTGGATGCGAATCTGCGAAGCGCAGGAAGCGAACTTCCTCCGCGTCGCCCCATGCTTGCGACGAACAATCGTTCATCGAAAAAATGAGGCGCCCGAGTCAGATTCGACTCGGGCAAGCCAGTTGATGTCAGTGAAGCGTCAGAGGTTGAGGTCGACGCCCGTCCGGAAGTAGCCCTTCAGGAACTGGGACTCGTTCTTCACCTTGGCGACGAACGTGGCGCCGATCTGCGGGTCGCGGATGCGGTCACGGCTCTTCTTCGCCGCGTCACGGATCTCGTCGGCGGGATGATCGTCGAAGAGGTTCTTGCGGTCGTAGCTCGCACAGCGCAGGTTCTTGTTCATGGGTTTCTCCTATTTCCTGGGTCGCGCCAGGTCGCTCGAACGTTGTTCCATTTCTTGATTCCAGAAGGAAGCGAGCCAAGTTCTTGTTCTTCCTTCGTCGGATCCTGCGGCCTCTTGGAAGGGGCGAGGGCGATCACGACAAAGAAGATGAGGACGAGGGTGAACATCACCCCGTTTGATTCCGGCGAATCCGAGGACTCTGAACAGCCGGAGAACAGAAAGAAACACACACACGAGAGAGCGGCGAGGCTCAATCGCACTGACATCATATGTAAGGAACTCCTTTTTGTTCATTCGAGAGGTGTTTCCGAAACGGATCTGGAGGTGCTCACGAGGTCGTAGGAACTAGTCGCGAGCTGGGCGTGGATTGACCGTCATGCGAGCGAGCGCGACGCGTGGAGAATTCCCAGGTCCAGCGTCGCCGGAGCGGAAACTACACGTCACGAGTGCCGTCATGCGGGAAATTGCACGCGCCTCCAGGTCTGTTTCGGAAACGTTTTTCAACTCGAATGAACGTTGAAAACTAACAAAATGTGAGGAAAACGTCAATGGATGTCATTTTCCACCTTGGCTTCCGAACGGGTTCGGGAAACAAGGTGGATGGATGACGGAGAGGAGGCTCTCCGTCATCCCTTCTGGGAAGGAGCGAATGGGTTTTTGAAGATTTGTGGCGATTGGATCGCGAGCAGGCGATACAGCTCACGAACGAGCTGAATCCGCTTCAAGCGAACCATGGCTTTGTATTTTCGGGCGCGTCGTTGCATGTCCGGAGGAAGCTCGAGTGCTCCACAGTTCCGACATTCTGCCGCCGTGGGGTTGAGTCCACGCCAGATTCCAACGACTTCGGAGGCGATGCATCGTGAACAGAGCTCATCTGTTCGTGACTGGGGGAGCCCGTGGCGAACTTCTCGCTCCGGTTCGATCGCCATCAGCGAGAACCAGATGGAAGAGTCTCCACAGTTCTGACAGTACGCATCGACGATCTCGGTGAGACATGACGGCGATCGGCCGGAGAGATCCGGCTTGATCAGCGCAATGGCGTACACGCTATTCCCGCGACAACACTTGTTGCATCGTGAGAGGATCCGCGCGAGCCAGTGCCCTTTTCGGAAACGCGTCTCCAGTTGGTTGAGTTCCCACTGAATGAGGTTGATGGTTCTGATCAGTTCTTGTTTATCCAACTACTCCTCCGTCGATGTGGGGTGTTTCGGTTTTCGGCGGTAGCTCTTTTTGGAGCTGTGCCGTTGCGTGGGTGGAGGAAGAGGCTTTCGCACCTTCTTCCGAACCTCGCTCATTTTGATGGTGCCGACAAAGTTGGATTTCTCCGTCTTCGTCACCACACGATGAAGGCGCTTCTTGGCCATGACGTTTTCACTATGATGCGTCATGTGCCGATGTGCCGACAAGGTGGGCAGGGAAAACGTATTCCCACCTCGAGTGTCGAGTGAACTCGACGATCAAGGTGAGTGGCCGAACGCGAGAATTGCGTTCGGCCGAGTTGAGGTTATGCCGCGTTGATCTTGCGATCGTCGGCGATGATTTCGATCTCGTCGTCGGAGACGAGCTCGCCTTCTTCGTCGTCATCCCGAAGGATGTAGGTGGAGGAGGGGAGCGTCGGCTCGATGATCGAGCTCATGAGCTCGTCGGGGATGGTGTCGCGCTCGTTGCCGAGAACGACATTCCGAGCGGCTTGCCGGACGTGAGCGGGGACGTGGATCTTGTGCGTCTTGTGCTCGTCGTCGTTGGAGTTGTCGGCCGCGTCTGCGATGAGACCGCGGACCATCTGCTGGATGTACGTCGGAACGTTGATTTTGACCAGCGTGTCTCGCTGATCGTCTTCTTCGCATCCGATGGCCGGAAGCCAGCCGTGCACCTCGATCGTGGGGCTCCTCGACGTCGGCGGCGCTTCGTTCGAAGGCCGCTTTCGGGGCGGAGTCGTGACCGGAGGAAGCGTCCAGCCGGCGCGCTTCGTCGAAGGCGGCGGCTGAAGCTTGAGGATCGGCTTCTGCTCTTCCTGCGCCTTCTCGACGATCTGGCCGCCGAAGAGGAGCCGTCGGCTCAGCTTCGGGTAGAGCATGAAGAGAGCTTGCAGGTCCTGGCGGTCCATGCGCGCTTCGCGATTGGCGTTGAGCCTCTCGTAGAATCGCGTCACGACCGATCGAGCCCACTGCTTCTGCGTGCTCGCCGCGAGCGGAGTCTCGGCCTCCCTCAGAGCCAGGTGATGTTCGAGGGACGATCCTTCCGTGTTCATGTGCATGAGACTGCGGAAGAGCACTTCCCCGAGCTGGTGTTCGTTGATTTTTTGGGCCACGAGGACTCCTTTGGGCGATGAATGTGTTTTGCCCGGGACACCAGTGCAAAACAACATGTCTGCCCTGAAGTTCCGAACGAGTTGAGTTGAGAAGAACGTCGGCTCCGATGGTCGAGAGTGTCTCGGCAACCGGAGGGACGGGCGGAGAGAGCAGATGCTCTCTGCCGCCGATAACCCATGGGGAGTGCGCGACGTTCAGGCCGCGCGCTTGTGGGGCGTGGCGTGAACGGCGGGAAAAACTCCCGACTGGGTGGGGGCCGGAACCTGGTTCCGCAGATATTCCTGCTCTGCCTGAACGCAGAGCAGACCGATCTTGATGAACGATCGGAGACCTTCGGGCAGATGCGAGAAGGGCTCACGACGAGCCAGATCGATGTGACGAACGGCGGACGGGGTTCCGGTGATCGAAAGTTTCATGTGTGCCTCCTAAGGCGGGTGAAGGTTCGATGTTTGCGGGCCTTGCGGCCCGTCGGAGATATCCGATCTGAGTTCACGACGTGAGTCATGAGTTCGGATCGGACGTCCTGCAGAGAGATTTCTGCAGGACGGACGAGGTGAAATGTGGAAGGTTCTGGCGAGCTACATCGCGGTGTCGAAGTCGTGGCGCCGCGACTTGCGACCGTAGTTGCGGGGCGAGCCGGAGCGCGACGAGCGTCGCGACCAGATCTTGTTGTGACGCCACGCGGTGCCCTCGTACTCCGCCGAGCTCGAGAGCGTCGGACGCGAGTGCGTGGTGGCGGCGAAGTAGGCGAAGCCCGTGGTGCTGATGACGACATCGACGACGTCGTCCTGGCCCGGGAAACGCATCACAGCAACCTGAATCATCTTGGAATCCATGCGTCACTCTCCAGTGCGGTAAAAGGTTTTCTGACTGCGGTGGCATCGAACGGAATCGAACCGTCGCGGGCTATCATCCGCCGGCACCATGCTCGGCGACGCCATTTGTCGAAATTTCTTCCGACAGGTGTAGAGGGGACGCATCGAGTGTGACCTCGAGGTCCGGAGACATGTACATGTCGTCTGATCCAGTCGAAACCGGTTCATACGAGTTCCGTGTCCCTGCGATATCTGGGGTCCCTATTGGGTCCAAATATCGTGCCGTCCTCCACGCCTGTCGAAGGAAAAATTGTCATCCCGAGCGCAGCCGAGGGATCTTCAAATTGAAGGTTTCTCCGCGCTGGTCGAAACGACACATTTGTTTTTACGAGGTTCAGTGTCTGAGAACACGATCAGAGATCATGGGCTCGGTGCTGCAGCGGAGAATGAGTATTCTTCGCTGAGGGTGAGGGTTTCTAGCGGAAGCAAGTGAGGATGACCATCTCCAACTGGTGGACTTGAAGGAAGAGAGTCAGATCGGTCAGGAGGATGGTCACGCCGAGGACTGCAAACATGAGATAGAGAATGTCGTGGCCTTTTGTATCGTTACCCTTTTTTTTCAGTGTGTTGATCGTGCTCAAGGTGAGCCAGAAAGCCGCAATAAACGATGCAGCTTGGACAACGATGCAGATGATCAATGCGAACAGCATCGAGAGGCCTCCTTCGGGATTGTCGTCGAAATTTCTTCCGACAGATGTAGAGGGGAGCGGACGTAGCCGAAGCTTTGTCCGTTCCATGGCCGCCTACTGCCATGAGGAGCCAGACGAATCCGGCTTTTCATGATTTTGGCGACCGTCCGCTCGTTTCCTGTTGGGACAGGTCCGGTTGCAGGGTCCTCCTCCACGTCTGTCGGGAGAATAGTCAATGAAACAAAAAATGAGACGCTTTACGTCTCGAAGGTGAACAATGAGTCAAAATAGCCGAATTCGATGGGGTTTCCATCAAAAAGAGGCCGTTTCTCGCTCTCCACTTCGAGACTTTTGGCTTTGTTGTAAGGTTTTTTGTTCGTTTGGCACGATTGGCCATCTCGAACGAAGCAATATAGCACTGATTGGCTATTTTGTCAACCCTAAACCTTACACTTGCTCTCACAAGAGCTATTTGGGCCTATTTGGTGTTCTTTCTTGACAGTCATGAACATGCTTGGCATAATCGCGCAGTTATACGATTGTTTTGACAGGCGAAGGAAATACTGCAGTTCCCTCGCGTGCCAAAACGACAAATTCCGTATTTCATGGCCATCCTGTCTTGAGATCCAAAAGCCCTCCGACCACTCGTCTCGGTGGGTTTTTGTGTCTCAGATATAAGCTGGTCATCCTTTAATCGTCCCAAAGACCCTCCGCGTCTCTCGGCGCCGCCGTGTCACTCCGACGGTTCTGTCTATCCGACATTGGCCCGTCCCTGAGCGAGAGGTGTCTCAACATTTCCCCCATGTCACAGCGGGTGTATCAGCGCCGGGTCCCCAAGGATCGCGAGCGTATGTATTTCTCGGCGTCACGCGACGCCATGGCGCTCCCGGATCTCATCGAGATCCAGAAGAAGAGCTATCGCTGG